>CAZGEP010000074.1:0-5486 GCA_964524955.1 uncultured Planctomycetota bacterium | reverse complement strand
CACTACAGACATCAAGCCCAAAGGATTCCGCGTCGTTGAATTCGATGATTTTATCACTGAAAAAACCGTTCAGGAAGTGGAAGACCTGCTCAACAGTCCGGCCAAAGTGCGTAAAATGGTAGAACACAACTACGAACTTGGCCGCAAATACTTCTCATACTCTGTTGTTCGCAACAAGTTAAAAAGCATTCTTACAGATCACTTCGGCATAGGCTGAAGACGTCAAAATGCACTAACTCAACCGAAGCAGTGTTGCTCCGTGAGCAGGCACTCTTTTTGGTAAACGCCCCTGATCCCTGGAACGTGTTTATAATTAAAAGCCGCCAGATTTTTCCTGACGGCTTTTAATTCGCAAGTCATATTTTATACTTAGCCTTCGGCTTAATAGCGGTAGTGTTCTGGCTTGTACGGCCCTTCTACCGGCACTCCAATGTACTCCGCCTGGTCTTTACGCAGGACCGTGAGCTTCACGCCAATGTGCTCCAGGTGAAGACGGGCGACTTCTTCGTCCAGCTCTTTGGATAGACGGTGGACACCGATCTCATGATCATTGGTCGCCAGGTCGATCTGGGCCAGAGTCTGGTTGGTAAAGCTGTTGGACATTACAAAGCTCGGGTGGCCGGTCGCACAACCAAGGTTGACCAGGCGGCCTTCAGCCAGCATGATGATACAATGGCCGTCAGGAAAAACGAACTTGTCAACCTGCGGTTTGATATTGACCTGTTTGATGCCCTTGATCTCTTTGAGTTTGGAAACCTGGATTTCATTATCAAAGTGGCCGATATTGCAGACAATAGCCTGGTTCTTCATTTTAGTCATATGGTCAGCTGTGATAACGTCTTTGTTCCCTGTGGTCGTAACAAAGATGTCAGCATCTGAAACCACATCTTCGATTGTCTTGACTTCATATCCGGCCATAGCAGCCTGGAGCGCACAGATCGGATCAATCTCAGTGACTACTACTCGGGCACCCATAGCACGGAGGCTTTCTGCAGAGCCCTTGCCCACATCGCCATACCCGCATACGCAGGTGTATTTACCGGCCACCATTACGTCAGTCGCTCGCTTGATACCATCGCAGAGCGATTCACGGCAGCCGTAGAGGTTGTCGAATTTAGATTTGGTCACACTGTCATTTACATTAATGGCCGGGACCAGGAGTTCACCCCGCTCCATCATCTGGTAGAGGCGGTTGACACCCGTAGTCGTTTCTTCAGAAACACCTTTCCATTCTTTGACCGCATTGTGCCATTTGTCCGGGGTTTCAGCCAGGACCCGTTTGAGGAGAGCAAGAATGACTTGCTCTTCTTCAACATCAGTCTCAATGTCAAGAGTGGACGCATCGTCTTCAGCAGCATACCCTTTGTGCATTAGAAGGGTCGCATCCCCGCCATCATCCACGATCAGGTTCGGGCCTGAGCCGTCGGGCCAGGTCAGAGCGCTGAGTGTACAGGCCCAATACTCTTCCAGGGTTTCACCTTTCCAGGCAAAGACCGGCACGCCGGCCTTAGCGATAGCGGCAGCAGCATGGTCCTGGGTCGAAAAGATGTTGCATGAACACCAGCGTACATCCGCCCCCAGCTCAACCAGGGTTTCGATCAGCACAGCAGTCTGGATCGTCATGTGCAGAGAGCCCATGATCTTCAGTCCCTTAAGCGGTTTATCGGCACCATACTTCTTACGCGTAGCCATGAGTCCCGGCATCTCGACTTCAGCAATGTCCATCTCAAGGCGTCCGTACTCAGCCAGCTCAATGTCTTTTACTTTGTAATCAGACATTTCTAACTCCTTCCAAAAGTTAAAGGTTTCTTAATCGTTACTATATCGTTCCGGAAAAAATATACCTCACACAGAGTCGCAGGCACTGGGTCAGTAAAAGATAAAAATCATTCTTCATCTTCTCTCCGTCATTGTGTGTGTCCGCACGGCAATCTCTGCCTTTTCTTTCATTCAATATCCGCTCTTACTTCCTCCCACGTGCACACACAAGAGCCATCCCGCCGCTATCCACTTCATCTACTTGTATATCGTTCAACCTGGCTTCTTTCATCCAGCTCTTGAGATCAGAGCCACTAAACCCCAGCCACAGATCCCCCAGCTGCTCTCGGGTCCACTCCTTATCATGGAGCAGCAGATCGACTATGAGCACCTTCCCCCCCGTGCGGCAGACACGCGTCCCTTCAGCCAGGGCAACCGACGGACGGGAGGCATGGTGCAATACCTGGCTGTAAAGTACCAAATCAGCAGTTGAATCATCCAGGGGGAGCGACTCCATATCACCGTCATGGACTTTGAGGCGCTTGGCAGGGATATCCCTGGCCCGTTCTTTCAGGGTCTTACGCATGGCTTTAGACGAGTCGACAGCATGGACAGTATGGCCCAGCCGTGCTAAACGCAAGGCCAGGTTCCCTTCACCGCACCCTACGTCTATAATAGTACATACAGGTAAGGCCTGCATCATGGCCCAAAGCAGACCGGCATCACCGCCGCCCGGTTTGACCAGGTGGTGGTATTCACCAGCCACAGCATCAAAGAAATCCTGGGTCCTGGTCCGTCTGGCAGCCAGAACTTTTTTCAGCCGCTGCTCATCATCCTTTTTTGCATTTACACGGGTAAAAGACTCATCCAGCATCGCCATCAGAGACTCATCATGGAGCAGATCGTCTGCCACAGCATACCAGACAGTCGCCCCATCCCTGCGATACTGGACCAACCCTTCCCTGCGCAGAGCGCCCAGATGGCGGCTCAGGGTTGATTGAGGAACATCCAGCACAGAGACCATTTCGCTTACTGATAAAGAGACATCACGCAAAACACGCAGTACTCTTAACCGTGTCTCGTCCCCCAGGAGGCGAAACAGCTGTTCAGGCGATGTATCAAGTCTCTTTTCCATAGCTCTTTTCCATAGGCGGTTATTATATCCGCCTATGCGGATATGTCAATAATTATATTGACAGAAATAAATAATTCGAAAGCAAGTGTGTTTGTTGTATACCAGAACTTCCGAGATACTTTTCAATCATTTTCACGTCCCGAAAATGCCTGCATATTGTCTGAAAGGCAAACATTCTCTCTTCCTGCACATCAGAGCTACACCATTTTTTAATCATTTTTTCAGTACGGTCGAAAATATCGCCGTCATGATACATAAAGAACTCACGAACAAGTAGGCTCTTCAGGCGAAAATCAGAAGACTCCAACAGCCTGTTCACAACCTTCTTCCTTCCGTTATAAAATAACCTCATCGCTGCAGCAAACCGTGTTTTGGGAAGCAGTTCCACATTGTTTGCAATCAACATACATAATTCGTCAGGGGTTTCCTTTACGGCTTTGACAAGAACTCCGATATCCGATGGCACAAAATGCTTTTTATTTTTTATATTCCGACAGACATCTTTCCAGGAAAACTTCTTTTTTCCCAACCATCCGATATAGACAGTTTTTCTCCAATTATCATCAGGCAATTCAGCAATCCTTTTAAAGTCAAATCCGAATTTGCCAGGCTCTTTGCATCCGCACAGAATCAGCGCCTGCAGGATACTCTCAAGCTCACGAGCAGAAATATTGCTGTTTTTATAGTTTTCACGAATCACTCTTGCAGTTCCGGGGAAATCATTTCTCCTGGCAAAAGCAATCATCAGGCTTCCTTTCGCATCAGACCCTGAAGCAGAAGCAATCGACTCAGCAAGGCCGGGAACCTCAATATACCAAAGCAGATGTCGAAGCTTCATAGAGGCAATTGCCGATAAAAACTTGTCTTCTGATGCAACATTTGCTATTAACTGCTGAAGAGTCAGGGCACCCCTGTCTTCAAACGACACCTTCACAAGATAATTGCGCAACTGCCTTGGATTTTCTTGCAAATATTTCCAGACCCGATCGTCTTTCCAGCCCGCACCCCTGCCCTTCGCCAATGCAGAAACAATTCCCCTGTTCCTCTGCATCTCTCTGTTTTCAAAGAAAGCCTCCAACCCTGACCTCAAACCCCATTTCAGCGAGATTTCAAGTGCTGTTTTGTAACGCCGGTCTTTTTTGTCTTTCAAAATTCTGTTTATTTTCTTCATATAGTCGATGCTTGCGAGATTTCCCCCTTTATTCAAAGCGACCATTCCTTCAAAAGAATCAGCATCAATAAAGTCCAATACAAAATCACGCGCTTTTTTGCTGTAACCATGCACACTCAACGCCCCGATAAGGCTGGCCGTTAATTTCGGGTCAACAACGTTATCTGCAAGCCTGAGCAGCTTATCAAGAATCTCTCTCCTGTTTACATCCAATCTCATTGAGCATTCGACAGAAGAACGCTGTAATTTATCATCAACGCTGTCCATCCCGGCTATTACGCATTTCCTAACAAATTCATCTGAACTGGTATCTCTGTCGAAACTACATCTTTTCAGGATATATGCTTTGCAGTCAGAATTATCTGTCTTCCATATTGTCTTCAGCAGCAGAATCTTATCCTTTGCCTTTAACAGAGAAAGAAATCTGCCAGCATGCGCTGTTCGCTTTTCATACAACTTCTGATATATACTGGAAAGTTTTGCGACTCTATTCTCTTCTTCTTGGAGAGAAACGTACAGCACGTCTCTGCGTTTTTCGTCAGTCCCCTGAACAAACTCTTTTCTGCTGTCTTCATCTGCCGAAAGCACCTCAACCATTGCGATGAATATCTCTGTATATGAATCATGCGTTCTTGCAGGAAGGTGGTTGAGACTGAAAAGGAAAAATAATGCTGCGAACAATAAATATCTAATCATCTTTTTACCTTAATAAAAGTATGTGTTACTCTTTTATTTAAAATGTTTTCTTCTTGCCCGAAAAGGTCCGAGTTCACGACTTCAAAATCAAGGAGTTGGGAAAAGTGTCTCCCTACGGTGTTTATGACCTGGCTCGCAACAAGGGTTGGGTCAGCGTAGGTATCGATCATGACACGGCTGCGTTCGCAGTAGCTACCATTCAGGAATCTTGATCTGGGCAGGACATTCTCTGTATTGCCAATTACCATAATATTTTTATCATCAGTCAGTTGTAAAGAAAAAAAATATTGGTCTTGATTTTTTTTACACGAAAATAAAAATGACACCTTTACCCCATTTTTCACGCAAGAGAAGAAGAGGAAAGGTGCCATGGAACGTCAACTCATTTTACCCACAATCCCCAGCGGTGCAAGTCAAATCAACGATTGTCTCAGCGTTTTTCGTGAAGAAAAGATATGGATCTATTTCCTGGGACCGCACCCGATTTACCAGCATGAAACTGGCCAAAAGAACATGTTTCGGTTTATCACCTCCCAGCTGATTGAATCAGGCTGTTGCCGGGAAGCAGATGTTGTACGCGCATTTGGCGTATCCAGAAGCAGTGTGAGTCGTTCCCTGCGAAAGCTCCGGGAAGAAGGAGCTGAATCTTTTTTTCGTCCCCGCCAAAGGCGCAGCTGTGCAAGAGTGTTAACCGAAGATGTTTTGAATCAAGCGTCAAGGCTTTTA
>CAZGEP010000073.1:0-21662 GCA_964524955.1 uncultured Planctomycetota bacterium | reverse complement strand
GTAATCAGTAAGCATGGTGGTCGCCAGTGCGCCTGTAGCCCAGCCGAACTGAACCCATTTTTCACTTACCCAGCCCTTGAGAATCGCATAGAGCATACCGCCGACAAATCCGTCTCCCCCACCGATTCGGTCAAGGACACCGATTTCTCTGGGTTCTACCACATGCCAGGAATCTCCCTCTGACATAATCGCCCCCCACTTGTGGCAATGAGTACTGACCACTTCCCGCAGCGTGGTGGCAAAAACTCCGGCATTGGGATAGGCATCCTTGACTCGATTGATCATACCTTTAAAATTATCAATCTTCTCCGCCAGCCCCTTGCCGCCGGCTTCCGGCCCTTCAATGCCCAGGCACAATTGAAAATCTTCTTCGTTTCCGACCAGGATATCTGATACACCGGCGATTTCCGCAAAAATGTCGTTCAGTTCTTTTGTCCTGCCTTCCCAGAACGAGGCCCGATAGTTAAGGTCGAATGAAATGCGTGTGCCGTGTTTTTTGGCTGCCCGAGCGATCTCCAGGCAGAACTGTCCGGTTTCCGGTGACAGGGCCGCGATCAATCCGGAGAGGTGCACAACCTTTACCCCTTCAGTTCCAAAAATGCGTTCCAGGTCAAAGTCCTTGACATTCAGTGTACGGCCAACTTCTCCGGCCCGGTCATTGTGAACCCGTGGTCCGCGAGTTCCGTACCCGCTGTCCGCCAGATTAAACTGGTGCCGGTATCCCCAGGGATCGCCCTGCTCCACTTCCGGACCTTCTACATCCATGTGACGGCCGGCCAGGTCATCTCGGATAAAACGGGCAATGGGACTGTCCTTGACAAACGTGGTCAGCACCTTGACCGGCAAACCGAGAAAGGAAGAAACACTGGCCACATTGGATTCTGCACTCGTCGCCTGCATAAGAAAGTTACTTCCGCAGTGCATCGGCTGGCCGTTCGACGGTGTCAGCCGAACCCCCATACTGGTGGCTACGAGTAACGCGTATTTACAGTCTTGTCTGAATTTCATGGGTTACCTTCTCCAAAAAAGTAGGGAAACTGATTTCACACACCGCTGTATGCGGAAAAACCGCCGTCTACAGGAACCACGATGCCGTGAACAAAATGCGAATCCGCCGAAAGCAACCAGCGCAATGTACTGAGCAGGTCTTCGGGATTGCCATATTTTCCCATCGGGGTGTGATCAATGATCTGTTTTCCGCGAGGGGTCGGCGAACCGTCTTCATTGGTAAGCAGGTACCGGTTCTGTTCGGTCAGAAAGAAACCCGGAGCAATGGCATTGACCCGGATATCCGTGGAATAATTCTGCGACATGTGTACGGCCAGCCAGTTGGTGTAGTTGCTGATCGCTGCCTTGGCCGCGGAATACCCCAGCACCTTTGTCAGTGGTCGATAAGCGGCCATGGAGGAGATATTGATGATATTGCCTTTTTTGGCATCCGCCATGGGCTTGGCAAAGACCTGAGTGGTCAGGAGCGTTCCAAGAAAATTCAGGTTAAGTACCCACTGAAGCGCATCCGCAGGCACATCAAAAAAGGACATTTCTTCTGAGGTCGTGGCCTCTTTTTTGTTTCCGCCAGCTCCGTTAACCAGGATAGTCGGTTCGCCGATGGCATCCGCAACATCACTATATGCCCGATTCAGGTCCTCTTTATCCAGCACATTGGCTTTCACGGCTACGGCCTTGCCGCCCGCGGAAACAATCTCTTCCGCCACATTTCTCGCGGTATCTTCCGCAATATCCATCACCGCTACTGCTGCACCGGACTCGGCCAGGGCCTTGCACATCACACTGCACAGAATTCCACCGCCCCCGGTTACGGCAGCAATTTCGCCATTCAGATCAACGCTTAAATTACCCATGAAATATCTCCTTACAAAACAGATTGTTTACCGTATGAACGTTCGCATTATAACACGCTTCCCAAATTCTTCAACCCGCTTCTCATCATGCCAGCGCTTTATCCAGACCGTCCAGGTGTCTGAGAATATGTTTGCTCACTGTATCCAGGTGAAGATCGCGGTGATCTTCCAGCGCCTGATAGATCCGGTCCCGGAACAGAAATTCGCTGTTCTCTTTGCGGGTACAGAGTACGCTCCCAAAGGAAACGTGCAGCACCTGTCTGCTGTTGTCGTCTTCGAGCAGCTGCGGAAGTTCGCTGTCTTTCAGTTTCTTAAGCGCAGGAATTACAGTTAAATCAGCAGACACATGATAGGTCTGCTTGTCCTCTTCATACCGACCCAGTGCGTAGCTGAATATTTCCCGAAAAAAGTCTGGATCCGCCATACTGATGCTCCGAATCGCTTCCAGATAGCTGGTTCCTGCGGTCTTGGCATGGGCCAGACCGGGCGCGCATTCGGAAAATATGGGATAGATGGAAAATTTATCACTGCCCGAATGAATGCTGAGTTTGTATCCGCCCAGCTGCCGGGCCACGGCTGCGTTTTTTTTCAGGGTTTCTTTGAATGCGTCCCGATCGCCCTTGTAGTCAATTCCCTTTTCAAATTCTCCGATAAAACGAAGCGCCAGCCCTGTAAAGCGTACTCCGCGTTCGCGAAGTTCAGATGCCACAATATAGTGCTCTGTAACTGACGTGGGATCATCGGTTTCATCCACAGAAACTTCAAAGTCAAATTCACCGTCCACGATGCGGCTCGCGGCCTGATACATCTCGTCCACAAAATTCACCGCACGCAGGTATTTATTCATTCCCTTTTTGACATCCTCTTCACTCATTTTCAGGGTGAATTCGTATCCAGTGACCGTGTCTCGAAGCGCCACGCTCCGAGTGCATCGCTGGAGGATATCCGCAAAGCCTTTCTCGTTGCTTGCGTCGCTCTGGCTGTCACACACATGATCGCCGGGGTCAATGGTAAACATGGTAAATCCCGCGTCCGCGGTTAGCTGAATATCCTCTTCACTCTTCAGATGGTCGGCATCGGCACCCCATTTTCCCTTATACCCCTCTTCAAGGACTGCCCAGGTAGCGGCGTCTATAACCTGGTCTGCTGTGCGTTCGGTTCGGGTGAGTTCACGGATGGACTGCTGGGCCAGGATCGGTGTCACGCTTCGTTCCCGCACGGCACGAATGTGTGCGGGACCGGCAACACCCAGCCGGTCTCCGCAGCCGAATGCGGGCGTGGTTCCAAGGGGAACGGGAGCGGTTCGTGGCAATATTTTACGCACAACTTCGGCGTTGGCATGATTGAGTTCAACCGTTTTCACGCTGTATGTTTTTCCGTCACGAGACAGGCTGCCCGCATCTTCTCCTTGGCTCAACCGCTTGACCACAGCTGGCTCGTCTCCATCGTATAGAAGGGCCAGACGCCGTCCGTCTTCTGTTTCACACATGCCCGCCAGGCAATCCTGAAAATCACATATCGATTGTTCTATCAGCTTCATTATACAAACTCCTGTAATGAATGTCGATTTGCTGAATCCTTCTCAGCCTATGTTCTTTAACCGGCCGAACCGTCTTTATATCCGGTCGAATTTAAGTACTCTCTCCACGGTCCGAAACAGAATATACATATCAAACGAAAAGGTTCTGTGCTTCACGTAATATAAATCATACTGCAATCCTTCAATCGCGTCTTCCGTTGACCGCAGGGCACTGTGGTTGATCTGAGCCCAGCCCGTGATTCCGGGACGGACCAGATGCCGCCTGGAGTAATAGGGAATCGCTTTCTCAAACTTTCTGAGCAATTCCCGCATCTGGGGCCGCGGACCGATCAGGTTCATATCCCCGCGAATTACGTTCCACAACTGCGGAAATTCATCCAGTTTCAAATCACGAATAATGCGGCAGGCAGTCGGCACCCGGGGGTCGTTCTTCTGGGCCCAGGGCAGGCCCTCTTTGTTCGGAGCCTTGACCTTGTCTTTCATGGTTTTAACCTTATAAATAAAAAAAGGTTCGTCCCACAGCCCGATTCGCTCCTGTATGAAGAATACTCCCTTTCCGATCGTTGTGCGTACAATCAGGTAAACCAGGGGAAATGCCGCAATCATATACAGTCCCAACAGGCAGATCGATAAAAGAATATTGTAGAACCGGACCAGAAACGCACCCTCTTCGCGCTGAATCTCGCCTTCAAAACTGTAGAAGTTATGGCCCATATGGTACACTGGAATCTTCTGAAAAAGTTTTTCATACATGGACGGCATTTCTTCAACAATGAATCCGGCCTTTCGAAGGCTGTAAATGGATTCCACCAGATTATCATCTCTCTGATGCGTAATGCAGGTGACAACAATATCAATATTGTGAAGCGAACAAAGCTTTAGAAGCTGTTCATTTCCACCGAGTACGTCAAAGGTATTAAGTCGGCCGTTTCCTTCAATCTCCACACGTTTGCGATTCCGATCATCGTCAATGAATCCTACGATCTCAATATTGGCTTCCGTGTCTGCGAGAAACTCACTGGCCATGGTGCATCCAGCCCATCCAGCTCCCACAATCACAATCCGACATCTAAACCCCGGCCGTTTATACAATTTAATAAACGCAAAACAACTGAGCAGCAGCAGAGGGATGTACAGCATGCTGTGCAGAAAAAGAATCCCCAGACTGAAAAACCAGTCGAAAAAGTATGAAATCAGGGACAGGACCGGAGGGATAAAAAGCCCGGTAAGCAGCAGGGCAAAGAGATGACCATGTTTTCTCCGTATCCGAAGCGGATGCGCGTCAAAAAAGCCGGACCAGTACAGAAAACAAGTGAGAATAACACAGAGAATACTCATGTGTATGATGTTTCTGAGCCCCAGAACGGTGTCAAGGTCTTTGATGATCGCAGTGCACAGGGCAAGCAGACCGAGAAGGGCCATAAAGGCAAATTGAATTTCAATCAGTTTGAGTTGGTAAACTCTCTTTGGCAGTATCATTCGGGTATCATGTAAGTTATTTTATTAGAGTACATTCATAGTATAATAAATGCGTATTCGATTTCATCAGTTATTTATTTTTTCGTTCCTCAGGAAAATACAGGCGGGTTCGTTTCAGGTTGCGGAGATTTCTCCGCATCATCCAGGGCGTTCTGGAGCTGCTGATTCGCAGCATCAACAAGCGGCTGAACATCCACATTGTTTTCTCGGAAATGCGCCGCAAGAACGTTCAGTGGATCCCGTAATGCCCATTCATCTTCCTCCTTCTTGGATCGGTATACACGCCGGTCGCTTTTGGAATGACCGAAATACCGGTAGGTTTGGCATTCCATAAAAAAGGGTTGGGAGGTCTGTCTGACATACGTCACGGCATCGGCAACCGCATGGTCCATCTGAATAAAATCCATACCGTCCACAGTTCGGGTACGGATTCCGAAGTGGTCTGCTTTGGCACTCAGCCGATTTGAATAGATCCGCTCAAGTGCCATGGACATACCATACCGGTTATTCTCGCAGACATAAAGAACCGGAAGCGTCCACATTGCCGCCAGGTTCAACGATTCATAAAAGACGCCCTGACTGGTGGCTCCGTCTCCAAGAAAGACCACGGATATCCCCGGTGCGTTACATATTTTTCGTCCAAGAGCAGCCCCGGTGCCCACAGGAACCCCACCTGCGGTGATTCCGTTGGACCCGAGAAATCCGTTCTCCATACTGCACATATGCTGGCTTCCGCCTACGCCGCTCGAATATCCCAGGGTTCGCCCCATAATTTCTGCTACAATTCGGCCTGGATCACCGCCCATTCCCAGCAGGTGTCCATGTCCGCGGTGCGTAGAAGAAACCAGATCATGGGCCTGAATATTCATTCCCACAGCAGCACAAACCGCTTCCTGCCCGGCACACAGATGGCAGGTCCCTCTGAGTCTTCCCAGGGAAAACCATTCATCCAGTTTTTCTTCAACCATTCGTATGAGGAGCATCCGCCTGTATGCATCTTTTAATCGTTCCATAAAAATCATTATACCCATCCGTTTACTATTTTCCAACACATCTTTTATTGAAATACAAACGACCAGACCTATAATAAATCATTCACTCTTTGTTGACCTTTACGGAAGGATTCTGTTATGGAAACGGTACAATTACTTGAAAGACTGATCCAATTTAAAACCATCACCACAGACATCGCGGAAAATAACCGGTGCACGGATTTTATCCGCACCTACCTGAAAAAGACAACCCCCTCCTTGTATACAAAGACCTATACGGTCGGCCAGCGCAAAGCATTGTACGCCTGTACCCGACGCACAAAAAAACCCGACCTGCTTTACGTCTGCCACACAGATGTGGTCAGTGCACCGACTTCGCAGTTCACACCTCGTCGCAAAGGCAACCGACTCTATGCACGCGGCGCAAGCGACTGCAAGGTCCACGCGGCCATCGGTATCCGGTTGCTCACAGAAGCAAATACTGCAAAGAGTGTCGGTGTTCTCTTTTCATCGGATGAGGAGACCGGAGGAGAGACAACGGCCCGAATGGCTGCGGACGGTCTCAGCGGTAAGACCGTTCTGGTCATGGATACGGGCTCTCTGAATATTATTACCAAACAGAAAGGAATTCTAAATTTCACTATGGAGGTAACTGGCAGAGCATGCCACTCTTCCACGCCATGGAAAGGCGACAACGCAATCAAAAAGCTCTGGAAGTGTTACCATCGGGTCGAATCTCTCTTTTCCGGTTCCACGAGCTCCAGTGACTGGAAAAATACTATCGCACCCACGCTTATTTCCGGCGGAGATGTGATCAATCAAATTCCGGATCACGCAAAACTGTCTGTAAACATCCGGTTCACAGAACGAAGCACCGCGAAAAAGCTGTTGACAAAAATCCGGAAAAAGGCCCCATCTGCAACCATTCGGGATATTCAAATCCATCCCTGGTTCATGACCCCCCGAACCGATCCTGGAGTTCGAAATTTCAAGAGCGAAATGGAAACGCACCTGAAACAAAAGCTGCAATTCAGCCAGCTTCATGGGGCCACAGACGCACGCCATTTTTCAGCATCGAATTCCAGTGTAATTATGTGGGGAATTCCGGGGGCGAACGCACACTCCAAAGACGAATACGTGGACACGAAAATGCTCAAGCGTGTAGAAGAAGCGCTTCTGTCCTACATACAGAAATAAGAAATCCGAATCGTCAGACCAGACGGGTTTGAATTCGATCTTTAAGGTAGGCCGCGTATTCACGGGTCAAATCCGTAGCGTTTTCCAGAGCCAGAGAGCCTTGCTGTACCGCATTCTTTTTATCCCCTTTTTCAACAAAGGTTAACCACTTTCTGTGGTGCCCGGCAAAGCGCATATTCGGTGTTTCTGCGGTGCACAGACGGTCCACCGGATCCATGTCTTTGTTCCCGGAAACAAAAACCTTCATGGAATAGTCGTAGAGTTCGCTGAGGTATTTCTCCATTTCATCGTACCCATCTGCTTCCCGGCCGGAACGCAAGAGAAGATCCACTTTAAGTTTTCTGTAATTCAGGCGGTTCATGGGGCTCAGACTGAAAAAGTTGATTTCGCTGAGTTTCTGCTCCAGGGCATGCGTATCCGCATTCGGATCCTGGCTTTCATAAAAGATACCATAAAATCGATACTCATCAAAGACAACATGAGGTTCCAGCCGCTCATCGCACAATCGTTCTTTGTCGCACGCCGCCCAGGCCAGAATCAGTCTGGCTTTGAGATTGCGGCAATGTCCCAGCCCATCAAGCACCGAAAAAATATCCGTATCCTTACCGCTATAAAGATTATTAATAAAGACCACGGTCTTGAGCGGTGTATGGGTTCGAATCAGTTCTGTTTCCTCTTCCGGACTGAATCCTTGTCTGAATTCCGATGCGGCCATGACGCAGGCCATGTACTCCACAAATTCAGGAGGTTTGTGCTCATACAAATAGTTGATAAATTCGGATTCCACTTCAGTACTGTCGGTATAAAAGCTGCGAATCTGGGCAAGCATTTCCAGAAAATCTTTTTTTCCGCGATTGATTCCAATCCGAAGCATTCCCACACCCGCGAGTGTATTGGATGTGCTTTGCGTAAGGGCTTCCTGATAATGCATCACGGCTTTGTCCGGATGACCCGTTGATTCCTGATGGATTCCGACAAGGTATTCAATCTTATCCATGTCAAAGCGATGAATCAGCTCGACCTGTTTCCAGTATTCCTCTTCCTTCTGCTGCTCAAATAATTCCCAGCACCGCTTGTAGTTCCGTACATAAGATTCGAATGCCGATGTATCATTGAAATCAAGGGACAGGCATGCGCAATTAAAATACACATCAATCGCATTGGGAAACGCGGGAAAAATCCTGTCCATATCATCAAGATACTTCTGTTTGCAATCCTGAAAACAACAGGCCGTAAAATAAAAGGAACCCGCAATCTCCACAGCAAACCGGTGCATATATCCCGGAACCTCTCCTGTGCTGCGCTGCTCACCGTATAATTCAAATATACGCTCAGCGGTCTGCATTGTATTATCATACATCTGCAGAGCATTGTAGGATTTGATAATATGATACAAATCAAGATAGTTATCCGGATTGTCGCTTAACTTTTTCTGCAGCAGCGACAGGGTCCGGTGTGATTTTTGAATAACCTTTTCTTTGATCGCAGAGCTGTATCCGTAATGATAGAGCTTGAGGTCAACATACTCAACTGGATGCTTGTACATGGGCGTGTTATGCACAATACTCTGATAGTGAAAATCACGCTGCTGGAAATTGAAAAACCGTGGATGATACAGGGAACTCTGTTTATTCTCACTGGTGCTGAACACATTGACCAGACAGAGAAAATAGGTCCTGGCTGCAGGCGTGGAATCAATAAAGATCTTCTTGAGTTTATCATAAGCCTGTTCCTCAAGTTCTTCGTCCGCGTCCATAATAAATACCCAATCCTCAGTTGCGTACGAAAGCGACTGATTCCGAGCTTTGGAGAAATCATTCTCCCATGCATGGTAGAATATCTTGTCTGTATATCTCTTTGCAATATCTACAGTGCTGTCGGTAGATCCGGTATCCACAATCACCAGTTCCCGAAAAAGGTTTGCGGCGCTGTTCAGGCAGCGTTCCAGACAGTCTTGTTCGTCTTTGACAATCATGCACATGGATACGGGCAATTTTTCCATTTCTCTTTCTCTCGTCATTTAATGGCTGTTGGTATATATACTGTATCCGCCCTTTATCCAAATTCAACACAAAATGCTTGATTCTTGTGATTTTCCTTTACAATTCATCCTATGCGAATATATTACTCGGATCTCTTCAAAGCCCATATAAACAGCCCCAATCATCCGGAGTGTCCGGAAAGACTCAACGCAACCATTAAAGCCGTTGGAAAACGATATCCAATTGTCGAACCCGAACCCGCTTCGGAAGAGGCTGTTCGCGCCATCCACACACGTCGGTATATGAAGTTCATCGCGCAGCACTCAAACAGCGGCGGCGGTCCCATTGACCCGGATACAGGCGCCACGTCCCTGACTTACGATGCCGCGCTTCTGGCCTGCGGCGCTGGAATCAATGCCGTAGATACTGTAATCGACGAAACCGAAAAAAGAGTTTTCTGTGCGGTCCGGCCCCCGGGGCATCATGCGGAGTCCAACCGGGCTATGGGATTCTGCATTTTTAACAACATTGCTGTTGCGGCCGCCCACGCGCTTGAAAAGGATCTGGAACGCGTTGCAATTGTTGACTGGGATGTACATCACGGTAATGGCACTCAAAATGCTTTTTATTCCAGCGGCGACGTCTTCTATATCAGCCTTCACCAGTATCCCGCGTATCCGGGAACCGGAAAACCGGAAGAAACCGGTGAGGGAGCCGGCACCGGTACTACGCTGAATATTCCACTTGCACCCGGGACCGATTCTTCGCAGTTCGAGAACATCTTCAAGACCCGTGTGATACCTGCGCTGGCCGACTACAATCCTGAACTCATTCTGATTTCAGCGGGTTTTGACGCACACGTCTCTGACCCCCTGGCCTCTGTCTGCCTGAAAACCGAAACATTCGGAACCATTACCCGCCAGCTGGTTGACCTGGCCGAAGCCTGCGCACACGGAAGGATTATCTCTTTTCTCGAAGGCGGGTATAATCTGGATTCGCTCAGGCAAAGCGTGGCCTGCCACCTCGATACCCTCTCAGGCTAATCCGCCGTTTTCTTCCGCAGACCGGAAACCATAAAGTCAAACTCCCGTATCCGAAGAACATAGGAAAGGCCGCCATAAAAACCCGCACCAGCAATAACACCAAGCAGCAAACGAATCAGAAATACCATAAAGCTGCTATGCGGCAGAATATCGGGTGCGGCAGGTGACTGGAGGACCCCCCATATAAAACCTCCCATGCATACTCCCAGAAAGAAAATCCTGAGAAAGGAAAGAATGACACCGCGGAATTGATTTTTCCGTTTTCTGCGCCAGACAACAAGCATTGTAATCGTATTTACCAGCGAAGCAATACTGGTTGCAAGCGCAATCCCGCCCTCATTCAGAGATGTAAGAGAAAGAAAAGTGATATTCAGAATAAAATTCAGCAAGACCATTGCCACGGAGATCTTGACCGGAGTTGCGGTCTCGCGCACAGCAAAAAAGGCCCGGGAAACCAGGTGTACAGAGCAGAACGCCGCAATACCGATCGCGTAAAAAACTAGTGTAATAGACGTTCTCTGCAACGCGCGCGCGTCAAAATGAAAGAGAAGGCTCAGAATTTCCGTCCGCAGCATAATCAACCCGACCGAAGCAGGTACGGCAAGAAAGAATACCAGTCCCAGCGATTCGGAAAGAGTTGTATTCAACTCCTGTATTTCCTGGGAAGCGGCCAGTCGCGAAAACAGTGGAAAAACCGCGGTAGCCACCGCAATACCGATAACCCCGAGAGGGAACTGGGCCAGCCGGTCACTGTAGTAAAGGGCACTCAGCGCACCGGACTCGTTGACCATAAAAAGGGCGAATAATGAATCCACCAGCACATTAATCTGAAATACGGCCATGCCCAGCATAACAGGCATCATACTGCGGACAACGCTTCGAAATCCTGCCTCGTTGAAATCGATTCGGAAACGAACCCGGATATTCTTTCTTTTCAGCAGAACCATTTGTATCCCGCTCTGCAGCATACCGCTGATCAGGATAACCAGAGAAAGAAAATGAACCTGGTGAAAATCACAGGTATAGAGAAAAGAGGCAATGATTGCGCCCGTAATCCACGAAAGATTCAGTACAATCGGTGACAGTGCAGGTCCGATAAAGTGCCCCAAACTGTTGAGGATTGCACCGAAAAAAGCAGTCAGACAAATGAAAAAGAGATAGGGAAGAAGCGTGGAAACGATTTGAAGCAGAAACGAATCGCAGTCGGAATGGGTCCGTAATACAAGAACTGTCAGCTCTCCGACCAGCACAATACCTGCCAGCACCATGACCAGTCCCGCGAAAACCGCGTTAAGAAATGTGGTCTGTGCCTGAGCGTCCCGGATTTCTCTGGTTTCGGCAAAAACAGGTATGAATGCGCTTGAGAACGCACCTTCACCGAATAATTTTCGAAAGAGATTGGGGATACGAAAGGCGAGTATCAGGGAGTCAAACGCCGGTGAAAGTCCAAAGATCCTTCCGTTGACAACATCTCTGAGCAGGCCGGAAATGCGGCTGAAACATGTCAGCAGACTGACATGCCAGGCGCCGGGAACAAAACTGTTGGATTTATCCGACAATGGTATCTTCTGCTATTTAAGCTTTTTGACAATACGCTGATCTACAAGCGTTTCCGTAATCTGCTCCGGCTTCAGATCGGCCTTTCCGATGGCAATGGATGCTTGCTTGTTGATATCAAAGTCTTCTTCATTGAGCGCGTCTCTGAGCACCTTGAGCGCCTCAGTTTCTGCAGGATTGATCATGCCGACAGCCCGCAGACAATTGAGACGGATGGGTCTGGCATTTCCCTTGTCCCTAAAGGTCCGAAGGATAACATCCAGTGCTTCTTTTGCCTGGAAATTCCCCAAGGCCACCAGAGCAGGATTTCGGATGGCATCAATCCGCTTGGTCTCCAGCACCTGAATCAGCGCGGGAATCGCTTCGGTTATCTTTAACGGTGTATGCTTGACATTAATGGCTGCCAGGGCTTGCGCGGCTCTGGCTGAAAGCGCCTGCTTGTCGGCCTTACTGGCAAGCCGGTTCTCATTCTTTTCCACAGCCTGCCGGATTTTCTCCACAATCGCCTGGTCGGCTTCACTGGAAAAAATGTAATTCGCGACATTGAAATCGTCAAATCGTTTCCTCTGGGCTTCTTCTTTTTCTTTCTTAGAGAGAATCGCAACCGGTGTGTACCGGGTACTGAAATCCGCACTGAAATTAACAATCAGCCGTTCCGGCATAACATCCTTGAGGGATGAGGCAAGTAGAATCAGGTCTTTTACGGGCGGACTCTTGGCAAGGTATTTTCCCTCCAGACCGGAACGGGCGGAAACCACCAGAAATCCGAGTGAACGCAGTCGGTTGCAGAGAATATTATTCCGCTGGAGATCGTCATCCACAACCAGAATGGAAATGGTTCCCTTTTCTCCTACGGCTTTTGCCAGGATGGAAACAACCTTCTCCGAATTCAGGTACGGGGTCTCCCGATTGATATGGGCACACGTAATCGCCGCTTCGTACGCAACCCGATCGTCCTTGCTGGTCAGGGCTCTGGAAAGCGGATATCCTTCCAAACCATTGTATTTGACAATCCCGGTGGGTTCCTTTTTTTCTGTAGATTTTTTGTTTGATTTCTTTTCAGGCTTTTTTGGATCTCCAAGTTTAAAATCAGGACCGGGGATCAGTGATCCGTCGTCCACAATTTTCAGCGTCTGAATCAACGACGCAGCAACATTCGGAAGATTGTCGTTAAGAGCAATATTCAGCGCTCGATTCAGATATTTCTTACCACAGAGACGTCCGATCAGCGTAACCCGTTTGAGTCTCTCTGCCCTTAGATTAAGCTCCTCTTCGTCCTGGGTGGTAATTACACCTGCTTCTTTAAGGACTTCGGCCTGTTTGAGCAGCATGTTTACTTCATTAACCTGTGCGAAATATACGCAGAGAAGCATGGGGATAATCTTTTCATAGTCGGGCTGAACCGTAATGGCATCATAGCAGTTTTCTTCGGCCAAATATTCATTCCAGCTGTATACATCCACGGCAGGCACAAAATCAACCGTCTTCTGCTCCATAATATTCAGAGGTTCAAGCGTGTCCCCTTCGCGATATTTCCATATCACGCCCTCCATCATCATGGCTTCATCCTGAACCGCAGGCCCTTCCAGGAGATATCGTTCCGCAATCGCGTAATAATACTCCGGAGATTTGGACAGCTGCTCCGGACGCTTTCCTGTAATTTGCCTGATGGCCTGCGCAATATATTTTTTGGCTACCACAGGTGTTTCTGGTGAGTCCCATACACGCTTAAGCGCAGGAAGCGCTCGGTCGTCTTTAATGCTGCCCAGAATTAATGCAGAGTTTTCAAGCATAAGCTCGTTCTTGCTGTTCAGCATTTCAATCAGAGAAAGCACGGCCTCTTTTCCCATCTTCTCAATGGTAATTTTGGCTGTGGTTCTCATTCCCATTTCAAGCTGTTCGTCCTTGAGATACTTAACAAGATACGGAATGGCAAAATGTCCAGCATGCAAAATCTGAAACATACCGCGGGATCGTCTTTCCGGATCTTCGCTCATCAACTCCTTAATAAAGCGCTCAATGTATTTGGGATTTCTGCGGCGGCGCTTTTCCCAGAGGTACGCGAGTTTATGAAGCTTTTCCACCGGCAGTCTCATCTCTTCATTTCGCATCATCTTAATAAAGTATTCTTCTCCGGCTTCACGGCGCAATCTGGCAGCGGTTTGTGAGGAAGGATTTAATTTCAATATCATTTCAAAGGCCTGGGCCGCTTTGATATATCTGCCGGATTCGTAGTAATCCTTTCCATCCTTGAAGAGTTTGTTGATCTGCTCCTGCTTGTCAAGGGGTTGTGTACGAGCCGGATTCGCAGAAACAGAGAAAATAAACAGAGAAATCAGTAATGCTCTGAAAAGGTTACCGTTACACATTTATTTCTCCTTGATTTAAATTAGAGGTGTCAAAATTAGCAATATGCATATTTTATTCGATGGAGGGTGATCTGTCAATAAAAAACTACTCACAAACCTGTAACTGCGTGGAATTTAAGAAACATTCGCCTGCAGCATCTTCATGCAATCCAGAAAATCAATCACACTCAATCCGGTATGATACCCGGGATCCGCATCCGGTGTTGCAGGGACAACATCCACCGGATGACCGTTGCTGTTAACAGTCTGATAGGCCATTAAATGAACCTGCTCATTGACAAAGCTGCGGAAAAAACCGTTGGAACAGTCGGCAAGTCCCTGAAGAATTGCTGCGCGGTCATCCATGTCCGGGCAGAAAACAAGGAGTTCGGCACCCGCGCGAAGGGTCTCCGGAAGATTCCACCAGGGCATGTCGCTGTTCATACTTTGCCTGGATATCAAATCAAACGCTTTACAGATCCCACCGATGTCGGGATTGAATCCGTTGGCCAGGTTCCGGATAAAAATTCGCGGAAACTCCCTTCGACAACGCTCCAGGATTTCACGTTCTTTCTTGGTGTTGGCGGCTCTGTGTTCCAGTTCAACGAGAAATTTGATTGCCAGTCCTAAAAACTCAAGCGAGTGTCCGGGATCGGAAAAAATTCGGCCATCCTCCTCCCAGGGCTTCTTTTCATTATCTATTGCTTCAAAGAGATCGTATTCTTCGAGATTGGAAAGCTGTCCATGATTGACATGATGCTCCAGAGTTTCCCAGATAAATCGGCATCCGGTCTCTGTCCAGAAAGGATCGTCATTAACCCGTGCAGCGATTGCCAATCCGGCAAGAGCAACCATTCTGGAACCGTGGGTATGCTTTCCGGGAATGGGGTGAACTTTGTTCTTGGGATCAAACGAAATCTGATCTGTGGCATATGTTCCTTGCATCATTGCGTTGAGAATATTCCTGAAATACGTCAACGCCCTTTTGACCTCTTCTTGATTACCCAGATAGTCTGCAGCAGCAATCATAGCCTTTGCATAAAACAGATCACTTGTATTAAACGGCGCATCCGTACGGATTTCAATATATTTTCTTTTGCAGTTTTCATCCATAATAAACGGTCTGCCGTCGGGTGTGAACATGAAAAAAAGATGACCGCTGTTTTTCGAGCGTACCGTTTCCAGTGCCGCCAAAAGGTTCGCAATCATTGTATTCAGAATTGAAATGCGGTCGTGCTTTTCTTTTTTGTTCAGCACCGTACAGGTTGGCAGCCAGAGCGCATGACCGACCAGGGATTCCAGCGCCCGTCCCTGAATCCATCCGAACACAGCGGTTTTCCCCCGAAAATTTAATTCCGCGTCGTCCGGTTCAGGGAAATCCTCTCCTGTGATGATATTCAGCTTGGTATCAATAAAGGGCGCCTCGGGATCTTTCAAATATCGATCAATAATCGCATCCAGGATGCTGACCAGCATAACTTCATAATCCAGACAGGCTTCCGATATAGCGGACACATTCGTCCCAGTGACCATTGTTTTCTTGAATTCCATTAAAAGAAATCCTGAAAAAGGGTTCAGAATGAGGGGGTGTTCGAGTTGAACCCATTATAGTAGACAACAGGTTCTTTTCAAGTTTTTTTGGTGTGATTACCAGGGCAGGATGAAATCAAAAAGCCGTGTCAGCAGCCCCTTCTTAGTCATATCCGTAAACGGTCCTTTTCCTTCAAATTTAATGCTGGCATCCGCGACCTTATTAGACGGTATGACATTATCAATCGAAACATCTTTTGACCGGACAAGTCCGGAAAACACAATCGACTGCTTTTCGTCATTAACAATCATGCTTCTCCTGGCCTCCAGCACCAGATTACCGTTGGGAAGAACTTCGATGACTTTCGCGGTAATGGTAGCGGAAAAGGTATGTTTACGATTCGAGCTGTCCTTTCCATCAAATTCATTCTCTGCTTCGAGTTCCAGCTCAGGAAGACTTTTTTCATGCACAGCGGTTGCCCAATGGCTCCCGGTCTTATCCAAATTAAATGATTTGATAAAACGAGTCATAAAATTAGCTTCTTTGCTGGCCGATACTTTCTGATTACGGGTAGTTTTGATTTCTTCCGAAATTCTAACTGTCACCAGGTCATGTTTCTGAAATCCTTTTTTGTCCTGCGTATACAGTGACTGCTTCTCCTTCTTTCCGTCCGTAGATTCCTTCCATAAAGAGTCTGCATGCGCCAGTGCGATACTGAATGCGGTTACCATTATCATTAAGATTGTTCGCCGTCTCATTTTCCGGGTCCTTATGTTATATATGTATAGATCCTGTTTCGGTTACGATACCGGAAATCATTTTTCCGGAACGGGTATTGATTGCACGTATTATTTCTCCAGTACAACCGTCTTCGAGCGCCTTTACAGTTGATTTTATTACAAGCCCTTTTTTACTGTATACGGCTTCTACAATTTCCCCTTTCCGCACAGCCGGTATCGGCTGGATGTCTTTTATTCGAATCGGCTCATTCTTGGGAATATTTTTCAGCAGTATCTTGCCCTCCGCCTTTTCGGTTTCATAGATATACTGCTTAATTCCAGGTCGAACCCGAGTCCATACGGCATGAAGATCATCTGATTTAAGAACAGATCCTTTTTTTACAGCCCGCTTTGACGCGACCACCCTGTGCATGACTTTGACGTAAAAGCGGCAGGTGTCCGATGCGAGCATTGTATTGTTCGCAAAAACACCCAGCGATATATTTACATGACCGGTGGATGTAATCCCGGGAGCCTTGAGCATTTTGATTGTGTACTCCACATCCGCGGGAACGAGAAAGGGAGATCGGTGTGCAACGATTTTAATTGTCATCCGGTAGTTGTCTCCCTTGTATTTCTCTCTGAAAGTTCTGGTTACACAGGCGATCAGTTCACGCTCCGTGATTGCAATTCGTTTGTTTTTTGTTTTCGATATTACCTGTAGGCCTTCCTGAGTCTCGTTCTTTGGTTGCGGTGGTTTAACCCTCGACACTTTGAGAATTTCCGGTCCTGAAATCTCAAGCGCATTCAACGAAATGCCGGCCTGTTGAATCCTTTTCTCGATATATTCTCTATGAAGTTTTCGTACCTTGGGCCATCTCGGGCTCTTGCCCAGATAGACCGCAGATGCATCAATCTTAGTAGTTTTACGGGAATGAATCAGATCGCTCAACCGGATAAAGACCGTATCCACTTCAGCCGTCGGTTTCAAGACCAGGTTTTCCTTTTCAGAAAAAACCGTGCCTGATGCTGATAATAAAAGTATGAATATCAATGCTATTGTCTTCATTGGATTAGGTCTTGAGTCTGGCAACCTCCGAGAGCATACTGTCCGCAGTGCGTATTACTCGTGAGTTCAGTTCATACGCCCGTTGCGCTTTAATCATATTCACGATTTCGTCCACAGCATTTGCATTGGAGAGCTCAATAAATCCCTGCAGCAGGGTTCCCCGTCCACCGTCTCCGGGGGCACCGGTCTGGGCATCGCCAGATGCGTCGGTTTCACCGAACAAGTTATCTCCTTTGGATGCAAGCCCTGCAGGATTCACGAACTTGGCAATCTCAATCTGCCCAAGTTCCTCCACCGTATCGTCCTGGTTTACTGCAGTAACCATTCCGTCAATACCGATATTTACCTGAATAGCTTCCTGAGGAACGGTCATGGCTGGAATCAGACGATGACCAGACGAAGTGACAATCTCGCCTTCCTGGTTTAAAGTAAAGGTACCGTCCCGCGTATACACGGTCGAACCGTCCAGATACTCAACCTGAAAAAAACCATCGCCCTGTATCGCAATGTCTAACTCTTGCTCGGTGTTCTGAAGCTCCCCATCAACAAAACTTCTGGGGGTAGCCACGTTTCTGACACCATGCCCCACTTCGATACCCGTGGGTTCCACGCTGCCCTGCGTTGCCAGTGTTCCCGCTTTTTTCAAACTCTGATAAATCAGATCCGCAAATACTGTGTTCTGTTTTTTGAACCCCACCGTATTGATATTAGCAAGATTGTTCGCGATCACATCCACGTTTCGGCTCTGAGCCTTCATTCCTGTTGCACCGGTCCATAATGCTCTAAGCATAGGTTATCTCCTTATCCCACTCGTCCCAAGGTATTGATCGTCGATCGAAGTGCGCCGTCCTGAGTTTGAATGAAGCTGGCATTCATTTGATACGCCCGGGAGGCATTGATCAATTCTACCATTTCACTGATTCCGTCCGCATTGGATTCTTCCAGGTAGCCCTGGAAAACATTGGTTTGTACAACATCCTGTTCGGGTTCCTGATCGATAACACGAAACATATTACTACCGACCTTTCTCAGATTCTCCCTGTTGTTGAAATCCACTAATTTAATTCTGGATGACGGTGCACCGTCGAGAAGAACCGTTCCGTCGCGAAGCACTTTGAACTTGCTTCCACCGACATAAATCGGCGAATCATTGGTATTCTGGACCCTAAGGTTATTTCCATAGTTGATCAAATACCCATCCGGACTGACTTCAAAAAGCCCGGCCCTTGTATACATAACATCCTCATCATTGGCCAGCTTGAAAAAACCCTGCCCCTGAATGGCAAGGTTGAAATCCGATCCTGTATGTCTAAAACTGCCCGGCGAGAACAACGTATTGGTGGAATCCAGCAATACCCCTCCGCTCATCTGATAGGCAACATCATTTATCTTGTCTCCAGAACGCCGTTCGTAGATGCTCTCATTATACATCTCACTGAATGTCATCGCATCCTTTTTAAATCCCGTTGTATTTACATTCGCGATATTATTAGCGATCACATCCACTCGCTGAGCCTGTGTAATCATTCCGGCAGCGGACATGTAAAACCCATTAAGCATATTTTCTTCTCCTCAAAAAAGAATCTATCTTTTATAAAGCAATCTTTATGCCAAACACACACCCTCCAAAAAAAAAGACCTATCTATCTGAAATATAGTTGCTTATAAAATAGCCGCACTCGCAAATAAGAATACAAGAGGCAAGAATTGCCGGTGAACCACTGCTTTTACCATTTTAAACTTGAGTTCATAGCGCAGGAAGGTTATGATATATACGAACGATATCATTTTTGAATAGGGCCAAAACGTTCATGAAAAATGAAAAACCGGTTGATGAGTTACAAGCTGAAAATGAGAAGCTCAAGCAGGAAATCCTGAATCTTAAACGCAAGCTGAACAGGGAGGAAAAACAGGATACAATTGCCAATGTTACCAAGCTTCTGAGCATGAAAAACGAACGCCTGGAAAACGCCTATACGGAACTTGAGAATGTAACCGATCGACTCCGAAATAGTTACCAGCAGACGATCGCCTATTATCTGAATACGGTCCGTGCAATGGTCAGTGTTCTGGAATCGAAAAGTTCTTATTTTATCCATCATTCCATGAGGGTATCCCGTTATGCACGTGGAATCGGCAAAGAACTGAACCTCGACAAGCCGGATATCGAAAAACTCGGTATTGCCGGAATGCTCCATGATTTCGGCAACATTGGAATCGAAGAAGAGCTTTTTCATAAACCGGGAAAGCTTTCACCACAGGAATATGAAACAATAAAAAAACATCCGTTGAACGCTGAATTAATTCTGGAACCCATCGGCGACCTTAGCAATGTAATCAATGATATCCGGCATCACCATGAGCGTTTTGACGGAACAGGATATCCAGACGGCCTCAAGGGAGAAAATATACCGATCCGCTCCAGAATACTGGCAGTAGCGGAAACCTTTGACAGCCTGACTTCAGATCGCCCCTACCGCAGAAAAATTGGAACGGAAAAAGCCCTTGAAGAAATCAGAAAGCATGCCGGGACGCAATTCGATCCGGTTGTTGTTCAGGCGTTCAAACGCTTTATTGAAAAAGAATCTCCGCCGCCGTGCTGAACCAATCCCATAAGAAATATTTCTTCAACTGCTGCGATTTTTTGCATCTACAGCCTCCCGAGGGGTGCTGGAAGAAAATTGCTCTTTACATCAATTCTTTGATCACGGCAAACCGCCACATCAATCTGATTGGAACCAGCGATCCGTACCGTATCATTTCCAGGCATGTGGTTGACTCACTTTCCGCTGTCACCTGGATTCAACCCAACGATACCATTATTGATATCGGCACCGGAGCCGGACTGCCTGGTCTGATAATTCGGTTGTGGTTTCCAGATATACACCTTACGCTGGTAGATTCGAGAAAAAAGAAAATTACATTCCTTGAAACCGTGATCCGCGACCTTGATCTCACGAACACACAAGCGGTCTGGAGCCGGGCGGAAGATCTCCATAACAATCCGGAGTTCAGCCAAAAATTCAACACCGCACTCACGCGCGCTGTCGGCTCCGTCCAGAAAACATTGAAATTGCTAATCCCTTTTGTGCAGCCCGAAGGCCGTGCGATCTTTTATGCGGGAAAAAAAGCAGAAGAAAACCGTGATGATATTATCTGTTATTTAAATAAATGCGGTGTTTCGAGATGGAATTTTATGACGTATCGCATTCAAGAAGATGAAGGATGCCTGGTGGTCTGTCAAAGCTGAAAAAGAACCTTCCCCTCCCGAATCGAATCCATTGAAATGAAAATTTCTTGTTTTTTGGTAGAAAGCCGCAACTGTTCGTCCGAGCATTCCTGAATAATACCTTCAGCAACAGAGATGTTGTCTGTGTCGTCATCGACATATCGCACCCGCACCCGTTGCCCGGCCTTACGATTGAAATCAGCAACTGTTTTCAGCGGCCAGTCTGAAGGCGGCGATGATACCTCCAGATGAATACTGTCAATATCCCATCCCTGTTCCGAAATCTGGTTTCGCAACTTTTTCAGAAGTGTGGTACAGGCATCTATGGAAATACCGCCCTTGCGGTCAATATATATCCGAATACGGTAACTGTCTCTGTAGTGCCCGGCAGCGATATTGACAATATCCGTTCCCTGTTCGAGTATACTCTCAAGCAATTCCGTAAACGTCTCAGACGTCAACTCCGAAAGATTCATTCGATTCTCCCTTTGATCTGGGTTATTCAGGATCTCTTTTCAAGGCATGTATCATAATCTGACCGTAAAGCATGTCAAACGCTTTCCATAAAAAAACGCCCTTTTAATTTAAAAGGACGTTTTTATATTTTGATAAAACTGTGAAACGATTACGTCAAAAGCTGCAGAGCGCTCTGGCTGGCCAGATTCGCCTGCGCGGCAATGGACGTTCCTGCCTGAACCAGAATCTGCGCCTTTGTAAAGGTAGCCGTTTCCTGGGCAAAGTCCACGTCACGTATACGAGATTCAGAACTGGTAATATTCTCTATCGCAACACCCAGCGAATTGATATTGGTCTCCAGCGTATTCACCTGGAAAGCTCCCAGGCGCGCGCGGAGTGTGGAGATATCATTGATGGCTTCATCAATAATATCAACCGCAGTATCCGGGTCTGTGGCCAGGTCATAGGAACCGCCTGTCTTGACTTCAGACAGCCTTCCATTGTCCACACCGAGGTTGTAGGCGTTAACATTCTTGATGCCAAAACTTTCCTGCTCGTTCGGATTGGTTTTGTCACCAAGCTGGAACTTCATTCCCTGCTCATTGACTGTGAAACTTCCACTGGCGGTTGTGGCAGCGACTGTATCCTCGAAATTAAG
>CAZGEP010000072.1:0-21956 GCA_964524955.1 uncultured Planctomycetota bacterium | reverse complement strand
TATGCGTACGGCAGCGAGAAGGGCGATTTTTTGGAGGGCCGGAAATTTTGCGCCCTTGAAAAACCGGATTATTCCCCAAAAAAATATTCACTTTTTTCGGAGCATTGTAATGGAGTTGAAATGTTCGGCTCACCGCAATACGAGCCTGTACAGCCGCTCCAGTAAGCTGTATTTGCATTCATTTTACGGGGGGCACAATCTCTTTCCGGACACCGATGTTACCCTTGTCTTACACTCCGCATAACCTTCTTCAAACTGGAAGCATACTCCCAGGAAGTTCTCACTGAACCAGAAACTATTCATCATTCGGTCTTGCCATCGTTGCTATTGTGTAAATACCGTCAAGTTTTTCGTTTACTTCATCAGGCACATCTTCAAGCCTCATAAAGTCTATCAATTCATGAAACTGGCTCTTTCGCATTGCCATAGGTATTTCCATTTTTTGAGAGAATTTTCTAAAAACAGCTTCAAGGACATCCTCGGACGCCTTAATATCCGGGGACCATATATCTTTTCCCTTCAACGTTTCTATAGCATTTGCAACCTCTTCAACGGATTCTTTCATGGCTTGAGTCCTGCGTTTTTGTTCTTCCATCTCAAATAAATCGTTCGGTACATCACTCATTGCATAGGCTGTCAACACATCTCTTGTGCAGAAATAATTCTCAATCTCAGTTCGTTTCCACATACGTTCAGTAAGGCCAGCGGCATCCTGCAATTCCGAATCAATCCTGTTAAAAAGAGCAAATCCAAGCAGATCCTTCTTCGCTTCGCGAAGACCGTGAAAATGGTTGCGGGCACGCTGTGGTAAATTGGTTGCCACATAGTGAACAAAGGGTGCCTCCAGATGTTCTTTAACCTGGTGTCCAAGAAGAGACGCAAATGCTTTTAGAATAGCCAGGTCTGTTGAGTCTTCAACGTAGAGCACCCACCCTTTTTGCTCTGCCTGATAATATTGATCAAAACCAATGTCTTTGAGTGCTTTTAAAACTTGACTGCCACGATCCGACAATGCGTGAGGCCTGCCTACAAACGCGACTACCCTGTCTTTTGTCGCAGCTTCATTCAGCACAACTTCCGAATGGCTCGCAGCTATAATCTGAGACTGCTGCGAGCGTGCTACTTCAGTAATAAGGTTGTATATTTGACGCTGTCGAAGGATTTCAAGGTGAGCGTCCGGTTCATCCAATAAAAGAACAGAGTGACGATTGGCATACAGATGAGCCAGCAATAAAAGTGTCTGCTGCAACCCGCGCCCCGAAGATGAGAGGTCAAATTCCACTCCACCTGAATCTCGATAATCTAAGGTAATCTCGGATGTTGTTGTCCGCATTTCAGGATCAAGTAATTCAATACCGAAAAGATTCTTAATAGCTGAAACGATACTCAGCCAGTTCTGCGACGGGCCTTCTTCAGATTCCAGGAAAACTCGGTAACAAAGATTGCGCAGAACTTCTGCGGTCTGTCCCTGTCCAAGCAAGACACCGATCTCTCCTGGTTGCTTTAAATATTCACGATCCGCCAATCCAGACATTGGAGGCAGGAACGCAATATCCATTTTACGACTCAGATCCGGAACCGGCATACGTTCCGGGCACTTGCCGTCTATATGCCTTAATGGCCTGCAATGAAAAGCTTCCTCATTGGAATAGTCAAACTCCAACCCGCATTTCCATGTTGTGCCGTCAGTAATTCCTTCGACAATAATATCAATACGTATATTCTGAGTATTCTGTTTTCCATTCTTTCGTGTTACATTGCGCGTGTGCCGATTACGCCACAGCAAATTTGCCTGCGGGACCGGCAGCGACAGAAGATCCCGACGGTTTATCGCAATGCCTGGGCGTTTGTCGGGTACGCCCCCGGGTCCCCTCTTGTCGATCCATGTTTTGTAGCCGATATCCCACAAAGCCAGTGCCTGTAGCGCTGTTGTCTTGCCCGAATTATTAGGTCCAATTAACACCACATTTTCACCTAAATCTATCGTAGCTTCATCAAACCGCTTGAAATTACGCATTGTCAATTTTGTGATCATTTTTTATCGTCTCCTGAATATCCATATTTACTCGGGTAGAACATTATCGTTCATTGTGTTGGAAGTTATTATTCTCAATTCGTCCATGCTTTTTTCAATGTTTTTTTTCTGCTACTGCGAAAAATCCAGTTTGCCCTTCCGCATTTATCAGCTTGCGCTTGAACTCAATGGTTTCGTCTTCATACGGGTGAAAGGTGGTCATGGACTATTGCCTCCTGCAAGAATCGGTAAATTTAAACCAGTTGTGTAAACTTTTGCCTCCGCAGCCAGTACATCTTGTAGTGAACTTTGGGTGCCTTCGATCTGACTCGAAAGAACCGCTTCTTTTCGTACATACATAAAAACGAACAAATCAGGATGTGGCAGCGTATGAATCGAACCGTCAAGTCTTCCGAGTGCCCGATCTCAGCCTGTGACAGCATATTCTGCATTTCCGGACTAACAATCACGGGCGGATCCGGTGGTAAGGGCTTTGGGGTGAATGCCTGGTAGCCGGATGTCTGCTGAATGTATTTACCTGTACGGTTTGAACTTACATCCTTATCGGGCATCTTATCACTCATCAATTTCGTCCTTTCAACATTCTGTGAAAACGGGTAATCTTATTATCAACAGCCTTTAACATGGACAGTTTAACCCTCTATATTAAAGGCTGCCTTTAATATGAACATGGGTGATCGGTGTATTAAAGGCTGCATAGAATAAACTCAAGGCTATACAATCTTGCGCCCTGGTAAAACCGCTTACTGTTCCTGTTTCAACAGCTTTCTGATCTCCGGGATCAGGATTTTATTGAATCTGAGCAGGTTTTCGATGTGCCATTTCCTGATTTCTTCCAGTTCGCTGTCTGGTGACTCGATTGATCCTTCGCGATATATCGCGATCCTTGAATCCCTTTTGTCAGCTGGTTAATGTTCTATCTGTGATTTGTTATTTCATTTTTGATTTTAAAAAACGTGCAATATCATAGTTACCGGTTTCCTTGGCCACCTCAAATGCAGTTTTCCCTTCACTGGTCTTTGCGTTAATATCCGCGCCATTGGCCAGAAGTATTTTAAGCACATCTATGAATTGTGGTTGAATATTCTCTTTCGAAGTATCTTCTTCCATTTTAATTTGCTCTCCATCCATAACTTTCTCAAGAATGTCGGCCATTTTTGAATTCTTACCAAAATATTCACCCACAGTATTATCCCAAAAATTATCCTCCCCTTCTGTCCTGCATAAGTCACGGAACATAACTACAAACTCTTCAATATTTGTTGAAATAGCCATCGCCGCAAGATGCAGGGGGGTAACCTTTTCAGGCTTTGATGCAATATTGACATTTGCCTTGTTCTTTATTAGCAGTTTTACTAAATCTTTTTGCGCTATACCTGATGCCATATGGATTGGAGAAATACCCGACATATTTTGGATGTTTACATCGGCTCCATGTTTTAAAAGGATCTCTACTGCATCCTGATTATTTCCAACAACTGCCCTGAGCAAAGCTGACATACCCCCTTTTGATTGATAATTGATGTCTGCTCCATCCTTAATCAATAAATTCATAACCTTAATGTTATTTTGTCCGGAAGCGACCTGAAGAAAACTCATGTCCAAAGGTCCATATTTCAGAGTTGAATCCCTTTTTGGATTGTACAATAACTCGAAAGCTTCATCTTTAAAGTTATATAGTGTGTTGACAATTGGTGGTATCCCTAGTTCATTCTTAATTTCTGTCTTTGCTCCAGTCTTTAATAAAAGTTTTATAACCTCAACATTCCCTACCGCTGCAGCCACATGAAGAGGCGTAGAGCCATCCTTTGCCTGCGCATTGATGTTATTTATTTTTGGCAATAATTTCTTAATAAGTTCAACATTATTACTTCCAACAGCTTCATGAAAAAGAGTCTTGCCATTAAACGACGGTGCATTTACAGTTGCCCCTTTTTTCATAAGAATGCCGATTATGTCATTTTTCTTATTGATGACAGCCAACACAAGAGGAGTTATGCCTTCGGCACCTTTATCGTCAATATTTGCTCCCCTATCAATAAGCATTTCAACAAGTTCTTTATCTCCGTAGAAGGCAGCAAGATGCAATGCTGAAGCATTGATTTTTTCACGAAGTTTGATATTTGCACCTCTTTTGATAAGGTATTTTGCGACAGAGGGGTGACCACTCTCAATTGCAACCAGAAGAGGTGTTTGCCCTCTTTTATTTCGATTGTTTATACCCGCAGCTTTAGAAATCAGGTATTCTACAATTTTATTGTGGCCAAAAAAAGCAGCATAATGAAGTGGGGTGTTATCTTTATTATCTTTTATGTTAACATTTGCATTATATTTAACAGCAAATTTAATAGGCTCAAGATATCCCTGTTCAACAAGCCTGTGAAAAATGCTCGTACTGTCATTGATTTTTGCGTTAATATCTGCACCCTTCTTTAAGAGTTTCTCAGCAAGACCCAAATGACAAAATTCCATGGCAACATACAAAGGTGTTTTGCCAAAATTGTCTTTAGCATGAATGTCCGGATTGTATTTCATGATTTTATCAAACGAACCCTTTATTGATGTCATGCAGGCTTTATGCAGTATTGTAAGTCCATCTTGATTTCTCGAATCAATCAGTGATGGATCTCTGTCCAGGGCTCCAATAATAGCGTCAAGATCCTCTTTATTAAGGATGTGGTCGTGCTTTCGTCCCTTGAATATATCAAAAAGTGATTTTCTCTTTTCCTCGGACTTTTTCTTTTTATGAATTCAGCCTGCGTGTACATTCTTTACTTCAATTGTAATGTTTGGCAAATCCAGCTCTCCATACCAGATACTTTTATTCGCCTCTAATTCTTCAAAATCAATATCCATTTCGTTAACAAAATAAACCCCAGAAACAGTATGAACGCCTGAAAGTAATTTGTAGTTCACATGATTATTTGGAGCATCTACATCAACCCCCATTAACATATTACGTAACGTACAGCAAATATAATGATCAGGTGGTAATTTAATTTTACGCTCTTCAGTTGTGTATATCTCACTATGCACTACGATCCCCTTTGATTTTGAAAATTGAAGAGCTGAGAAAAAAACAGGTTTAGAATTCTGATCCCTGATATTAAGTTTTACATTTGCATTCAAATGGGTCAAGTCCAAAGTTATTGTCTCGCTGGATTTATTTAAGAAATCGATATATATTTTGCTCTTCTCATTCAAACATAACTGATATTTCTGCAGCCTGAAGCGCCCAGCCAATCCTTTATGGGATAAAGACCAGGGACGCAACTTCATTACACGATCAGTTATCTTTACTGGGCCCATTACATGAGTCTTAACTTCTTTAATATCTGATCCTGATTCTTCTCGTCTCTGGTTATGCTGAGAGCAGCCCGCAGTAATTAATAGAATCAATATAATTGATTTCCATTTGGTTATCATTTATTCCTCACTTTCTGGTTTGCTTCGAATTCGAGAGCAATATTTCTCTTACAACCTTCTTTTTCTCGCACTATAATGCCGGTTGAGTGCTCACTCAAGTTCCATGCCCAGCGCCTTGCCCAAATTTTCAATATTTGAAGCCAGCCAGGGTGTAAATTCTGTTGCCTCTTTTGACCACACATCCCGCAAAGGCACTTTCTTTAATTCACCGAATCTGGTTTTGTCAGTTGTTTTTTTGGTCATTGGTCGGTTATTCTCCTGATTTTTGTGGGTTTAGAACCCGTCTTTCCCTTGCGTCCATTGCGTCTCTTGCGTTTCATTTATCCTGCAGTTATCCTGTGCCCTCTGTCACAATTTTGTTAATGTATTTATGTGCGACCGAAACCAAAAATTCTTATTCTTTGCTTTAAACCGCAGAGAGTTAAAAGCTAATGTTCCTTGGCTCCGTTCTTTGGAATATGCGAAAAATGTTTTTTGATAAACTCATCCCTGAGTTTTCCGTCGTTTTCCAACAATGAGAATATTTTTTCTTTATAATCTTTCTCTATGGATTGAGGTATGACAGCAAGTAATCCTTTCCAATTGTAGTGCATAATTCCACGATCATAATCATTGGTGTGTACAATCTCCTTTAAAAGAGCTCTGCGCTCAGATATCCATTTATCAAGATCTATTTTCTGGAAAAGTTCCTTCACATCTTTCTTCAAAACACCGACATCAATTTTCTTTTCAATCATTCCTCCCTTTAATGTATTGTTTAACTTCTGAGTTGAATATTCTATAACATCATTCTCAATATTGTTACTTATGTGACTTATCAATTTTGCTTTTGCCTTCTTCAAATCTTCGGTATCTGCCAGAAAGCGCTTTGCAGCTGCCTTAAGCAGGAGTTCGTCACAAAGTAAGTTTTCTACCTCTTGAACATCAATACAAAAGATATGATCCTTTTGCCACACTCTTACTTCCTTTTCTAAGTGATAATCCCCGTCAATAATCCCAATCGCCCTTTGTTTAAAAATATGACTTGCTCTGTTATAAGCCCGTGTGAAATTGATGACATTTGGATGTCCACCAACGGGAAGGATCGAATATTCAGGAAACAGTATGCTGAAGAGTTTATAGTCCAGGCTGGACTTATCTCCCTCACAAAACAATATTTTTCTTGGAATGCCCAACAATTCCATCAACAACTTTTCCGGAAAATCATCACTTTCAGGTAAGAGTTCGACATCCCAGTGGGCAGGGGGTATAAACTCCTTATTCCAAAGTTTTTTTGCCTTAATTCTTGAGCAAGCAAATTCCAGATTGTGAGTTAAATAAATAAACTTACAATCGTTTCTTTCCTGTTCAAGCCTATCCCAAAGTCTTGACACCACTCCAAGGTGAAGATGATTCTCCGGCTCATCTATTATTATGAACGAATTCTCCTTTGCGGAAAGCACATGCCCAATATAATAAAAAATAGCTTTCTCGCCATCAGATAAATTTGGGAATTCATAAGGATCTGCCCCAGAATCAAAATACACAACAATATTGCCCGCTTCATTCTTTAGGGTTCTATGTGTAATTATTTCATTCCAAATTGTGATTACACATTCAAGGTTAGACTGTTTACGTTTCGGATTCGTATTAAATTTACCTTCCTTGTAATAATCTGTTGCACATTGATTATCTTGCGCGATTAATGCTAAGAGCAATTTTTTTAAATCCTGAACTGCTACATTATCTACATTACCATCTCGTCCAAGTTTGTCTTCCGCTTGAAATTTATGTACATCCGAAATTGGAGAATTGTTGATAGGTATTTGTTTGACCTGCCGGTAGGAAAAGATCTTTTGAGCTGATATAATTGCGACATTCCTGCCTAAAACTTTCCTTGTATTTCTTGAAAAAGAACTCTTACCAGAACCATTGGCGCCGATAATTACAACACTGTGAGAAATATCTTTCATGTGTTCAAAAGTATTTAAATGTGCGAATCGTTGAAGAATATTTCCACATGTACCGGCTCCATCATTTATAATTCGACGAATACTTTTAGCAAAATCTCTTTTATTATTGCTGTCAGTTAATTCTTCGCTAATATTATCCTTAATAAAATTAAACGACGATAATATGCTGTCTAACCTATTTGCATCTGAACTCGCAAGTTCAGATGCAAATAGCTCAATGTATTGTGAGGAAAAGGCGGAGACTTCATCTTTATTCTCAAAAGATTTCTTATAGTTCGCGATATAATCCATGGCTGAATCAAAGGAATACTTCTTTTGTGTATAATCTTCAACATTTTGCTCCCAATTTGAATCAGCATCTGGCGGATCTTGGGATTTGAGAATGTCTATATAAAATCTCTTATCATTTTTAAGCGTTTGAATAAATTCCTTACACAACATAAAGACTTTTTCATATTTTTTAAGATTAATGCTTATCTCTTCCAGCAACTTTTTTTGAGCTTCTTTATTCATGTCAATAATCTCCTTATAGTCCTTAAAATACCACTCTCAACTCTCCAGTGAGCAGCTTATGCATTAGCCCGCGTTTACGTATTGGAGGGGACATTGTTAATGAATGTTATAAATTATCCCCCCCATAAAAAATCTTCTTCAACAGCTTTTCCGCGTCGAAACAGGCTAATTAATGCTATACTGCTGATTCCCAATTCTTCCAAGATCATCTGCAAGCCATTTACATAGCAATGATTTGCCTGCAGAACGACTATTTCCTCTGTTCCCATACAAAAGATTCTCCGGTTCTTTTGACTGCCTTTTTCAATATCTTATCAAAATCCCAGCACTGACGTTTCAAGCGGCTTTTTTTGCTTTCCTGCTCTTCGGCATGTTTTACCGCTGTTGTAACAAATCGATCTGTAATGAACCTACACTACACTTTAGGCTTCAATCCGATTCAACGTTATTGGAGATATTGATAATTCGCCTCGGAGTCTAATACGCTCAAGACCTCTATATACAAGCCCCTCACGTCCATAAGTGTCACGTACTTCATCTTCAAGGGAAGATGTTATATGTCTCCACCCGTTTTCAAGAATATCACCTTTGTCAAAATAATTCCACTCATTATCATTTACTTTTTCTGGCTTTCCTTCTTCTAAAATATGAGCGATCCATACACATTTTGACGTCGATTGATCAATAGAAGAAACTTTTACTCTTAAATAAAAAACAGCTCTACTTATTGGTTTTATGTAATAATCAACAATATTCGCCATATTCATGTTTTGTTGCACATAATAATCAAGGCCGTAAAAACATGTAGGAGAAATGTTTAATGAACCGGGTACTGGTGAATTACTATCGACAGTAAAATCAGGAACTTGTCTTTTGTCGGAGGAGACGTCTTTTTTATAATGTATCTTCCATCCTTTTTCTATAAGTGGTATTGGTAAATAATCAAATGATATCTGTCCTAACTTATTCAATTTTGCCCCCCAAATCCTTTTGAATCGCTTTTGTAACCAAAAAGATAGAAACAATCCACATAAGAAGGACGTCAATGAACTCGTAACGAATAACCAAAATGGTACCATTTTATCTTTTTGCAAGCTTATGATCAATTGCAAAATATATAGGACACCGCTAATCAAAGAAATAACAGCACTGAACTTGATTAAAAGCGGCCAGATGGATATTCTCCTCACTTATTGGCTCCTTGAGAATAAATTGCAAAGTCTCCCTTTTTTTTTAACCTCTTCAAGACTCTCATCCAAAATGTTTAAGAGTTTCCAAAATCGAAGTAAACCATGGATAGCGCATTAAGTAGGCTCCGAGAATAAGACCTGCGCAAAACACAATGATTAACAACAACACTGCCCACAACCATAATTTCCAGGGAACATTATCTATCAGCCATCTCAAAGTTACCCTTTCGGGGTATTTCAAAGGAGGCTCTATCTCATCAATTGAGTCTGAATCTTCACATAAAGCTCTGAGATCTGCCAACAGTTGTCCAGTTTGATGCTCAAGCGTTGGAACTCTACCAACTGTGAAAGCATTGTTTCCTTCCTGATCTTTGAGCTGTATTTCTTCAAAATCGAATTTTGTATATCTATGTGGATATAGCTTTTTATACTCTTCGATACAAGATATATAAGTCCTAAAAAGAGGTTTTAACCTCGGATTTCTGTCCTTAATATCTTTATACAAACTCCTGATTCGGCCCAATAAAGATTTGCTTCTACTATTAAGGTTTTTTGGCTTTTGATTACCGGTCATTTGATTTAATTCCCCTCCACAATCTTAATTTCATCCTCTGTCAAGCCGTAAAGGTCATACACCATCCGGTCGATCTTGGTTTCAAGGGTTTTGACTTCAGCTTGTTTTTGCTGGTTTTGTGAATAGTCTTCCGTGCCTGTGATTTCGAGAATTTGGTCGACGTGAATTTCAAATGGTCTTTGGCTATCATCAGATATTTTCGGGACCGGGAGTCTTTCTACAAACATTGGCTTGTATTCAAAGTACCCTCCATTCCTGGTAACACCAAGAGAGCGTATAAAGCTATCGCCTAATTGTGAATTTAATACTGCCAGAATATATTTATTGCCTGGGGTAATCAGCGGACTTGGCGCATTGATAAAAACACCTGAGGCTGTATGTGAAAATTGGGATTTCAAAGCAAGGTTTCCCCAAACTATTTTTTCATTCTCAAATTCATCAAGGTATGCACAGTTTCTGAGGTTGTAGGACGTGACGCCTTTGTCCTGTCGCTTTTCAATCTGTTTCCAGTATTTGTCCAAATGTTGCTTGACAGCGGGATAGTTCTTGATGTCAACAGGAGGTACGTCTTTATACCCGTTGTGAGAATTGATCAACCACTTGTCCGCAAAGTCAGCTCTGTATCTTTTGATGTCCCGGCCGCGCAGAATGGGTTTGATGATTTCTGCGGATTTCGGGTCTTGTTTTATGAACTCGTCTTTTTTCTTTCCGTCAATGATAAAGGCATCGTTGTAGCCGGTCAAAACACCTCTATAGATTGAGATATTCCAGTCTTTGAGCGGGACGCCTTTATTTTCCATCTTATCTCGAATAATTTGCTCAGTTTTGCTTAGGATTGTCCAGGATTCCTCGGACAATTTGTCAATGATAACCCCTTTTTTTGCCACATACAGAGAAACATTGTGATCTTGTTTGAAATCATTTTTGATTGTGCATGCTCTTGTATTGTTTTTGTTCGGCTCTTTTCTGAGAATCAAGATGTTTGTGTCAACTGTTGCGCTTTCAAATACTTTGAAGCCACCGAAATCTATCAGAATTAAAGGATTCGTCTTTTGTGCAAAGAATTTACGGGTCAGTTTTCCGTAATTCGCGCGCATCCATTTGTTTGATGTGATAAAGGTGAGCAGGCCCCGGGGTTTGAGTATTCGGTATCCTTTTTCATAGAACAGGGAATAAATATCCCCGGTTTTGGTAAAGGTTTCGTATTGCTGGCTTGCCCAGTCTTTCTGCTCCTGCTTGCCACTGAACTTCTGTATCTGCACATACGGCGGATTACCAATCACCACGTCAAACCCGTCAGAAATTCCAAACATCCATTCCGGATCAAAGAAATCGGATGAGGCATTCTGGTCGTATGGGTCCCAGGCTGCGAGTTTTCTCGCGTTGTTGTTATCCCATCCACTGTCAATGAGGTAGTCTCTTATTTTTTCGCGGATATCCTTGTCTTCTTGTCGCAATTTCTTTTTGTATTTTTGGCCTTTGGCACTGAAAACTTCATGCCTAATTCTCTTGAGTTCTTTTTTCCATTCCTTTAACTCGGGAGTATTGGTAAGTGAAGTTTCATCTTCTCGTCTGTCAATTCCAATCAAAGTATTTGCACTGACGAATTTGGTTTCTAGATTGGGCAGTGGGCGAATGCCAAAGTTGGGCCTGCTCCATTCGACTTTCTGGTCACAAACCAGGGAGATAAAAAAGCGAAGTTTTGATATCTGGGCGGCAATGGGTTGAATATCCACACCGTAGATGCAGTTCTCAATAACGTAAAGTTTTCTGCCGTAATCAAGCTCATTGTTAGTAAACGCTTCTTCGATATCTTCCATAAGTTTTTCACGAATATCACTGTCGTCAATGGCCCGAGCTTTTTCTATCTGTTTTTCTTTCCAATGGTTATTACCAGGATCTACCTTATGGATAATGTGTACCATTTTCTGCAGGATGCCCATGGGGAAGGCGCCGGAGCCACAGGCCGGGTCCAGGATTTTACAGGTGTCAAGCGCGCGGATGATCTCTTTCTGCACCTCGGGCTGGTCGGCAAATGGATTTGCCGGGTCGTAGGACATAAGCTGCCGGAGTTTTGCGTCAAGCGCCTCTCCCCGGCAGTTCCAGCCGTTTACCCGGTCTTTGAGGTACGCGATCAGGCTCTGATCCACCATGTAGTTGACGATTTCGCGCGGGGTATAGTAAGAGCCGGTCTGTTTGCGGGCCGTGGTCCGGGTTTCGGGGTTATAGCTTGCCAGCAGGTTTTCAAATACCTTGCCGAGGAGTTCAGGGTCCAGTGCCACGTCTTCTTCGATAGGCGTGTTTTCGTCAATGGTGAATTTGTAGGAGTTGAGAATATGAATAAGTCCTTTGACCGAGACGTCTTTTCTCTGCTTGTTATTTTGTCCGTAATCATCACGCAGGTCAACATGTTTCTCGCTTCCAAAGAATATAAAATCAGGAACTCTAAGTACATTGTCCTTTCTGTCTGAAAACCCATCAATATATATGATAACATCGCCACCCTGTTTTCCTTTTTTTGTCGGATGCGGTTTATCGAGGCACTCAAACAATCCGCCGTTCATAAACGGCACGTGTTTTTCAACCATTCCAATAAACTTGTCGGGGTCTTTGAAATAAGCTTTGTATCTCATCAAATTCGTAACATTCATGTGGGTTCCATCTTTTCTGAAATCGCGTTTACCCACATCCTGATTCAAGGTTGCAAAGAAAAGATTCTGTAGAATAGCACGATAATACATACTGCCCTGTGAAATATGATCGAAGTCCTCCATTTTTTGAGGATCAAAATTGTCAATCAGGTTTTCGGCAACATATTTTTCATCAAACAATTCTTCGGGTATCAATCCTTTTTCTTTAACAAACCACACAAAAAGTATTCTTGTGAGGAGCCGAATCAGGTTGCGGGCATTATGCTCACGTACTTCATGATCTTTCAATGCATCCGCGCCAAATCCAGCCTGAAAAGGGGCATCTGGGAAAAAGACCTTACGCATTGCCCAGAAATACCAGTCTGACAATTCTTTATAAAATTGTTTGCTTAGAACAGAAACGCTGAAGACCTGCTGCCAGTGGCTGTACAGGGCTTCAAAGGTGGTAACTGCTTTTTTGCCGGTTCGGGAGATGGCAAGCTGATCAAGGATTTTCAGGTGTCCGGTGTGGGGATTGTCCACAGAGATGTCCCGGAGCAGGGAGACTTTCCCGCATTTTTCGCCTTCGCGCCATTCCTGTTTGTAGGGTACGCGCCGGGCCGTGGCCAGGGCAATGTGTTGGCTGTACCGGAATACCACGGTCACGGGCAGGTATTTGAATTCGCGGTTCAGGCTCCGGGTGATGTCCGCAAGCTGGTTTCGGGTGGGCAGCCGGTGGTTTTCACGCTCGCTCAAGGTGATGCCGAAGATCAGGATGCCTTCGTAGTCATTGGACAGGTTCCGGATTTCGGAGATGTCCTTGCCGCTGCTGCCAGCAAATACCTGGTCATCGACCATGCCGAGAAAGTAGACGTCTTTCATGAGCGCATGCGCGGGATGGTCGGGGTTGAAGTTGCTGAGGATATCCCCGGGCCGAAGCGGGTGCCTGTCCTGGACGCTGACCGGGATGTTCAGACCCCCAAAAAAGCCCAGCAGTGCGTCATAAAAGGTGTCCGGGGTTTTGAATGCTGTCAGGTTCATGTTTCGGTTTCCAATTGTTTTACGCTGTGATTTTCCACCAGCAATTCAGGCATAAAGTACTGAAACGGGCTTTCAAAGGTTTCTCTGACAAGGTCTTTTGCCTGTTGTTTTTCCATTATTATACATGTCCAGTGTCAAAATTATACGCTATAAATGTCGGGTTCCGTATGAAATCAATGTCGGGTTACAACAGAGCATCGAATGCTTGTAACTATATGATATAAAAAAAATTATAACTTTTAGGCGGCTGTTTTGCTGATATAATGTCGGATTCATGTCGGGTTCACATATTCCCTGTGTCGGATTCGTGTCGGGTTCGAGACTGAATGATATAGTATGTCTGCTGTCCGGTTTTGCCAATGCGTTTTAGAATTCCCTTGTCAACAAGATCGCTTAAATCTCGCAATGCAGTTCGGTCGGAAATATTATAAAGGCCTCGATATTCCTTGTTGCCAAGTTTTCCGGTATTCTTACACACAGAAACACCCTTTTTCTGCCGTTCATTCAAACCGAGTTGATTCATAACAGCTTCGGTCAGCCAGTTTCTCCAAAGGGTTACAACAAAATGAGGCCCGGTTTGTTCAAAGTCTGGTTCCGGAAGGCCGGCTTTACGGCACCCGTCAATCATGTCGGTGGTGCCGGTTCCGGCTTTTTCCACGTATTTGACCCGGTACAGGGGTTCGGCGATAAGTGGATTTCTCGGCAGCGGTGCATGCGGTTTTCTCAGAAGTTCCGGTGTCAGTCCGGTCGGAAGTTCACCGGGGTTCCAGACTTCGACCCGGTCAGCAAAGACAATAACCTGTACAAATCCGTTGCTGGAATAGTCCCGGTGCGCTACAGCATTGACAACTGCCTCTGTGATAACCGACCGTGGGATTTCAAATCCACCGAAAGTTTGTGTGCTTTCTTCGCGGACACCTACGGACAGGTCGATTTTACCGAGTACAAATTCAACAGCATGGTCAATCACTTCAAACAATCTTCCTTCATAAGGTTGCTGAGAAGCAATGGGCTTGCGTTTTTCCGTGCCAAAAAAATGAAAACAATGCACCTGGATATTGCTGAAAAACCGATTTGGATTTTTACCGAACAGCAGAACAGCGGCATTGGTGGGCTTACCGTCACGCAGTAAGTTGAAGTTCTGAAGAATTGTTTTGGCATTCCAGGACGATTTAAGCACCAACCGTCCTTCAGCCTGTGCTTTTTTTACAAAATCTTTAACCCGGGAAGAATCAATATCCTTGATTGCTGCCCGGCTGCAAATGCTGTCATCAAAGGGTGTTGTCTGGAGCACGCCACGGTTTTCCAGACTTTCAACAAGACTGGCATATACTTCCCGTATCAGAGCGGGGGTGTCGGCAAACCGTCTCCGGGTGAGTTGTTTTCCGGCTTTTTTGATCAATTGAGACATATCCGGGTTGCGGTCCTTATCATCCATTCCTTTTACAAAAACAAGGCGTTCTTTACGGGTTGCCGTGGCATGATCGAATTCAAGCTGAGTCGGAGATTTACCGTCCTGATTTTTCCATCCGTATTCATTGCCCAGGAGCGCAATATAAATGTCGCACTTTTCAACTTCGGATAAATACATATCATCCGGTTTACGGTCTGCGGCAGAAATATCTTCAAAAAGGAAGACGTTCTGGACGAATCTTCTGAGCAACGGATCGTTTGTAATAAACTCTTTGAGCATTTTGCGTTCTTCTGCAAGTTCTTTTTGTACGGAACTGATAAATATACTCAGCATATACTTACTCCACTCTTTTATTACTTAAATACAGCGATAATATCACTTCGCGCTTTCCAGATGTTGGTGCTTCTTTGTCCGCGTAATGGTCCTTCAGAAAGTCATCCGCAATGCTGGACTGCAGAACAGCCAGGACCTTGAGCGGGTTATTCAGATCCTCTTTGAGATCGGTTAATGCCTTCAGTGCTTTTGTGCATATTTTTTTCGGGACAGCGCCTTGTTCGAGTTTCTCCCAAAGATCCCGCAGATACTGTTCCTGGGCTTCAGTCATTTTGCGCGTGTCCTTCAGCGCGATTTTGATGATTTTAATCAGGTTTTTTGCGCTGTCCCGGCCCCGGCGATTCTGCGGAAGAGGTGTTTCTTCTAAGGTGTCTGTGTTTTTAAAACCTGTCAGGTTCATGTTTCGGTTTCCAGTTGTTTATTCATTTTCCATGGTTTTCAATAGTTTTTTCCCTGTTCTGTCAGGCGGTATTTCTGCTTGCTGCTGCGCGGTTTGTCCGGAATGGTCATTTCAATGAATCCGCAATCAAGCAGCGGATTTAAAACCTGGTTCCTGAACTTGGTACGATCAGAACGTCCGGCTACAGCCATCATTTCTTTTAATCTTCTATCGGTTATGCACTTACGCAATATATCAACTTGGTGCCGACTTAGTGCCGTTTTCTGTGGAAGTTTCAATATAATTTTGACGCCGCTCAGGCACACGTCCGTTAAACTCGACCATCAGTCCGGTTGGATCAAACTCAAATTCAGGAAAACGGGTGTCGTTCTCCAGGCAGGCTGCCCGGATTTTGTCAATACCCCGCCCCCAGGCTTCAATATCACCTGTGCGAAAGAAGGCATTGGCGATCAGCGGATTGTAGGGTTGAGACTTGTGTTTGCGAATCAACTGTTTGACGGTCCAGCCTTCCGGTAACCTTCCGTCATTGTAAAAACGCATCTGATCTTCATAGACCCTGATCTGAATCGGAATTCCCGTACTGTAATCCCTGTGAACCAGAGCGTTCAGCAAAACTTCGCGAAGTGCGTCACGAGGGAAAAGAAATCGTTCCATGCGATGAATACCTTTAAAGTTAATACTACGCTTCCTTCCATGCAAGCTTTCTTTTGAGTTTATTCAAATATGTGTATGATATTATCTTTCTATACTGGAGCTGTCCCACCACAATCCCCGGAGCAATATTGATTTTTTTTGCAAAATCTCTGACGCTAGTCTCGCTTTTTAGGCTGGGCAGTTCTTTTTGATATTTAGGCGGAATCAGAAAGTCAGTGGCGAATTTATTGGCTTTAATCTCTGATTCAGACGATCCTTGTTCATTATCAATGATGATTTCTTTTCGTGAATCAAAAAGTATATGTCCTGCTTCATGAAAAAAGGTAAACCAGAAATGGTCATCTGTTTTATACCGCAGTGAGAGCTGCATTATCGCCTTATTTCTATCCCATTGGGTGGCACCACTTGCCGGGCAGCCTGTTATTTTGGGAATAAAAACCACTGCAACACCCGATCGCGCACATTCGTTAATTATTTTTTCTTGCCACTCTTTAGGACGAACATTGGTAATTGAGCGGATGGTTTCAAGTGACTTTCTAAAACGAGCAGGTGTAAATTCTGCACATTCTATGTGTCTGGCACTAAGTTCGCCCAGACGAATCCAGGCGGTCATGACTTCCTGTTTTGTTTCAAATGCACTGGATTTTCGGAAGGAAACGCTTTTCAGCCAATACTCCTCCCATTCTTCTTTGCTGGTTACACCAAAGAAATTGAATACTTCCTTGAGAAGTTGGATTTTGTCTGAAACCTTGGAAAGAACACCTCTTTTTTTCAGTTCACTCACCGGTATTTTTTTTAGCCATTCGATGCTGTCTTTGATTCGCTCCTGGTCTTTCTGAGCGGCAAGTCTTTCCTGGTACTTCATTTCAAGGTTGTTCCATATTCGCGCTGGAACACCAGTCACACGATCCAGTTTTATGGCTGTGTCTTGAGATAGAGGGTGTTTCCCTTTGACAATCTGATTGATGGTTTTGCGGGTGAGCCCGGTCTTGGTGGCCAGTTCTTTCTGGTTCATTCCGAGTTCTTCCAGTGTTTCCAGTAAGGTCTCACCGGGCGGAACCGCATAATCAGGTTCATGATTATATGTTACTTTTGCGGACATAAGTGTTGCTCCATTTGCTTTTAATGGTAGTCAATTATATCTGTGATAAGGATATCTGTAACCTCTGACCAGTCTAACCCGTACTTTGGCTTTTGGGGTGCTAATTCATTATTGGGAATAAACACAAGCCGATACGGTTGATTTAAATGAACTGCAAGCTGTCCCGCTCGGTTTCCGGATAATTCATGACATTTGACGCCGGGGATGGACCGCATATCTTCAAATGTGTCTACGGCTTCGAGTTGGGCCAGCCGTTTTCCTAGTATTTTTGCCGTCTGCGTCCCGAACTTTCGGTTCATTTGTTTTTCTATAGTGCAATTTTTCTGAAGTTTCCTGGTTTTGTAATATATCTTCATGATAATGTCGTGTCAAGAATAATTTACATATTATGTTAATTATATTACTTGAGAAAAGATTTCAGCTCAACAGAAACCAGGTGATCAGGTCAACGTTATTCATCCGGTATTTCTCGCTGGCCGGCAGGTTTTCCCTGGCACGGTCAACAGCGGATCTGTCTCCGGTTTTGAGTTTTTCGAGCAGGTCCCGGGTTTCAGCTCCGGCGCGTTTCTTTATAGTTCCATGGCCGTCGGTTTCTTCTTCAGCGCACTGGGAATCAAGCCATTTCTTTATGGAAACGGTCAGGCCGGATATCGCGGATTCACTGCCCCTGTCCACGGTATCCGGAACAAAGCGGTCTTTTTCTTTATGCCGGGCAAGGGCTTCGAGAACTTCTTTCTGATTAAGCAGCACAGGGCTGCCATATTTATCAATGTAAATCAGGTCACAGGCCTGGTACTGGTGATTGAGTTCCTGTGGAGGTCTGGCCGGATATCCGAGCAGGGCAATGATACCTTCCCGCGGGCAGATCTCCGGCTCCCGCTTGAACCCGGTATATACGCCTTTGGGCATGTTTTTGTATTTTTCCCGGTCAGCTTCGAGTTCGTGAAATAGATCCTGACGAAAGTCTTCAAGGGAAAGGTTGTCAAACCCGAGTCCGGCTTCATGCTCTTCAATGTCTTCCCACGAGGTCTCCATCTGGCGGAGCATTTTTTCGTTCATTTTGTCTTCAAAGTCAGCATCCGAGGCCATGTCTTTAAAGCTGTCCGAGAATTCAAGGTTCACTTCTGATCCTGCCAGCTTCATCATGGCCATGCGCTCTTCGATTCGCCCTTTGAGGTTCAGGTATGCGTTGATGTTGTCCGACGGCCAGAAGTTAATGCCGAAAATTTCTTTATTGGGTGAGCCCAGACGATCAACGCGGCCCATGCGCTGGATCACACGCACCGGGTTCCAGTGAATGTCATAGTTAATCACCATGTCGCAGTCCTGGAGGTTCTGTCCTTCGCTGAGTACGTCCGTAGCAATCAGGATGTCGATGGGCTGCTGGATTTTTTTCAGGGTTTTGGGGTTGTTCTCCTGGAGCCATTCCAGCCACTCCTGATATTTCTCAGCTCCGGACAGGTTCTCCGAACTCGGACGGAAGTCCCATTCCTTTTCGTTAAAGAGTTTGGTGTACGGGGCGAATCGCTCCAGGATGGGTTCGAACTTTCGGGTTTCATGATCCGAGTCATCGGTCTTTGATGTATCTCCGCTGATAACCGCGATTCGCTGGTATCCTCTTTTTTTCAACTCGTCAAAGAGGTAAAAGGCTGTGTCTTTGTACACAGTGAACAGCACAACCTTCTGATTGCCACTGTTGGCCTGTGAACTCTTTTTGCGGTTAATACGGGACATGAGGGCCTGGAGTTTATCATCCCGGCTTGCGTGGTTTCCGGGCTGAAGGGTTTCTGATTCTATTTTGTCATGAAATCGTCTCAGGTTTCGATTCAGCAGATCCAGTGCATCGATATCTTTTTTCAGATCCTTTTTGAAAATGTCCAGTTTTCCGGCCTCTTCAATCTCTTTCAAACTGACCTTCCGTTTCTTGCCTAATGTAAAATCATCCGCTGCGCCTTCCAGTTCATCGTCATCAAAGAGGCCCTGCTCAATGTTTCCGTCAATGTCTGAGTCGCCATGTTTTTTCTGATATTGACTGATCTTTTGCAGTGTGTTGTCGTGGTGTTCCAGCACTTTTCGGACAGTAGAGTGAAATGAATACCAGGAAGATTCAAGCCTCTTGACCAGAAGAATGTACAGCATCTTTACCAGAAAGCGATCCCGCTGCCGTTCATCATGAAGCAGATCAACATCCTCGTCCTGTTCCACATAAAAAGACGGCTGATAGGCGGAAAGAAATGGCGGAAAGTGGCTGAAGAGCTCTTCAAAGGAATCAAAATTGCCGATCTGCCTGGGCGTAACGAAGAGATTCTCTGGTTTGTTTTTCTTCGGGAAGTAGAGTCCGGATTCCTGTTTCTCAATCATGGGACGGGTTCGGGCTACGGTCAGGGAGTCGGTCAGCCGGAAAAAGTCCCGGGGCAGGCATCGGATGAAATCCGCGATCTGCGCCCGGTCTCCATTGCGCCATTCTGAAAAGGCATGCTGCGCCCGATTAAACAGATGATCGATATTTCGGATATCAAGCGTCTTACGGAAGCCGTCCGTCTTGCCCTGTTTGATGAGCTTGAACTGGTTTCGAATGTCTATCAGCGTGTTGTTGATGGGTGTGGCAGAAAGCATCAGGACTTTGACATCTTCATTCTTCTTCAGAATCTGATCCACGAGGAAGTTGTAGCGTTTGGATTTGCTGTTTCGCAGGTTGTGGCTCTCGTCAATCACAAAGAGTTTGGGCCTGTCATTGACAAAGAGTTTGTCCGCGCGGTCTGAGTAACGGTCCATGCGTTCCGGAAGCAGGTCAGTATGAAATCGGATAAAGTATTCGAATTGATCTTTCTCAAATCGTGAATCCTGATTTTTCAGATAGCGATGCCAGTTATACTGAAGTTTTTTCGGGCAGATGAGGATGACCTCACGTCCCTGAAGCTGGAAAAACTTCATCACTGCCAGCGCGCTCCAGGTCTTGCCCAGGCCGACCGCGTCTGCGAGAATCGCGCCATCATATTTCTGCAGCATTTTGATCAGGCTGAGTGTGCCTTTCTGTTGAAAGTCATAGAGCGTATTATAAATAACTGTGTTCTCCAGTCTGCCGACCTGACGGCTGAAGTCCGGGTTGTCATTATCGGAAAGCAGCTGGCTTCCGAAGAGTTCAAAGAGGACTTTGTAATATAGCTCTCGGGGCGTATACTGGATGAATATTTTTTCAATGCATTCGATCAGGTATTCTTTGAAGGGCTTGAGCGTCGTGCTGCCGTCTTTTTCAATGATGGTCTTCTTTGTGTGAGCACGTTTGCTGCTCCACAGGGCCTTAAACCATTGCATCAGCTCTCTGTACTGATTATTGTCACCGGTCTCAGCAATGTTCAGTTCCACATTCTGCGTTTCTTTGAGGCCGATTCCCGCTTCTGTCAGGTTGGAACTTCCAGTAATGAAATATTTGTGTCGGTCATCCTCATCCGGATCAAACAGATAGACCTTGGCATGACAGAAGTTCGGTTCCAGTGTTTTGGCTTCCACCTTATCCTGCTTGAGGAATTCCACTGCCTCTCTGGCTGCGGAACTGAGCTTGAGCGCGGCCTCCACAGAAATATTTTCATTGAGAAGGTCAATGGTACGGTCTTCCACCAGGTCAATATTGACGATATCGCCAAGCACAAAGCGAAAATGCCTGATCTTCCGATTCACCTCGCGGGAGAGACACGCCAGCGCTCCGACTGTGAAATATCCTGTAACCACATCCAGTTCGCCCGCTTCAGTGAATTCGCTCAGCCACTCATGCACCTTCTTATTATCATTATTATTGTCAAGAATCATACGGCGTTCCGGTATCCATTCTTAAAAATTATCCTTAAAGCACCCCCGGCACTTCTTATTTTCCACACTCTTTTCGGATTCCAGCACAGGCAGGTATTTAACGTACCCGCAGAAATTAAGTATATTACCCGGATTATGGAAAGTCAATAAAAATCAGTTTCCAATCTCATTCTGTGACTTTTGAATAATTTACTTGAATTTGTCTTTATTATTGCCTATAGTATAATACGTGAAATAAAACAGACAACTCAGTTGATCGCGGTCTTGAAATCGACAGGTTTTTTTCAAAAGGAGTGCTCTCATGAAATCCAATGAAGTCATCCAGAAGGCTGCGAACAAAATTGGAGTCAAGGCGCTGGCCGCGGAGATGAACCTTTCCGGTTCCCTGGTTTACAAATGGTGTCAGGATAAGGAAGGGGATCATCCCAGCGGATCGGTCAATCCGCTGGACCGGGTTCTCAGCATCGTATCCTGTACAAAGGATACCGGGCCGCTCGAGTGGCTCTGCGAACGGGCCGGAGGCTTCTTTGTCCGCAACCCGGACGTAACAAAACAGCCCCACCCGGATGCGCTTCAGATGACGCCCCGAATCCTCAAGGAATTTTCCGAACTGCTGGACGAAGTCGCCAACAGTATCAACGACGACCAGCGGATCAGCGCGTCCGAGGCTGAGCGAATCCGCAACGAATGGGAAGACCTCAAGCGCATTGCCGAATGTTTTGTTTCTGCCTGTGAAAAGGGGGTCTATAACATGGACACCTCATCCTGATCTTCTTCATGAATGCGGCTGCTTTGGCATGGGCTTTTTGAATCGGTGTTTTCCGGGATAATGTCCGGGTTTGCGTCTGAAATGCCCTTTGAAACGTTTCATCTTGTTTTTGCACT
>CAZGEP010000071.1:0-22179 GCA_964524955.1 uncultured Planctomycetota bacterium | reverse complement strand
CAGACGGCATACGCACCCCGGCAGCTTCCAAGATTGGAGAAGGGGTGCAAATCAAAACATGTGCCTGGTCAGATATTCGGTGAGACAAGAGAGCCGCGTATAATCAGTTTTTTTTCGCTTATTTGTCGAGTAGCAGAGGCATCCGCTAAACATTGTTTCAGAAAGAGTCTACATTCTTCCGTGTGTTCGATAATAAGCGAGACCCTCGCGGAAAGCCTGAATGTTTTCCCAGCAGACACCGGGTGTGATGGAGCTGGTGGTGCCGAGGATCAGTCCGGCAGGAGGTCCGTTTTCCACCAGCCATTTCAGTTCCTTTTTAATATCCGAAGGGGTTCCGTTGACCATGGTGGTGGTTACGGAAACACCGGCCCAGATGATCAGGTCCTGGCTGTCGCGGGTTTTCCAGCTGCATATGGCTGGATAGTCCATGTTGTCTTCGTACTGAAAGCCCTGGAATCCGAAAAGGCCGCATTCCAGCAGTCTGGGAAGCATCTGCATCAGGTTCCCGTCACAGTGCCATATCAGCCTGAGACCGCTGTCCACTGCAGGTTGGATGGACCGGGCAAAATGCGGAAACCAGATGTTGTCCAGGGTTTTGATGTCTACAAATGTACCACGGGAATCCGCCATGTCATGGTCCAGGCGATGCATGAGCGGCAGATTGCCTTCGCGGCACGCACGGACAACGGCCCGGTTGATTCGTTCGGCCAGGTCCGCCTGAAGCCGGAAGTCTTTCTCAATCATTTCGGGATAGAGCGCATAGGCCATAAAGTAATTCTCGTATCCGTATTTTCCGTAACGCAGACGTGGAAATGTGATGGTATTGTGGCCGGTTTTCAGAATGGTCGAGCCGAGTTTCTGCTGTTTTTCCTTTTCATGGGCAAGGATGCTTTCTGCTCTCTCCTGCTCGTTAAAGCGGTTGGCCTGTTCGGTCAGGTCCGGAAAGACATGTGTTTCCAGATGCGCGACAACGGCCTCCGGAGAATCAATGAGCATGTCATTAACCCGAATCTCCCTGGAGCCCGTGGTTGCACCTTTTGAATATGTCTCGTATCCTTTGTTTCCCATTTTAAGCGGGTGCCAGGGCACATACTGATCCAGCATGCACACACCGAACTTTTCAAGCATGGTATTGTATACGTTCTCCGGATCCTTTTCATACAATCCGGAAGGAACCCCGGCGATTCGTTCAATGTACTCGTGCTCCATAACCAGGAGTGAACGACAGGGAATTCCTGTTACGGGTTTACGGTCAATGGTATCCAGAACCAACTGCTGATTTTCACTGATTGTCTGCAACATGGTACCCTCCGGTAAGGATTCAGTCATGCGACCAGGTTTTGGCTTTTTTGAGCAAGTCTCGGGCGTCTTCTTCGGTTTTGCAGGATGTGGAGATAAAGAGTCCGCGCGCGCTGAACTCGCGCAATGCGGCTTCGACTTCATCCACTGGCAGGGTGATATGCAGGTTTTTGCCTGCGGTCTGAACTTTCCTGCACACCTCGGGAAAATGTAGCGGGCTTGGCTGTCCGGCGCCGGGATGAACCTGAATGGCCTTGAGTTTGGGTATCTCACACAGCACATCAATATGCCGGAATGCACTAACGCCGTCCAGGTGGTAGACGGCATAGTCCAGGAAATCAATCTGCATTTCAATGGCGGGCAAAAACATATCCACAAGCATGTCTGTGGATATATTAAAGGAAAAATCGTTCTGGGACGGATAGAACGTACCGGGCGCCCAGAGCCGGAACCAGGCAGAGCATCCGCCGGCAGCTTTTCCGGTAATACCATGAAAGGTCTTGAATACCTCGATCCATATCTTCATCAAATACAGTTCTGCCTCGCGAACCTGATCCGGCCGCTCCATGCAGTCAAAGAGCAGCCTCTCTGTGCCGCGAAGCGATGCCAGCATGTCTCCGCACCCACCGAACGCGCCCACGGTCGGGATGCATTCTCCGGGAGACTCCATGGCGCTCCGCTCCATCCAGGCAACGGCATGTTTCCAGTGTTTGCCGTCTTTGTCTATGGCCAGGTCCTGAAACTCAATATCCTCTCCGGTCAGAATGGGATCTCGCCAGCCGGTCTTGAAGTCCAGGTGAACCGGGCAGCCCAGAAACGCGGCTACGCCTTTGTTGCCCGGATAACCGTAAGCCCAGACCGGAAACTGTTCTCCCCCGTAAAAGGTCCGGTCATTGTTGTACCGACCGTTTGCGGATATGTAGTCCAGGTTGTACCATCGCTCTTCCGGGGTATCCGGACAGACCGGTGCCTTAAGATTGTCAATGGGGCTTGATCGAGGAGCCGTAACGCCGATCGCGGCCCGTCCGAATGTTTCGTGATTCCACCAGGCGTTGTAGCGTTCCATGGCTTCCGGCCAGTCGTCTTTGTATTTGAGTTTCATTTTTCATCCTCGCAGTGTGTTATCCGGGCTGCCGCAGAGCCGTTCATTGAACTCCATACCCAGCGCCAGTATATCGTTTTTCATTTTTTCAAATTCCGCAACCTGAGTATGGCCGCAGAAAAAGACACCGATCAGTTCGTTACTTCTGCTGAACAGCGGGACGGCTCCCCGGTAACAGGCAGGACGGGTCCAGGCATATTCACAGTAGAGACCGGTTTGTCTGCCGCTTTCCACTTCCGCCAGCAGATCAGCTGTATCCGGCGGCTCAACTCCCTGCGTATAGATCAGCGACTCCAGCCTGGCTCTCAGGCGGGTGGTATTTTTTTCCGCCAGACTCAGGTACAGGAGTGTTATCACATGGGAGCGTGTATCTGCAACCACGGTTCCGGGTTCCATGTATCCAAGTCCACCGTCAATGTTGGCCACACCGGCAAAGCGGAAGGCGTCTTTTACCCGAACAGCCAGCACCGCACTCTGCCCCATCCGGGTACGGACCTCTTCAGCCCATTCCTGTGCATAACGCTCGAGCAGTTCCTGCTCGTTTTTCGCCGGCACCAGCCGGGTGCAGTTCGGACCGCTCAGATATCGTCCGCCGGTGTGAATCAGATATCCGTTATCCGTCAATACACTCAGGAGGCGGCTGATGGTTACCGGCGAAACATTCCCCACTGCCTGACGTGCGGCTTTCCAGGTAATCCCGTCTTTGTTTGCTGCTGCAAGGGTCAGGATGGTCAATCCTCTTTCAAGGGGTGGTAGAGTACTCATACGCACGTCTCCTCCTGGAAAAGGGTACGCGACCGAATTTTTTTCTGGATATTCCTCCACCGTTCCCGCATGTCAGTCTGTTCATCGCTGAAACGTTCTGAGCTGGAGGGCACGTCCGGCTGCGGAGGCAGCTGGCTCCGGCATGCGTCCGGAGCCAGCCGTTCATCCGGGAAATCCAGTTTGTATCCGAGAAACTGCATCTGTGTTCTGCAAACCGTTTCCACGTATTTGATCTCCTGTTCAGCGAGTTTTTCTGTATAAAACCCGCAATTGTCTTTCTGAATCGGTCGGGCCAAATCCGTCCATGCAAAGTTGCTCTGTGCGTTTTTCTGCACATTCGGATCTTCGTAAAAGCGAAGCATCTTCGGATCATAGGAAATCTGAAGAAAACCACAGATCCCGGATACGGCCTTTTCGCTCTTCAGGAGCAGTTCTTCGAAACGCACCACGTGCATCCGCCCCGTATCCTTGAGCCAGGAATAGATCATCATGCTCTGATGCTGGTCTTCCTTCCAGACATCCGCAGCACCGATAATCCCTCTGGGAAAGCCGGAATCCCGGCAGCAGACCGCCATATCCCTGGGGTCACGAACCAGCAGCACATACCGGGCATCCGGGAAGTGTTCCATCGTGCAGCTTTGAAACTGCCAGGCATGGTTTTCCTTAACAAACAGGCATAACTTTCCCTGTGCTGCCGCCTCCTTCTCATAGATATAGCGGTACAAATCACTGAAGCTTCTTTGGGTGACCTTTTCCATAAGCTCGTCTGCTGTCACGGAAGACTCCCACTTGGAAAAGGTGTTCTGCATATATCCCCCGCATCGTCAATAAGTACACGCCAGTGTGCGTCATTTCTCAGGTCACCGTACCGGAAATACTGATGACAGAAGACCCTAAGGGCATGTGTTGGTGACGGTCCGCAGATATCCGGATGCGCGTTCATGATCTTTGTAATTAAATTACTCCCGCTCCGCTCCGAACAAAACAGAAAATCAAAATCCATCATATGCCTCCGGTTTACTTTAAATAACTTAAGTTCATTATAATGTTGCTTATCCATTATACTATATTCTCAACAGATGTCAATGAAGTTTTTAAAATTCATTGAGAATGACGTTTAAGATACAGAGAAGTTGTCAGATTGACCGGAAACACCTTGTCATTATGATATAAGTGTTTTAATGGCAAGAGCATCTCAACAGTTTACCGGATGTCAGCTGTTTTACATTTCATTTCTTTAATACGCACTACCCTCTATGGATTAGAAACTTATATTCTCAACCAATCGTCCATTCCGGGTAAGTCAACAGATAATCGTGTTTGGCACAACTGTTGCATATGCACATTAAGGAAATTATTAATTTACATGTGGAGGTACTATTAAATGGCAAAAATTATCGGAATTGACCTTGGAACAACCAACTCCTGTGTTGCTGTTATGGAAGGAGATAAAGCGACTGTCATACCGAATGCAGAAGGCAACCGCACAACCCCGTCTGTTGTTGCTTTCAAAGACGGTGACCGCCTGGTAGGACACCCTGCCAAACGTCAGGCAATTACCAACCCTGAGAACACGGTGTTTTCCATCAAACGATTTATGGGACGCAGGCACAGCGAAGTTGAGAATGAAGAAAAGATGGTTCCCTATACCATTACCGGCGAACCCCATGAGCTGGTATCCGTTGAAACCGGGGGCAAAAAATACACGCCTCCTGAGATCTCATCCATGATCCTGCAGAACCTGAAGAATACAGCATCAGACTACCTGGGTGAAGAAGTCAAGGAAGCCGTGATAACGGTTCCTGCATACTTCAACGACAGCCAGCGTAAGGCCACCAAGGATGCAGGTGAAATAGCCGGACTTACAGTAAAGCGTATTGTAAACGAACCAACGGCAGCAGCCCTGGCTTACGGCGCAGGGACCAAGAAAGATGAAAAAATTGCTGTCTATGACCTTGGGGGCGGAACGTTTGATATCTCCATCCTCGAAGTCTCTGACGTGGATGGTGACAAATCCTTTGAGGTTCTGGCCACAAACGGAAACACGCATCTGGGCGGTGATGACTTTGATGAAATCATCATCAACTGGATTGCCGATGAATTCAAAAAAGAAAACAGTATAGACCTGCGTCAGGACAAGATGGCGCTGCAGCGTCTGAAAGAAGCTGCTGAAAAGGCCAAGTGCGAACTGTCTACAACCACACAGACCGATATCAACCTGCCGTTTATCACGGCAGACTCCAGCGGCCCCAAACATCTTCAGATGGCTCTTTCACGTTCCAAATTTGAAACCATGGCTAAAGACACAATTGAAAAAACGCGTCAGCCTTGCATGGACTGTCTGAAAGACGCCGGGTTGTCCGCATCAGACATTGATCAGGTGGTTCTGGTCGGCGGTTCGACAAGGATGCCTGCTGCGCAGTCGATCTGCAAAGAGGTCTTTGGCAGAGATCCGCATAAGGGGGTAAATCCAGACGAAGCCGTTGCCATGGGCGCTGCAATCCAGGCAGGTGTGCTTTCCGGAGACGTAGGCGATATTCTCCTGCTGGATGTTACGCCTCTCACGCTGGGTATTGAAACCCTCGGCGGTGTCATGACCCCGCTGATTGAACGAAATACCACGATTCCCACCCGGAAGTCACAGGTCTTTTCCACGGCCGCAGACAATCAGCCTGCTGTGGACATTCATGTGCTTCAGGGCGAACGACAGATGGCCGGTGACAACCGGACTCTTGGACGCTTTCAGCTTTCCGGCATCCCGCCTGTTCCCCGTGGTGTACCGCAGGTGGAAGTCACCTTTGATATTGATGCCAACGGAATTCTCAACGTATCAGCCAAAGACAAGGGAACGGGTAAGGAACAGAAAATCGAGATCAAATCCTCATCCGGTCTTTCGGAAGATGAAATCGAACGCATGGTCAAAGAGGCCAAGGATCGAGAGTCTGAAGACAAGGCTAAAAAAGAACTGATTGACGCTCGAAACACTGCAGATCAGCTGATCTATCAGACCAAACAGACACTCAAGGAACACGCGGATAAGGTCAAGGATGAAGACAAGAAAAAGATCGAAGAGGCAATCAGCAATCTTCAGGAAAAACTGAAGACAGATAATAAGCAGGATATTGACAAAGGCATAGAAGATCTGACTCAGGCGGCTCAGGCCATTGCCTCTATGATTTACCAGCAGGCATCTCAGGAAGCCGGTGCGCAGGGACAGCAGACAGCAGAGGGGCCGCAGCAGCAGGCCGGTCCGCAACCTGAGGGTGGAGCTCAGCAGAAAGATGATAATATCAGCGATGCGGAGTTTCGCGTAGTTGATGACGATGAACAGAAATAAGATCGTTCGACAGTCGTATTGAAAAATCGATCTCGAAATGATAAAAGCCCGAACGCAACAAAGCGATTCGGGCTTTTTTAATCCCTTCCTTCTGCGGTCAGGCGGGCACAGATTTCGCCGGCCCGATAGGAACTTCGAACATAGGTCCCGGAAACAACTTCGGCCAGCCCCGCCTTCCGGGCCAAGTTTTCCAGACGAGCAAAGTCTTCCTCCGCATATATCCTCTGCACGGGATAATGATCACCGGTGGGACTCAGGTACTGTCCGATTGTTAATATCTGCACACCGGCGTTGACAACATCCTGAAAGAGCTTCTTCAGCTCATCTTCCTTTTCACCCAAACCAACCATGATTCCAGATTTAATCAGCACGTCACTGTCTCGTGATGCCTGTCTGAGCACATTCAGTGAGCGGACGTAATCTGCCGCCGGCCGTACCGCAGGATACAATCGACGAATCGTCTCCAGATTGTGATTGAATACTCTCGGAGCGGCATTCAGCACGGTATCAACGACACTTGAATCTCCCTGAAAATCCGGCACCAGAACTTCAATCCCTGCCTCGGGATTGGATTTGCGAACCGTTTGTATGGTTTGGTTAAAATGACCGGCCCCGCCGTCATCCAGATCATCGCGGGTTACGGACGTAATCACGATGTAACGCAGGCCGAGTTCGGACGCAGCGGCCGCTACCCGGTTTGGCTCGTCCGGATCAAGCGGAACCGGATGATGCTTTCGGATACCGCAAAAGAGGCAGCCCCGTGTACAGCGATTCCCAAGGATCATGAATGTAGCAGTACCACAGCTGAAACACTCATTGATATTGGGACACTTTGCAGAACGACAAACCGTATGAAGTTGATATCTGGAAAGAACACCGCGAACCATTTTTTCGGCTGAACGGTTCGCGGTGATTTTTATTCTTGGCAATTTCGCAGCAGGCTTCACTTAAGAACGTCAAACGAGAAGATAATTCCCTTATCGCTTCCCACGTATATTTTGTCATTATAGACACAGGCGGAAGAGCTGATGTTTGTATCTGCGGAAAACCGCCAGATCTCGTCTCCACTCAGCGTATAGGCCAGCACATATCCTCTGCCCGACCCCGTACCATTGCCCACACTGATATAAATCCGATTTTTATAAATAAAGGGAGTGGTTACGTACTTTCCTGGGGTTGTTTTCTTCCACGCCAGTTTTCCTGTCTTGGCGTTCAGTGCATAAAGGATGCCGTCCCGTCCACCGCATAAAATCATGTTATTAACGAGCACCGGATCCGATATCAGCGGTCCCTTGGTCAGAAACTTCCAGAGAATCTCCGGTTCCTTGTCTTTATTTTTCACATCCAGTCTGAACGAATACGCAAATCGGTCTTTGGAAGTGATATAGCCCGTAACAAATGTTGCATCTTTATTTTCCTGCGTAATTAACGGCTTGGATACGATCTGACCATCGGTCTTTACTGTAGCCCATTTCTTGCCAGTCGCAGCTTCCAATACGTACAGATTATTGTCCGAACATCCAATGAAAACATTATGGCGAAGGGCAACGGGTGTTGAATATACCGCACCTTCTGTCTTGCAGATCCATCGCTCACTTCCATCATTCGCGTACAGAGCACATATTTTATTTGCTTCATTGCCTACAAAAATCAGTTTTCTGTAATTTAAAACCGGCACCTGATGGACCACGGCACCGCCCTTGATAGCCCGTCCGATATTCACTTTCCATTTTTCATCCCCGGAGGAAGCAATAATCGCATACAAATGGCCACCGAATGTACCGATATAGATATTTCCGTCATCGTATTCGGGCGTAGCCGAAATATCACTTCCTGCAGTTTTGACCTGTTTACGCCACAGTTCTTTGCCGGTACGCGCTTCTACTGCAGCCATTTTACCGTTTCGGGAACCAAAGAAAAGCACACCATCCTTATAAAAAGGCCTGGACTCAATCGGATCATTGGCATTGTATATCACCCGAAATTCACGATTCAGTTTGGCGGATACCTGAAAGGGAGCGCCGTCCTTAACCGTTCCCTTGACTGGAATGTACCCGGGTTTCTGAACGATAAACGCACAACTCTTGCCGGGCGCATATCGTTTCACACACGGAAGTTTTTCCGGCGGCTCATTTCCAAAGCGAACCGTAGCCCCCTTGACCGTTACAGAAAAAGAAACCGGATAGGCAACCTTGCCTGCAAACTGGGTATTGCCAAAATCAGCAAGAAGCTGTGCATACAATTTTACAGACTCACCATATTTGCCGGCCGTATCCATTTTTCTGGCTTCTGTATAGAGTGTTCGGGCTTCTGCCAGTTTGTTCTTCAGAAGTTTTATCCTGCTGTTCAGCCGATCCAGGAATTCATATTTCTCAAGATCTTTCTTCCGCTCCGAAATCATCTTTTCAAAAGCAGCAATCCTCGGCTCCAGTGGTGAGTCTTCCGGAATGCCAAGCAATTTGGCCACTGCATTTTCAAGTTTTTCCTTCTCTTTCTCGGTTGTTTTACTCTTTTTTTCCTTTTCTTCGATTATAATCCGTTCGATATCATCAATTGTATCTGATGCATCTTTTTTAAATGGGGAAAACTGATACGCATCCACATAGGCCTGAAGGATTTCCTTGGCCTTAAAGTATTTCTTGTCTTCAACAAGTTTTTCTGCCTGCTTTTTTGCGGTTGTAAAATCATTTTTCGCATTGTTGTAATAGTAAATAATTCCTCCAGCTACAAGACCGATAAACAGCAACACAATAAATGCGGTTACAATCTTTCGTTTACGAGCACGGGCCATACCCGTAACGGTCATAATTTCCGCGATCTTCTCCTTGGCTTCACTGTCGGAACTGTCAATTTTCAAGACACGTCTGTAAACGTCAATGGCTTCCCTGTAGCTCTCTCTCTTCAGGAGATTTTCTGCCAGCGCCTTATACGTTTCAACCGCCTTTGCCTTTTCCCCCATACCCTGATAGGACTTTGCCAGCTCTTCCTGAATTTTGGTCTCTCCGGGAGAGATGTCCAGTATTTCCACGCAGGCTTCCTGAGCCTTTTTTACCATACCGGAATTCAAATATTCCTCAACAAGAATCTTAAGCTCGGTAACGGCTTCTTTTCCTTTGCCGATCTTCAGATAAACATCCGCAAGCCTTCGATGAATATTCAGGCGAGTGGGCGTCAGATCCAATACTGTGCGACAGAAACCGATAGCCTCCTTGTAAAACTCTCTTTCAATACACATGCCGATGATGATTTCATACTGAAGCACAGAATTGTCGGCCATTTTCAGTTTTTCATAACACTTGGCCAGGCCTTCCCGGTAGTCAATATTGTCGTTCTCAATCTCCAGGAGTGCCTGAAATATGGAAAGAGCTGCTTCATAGTTATCTTCAGAGATAAAGGTGCGGACGAGGTTCTCCAATTCATCTTTGTCAAATGCGCGCATCATATTCTTTTCTGCTGTCGAAGAAAACAACTTACCTACCTGCATCTTCCCCAGCCCGGATTTAAGAATAATCTCACCAAATGTTGCTCTTCCGTCTGCCAGTCGCAATACCTGCTGTTCCTCAGGTGTATATCCCTCTGTATTCAGATCCGCGTCCTCGTCCAGCAAAAAAACAGCGTTTCGCGAGATGCTTTTCTCGCCTATCCGTTCCCATTCATCAATCCTTCTGGCAGCCTCCATCATCATGTGGTTGATGTTAAACTGAATTTTTCCAAACATTTCTTTGTAAATAAAATCTTCGCCGGAGTTTTCTGCCTCCTTGAATTCAAAATCCGCAGATTCGATCCGGAAGAGTTCAAATATTTCCTCCTCCGTGAAATTCTTGAGTATTTCAGTGAAAACATCTTCTGTAACCAGCCCCTTGTTGATGGCCTTTTTGACAAACACCTCTCCTTTGTCATTTTGAAGTTCCCCCTGATGGATTCCGTCCAAGGTTATTTTTCCCTTGGAGATCAGTACATTCTGCCAGTCAAGTTGACGAAGCTGTTGTGAATTGAAAAGAGATAAATTCCCCTCATAAAAAAAGAGCAGGATATCTCCGGCTTCAGCATCCCGAATGCTGAGAATACCTGTCTGATGATTCATCATCAGGTTCTGAAGCAAATCACTTAAATGCATGGTACCCAAATTACCCTGAAAACCCATGGAGTCAATCTCCCTTTTTCAATTGTTTAACACAGTTGTCCAATGTTAATAACGAATAGGCTGTGACCAGCACCGGATCACCCTCCCACCAGCGGGAAGCCTTGTTTACCCATTTTCCTGATTTATCCTGAACCTGCAACAGTTTGAGCGACAGTGCTTCCGCCCAGTGTACGGTCCTGCCTGATCCAATCTTGAATGACGGTTCTCCATACGTAAGCAATGCTGAGGACATCACCCGGTAATAACTGAACAAACCCTGCTTGCCCGCGTTTTCCTTTTTCTGTTTTTCAAGACCGGGATTAACATCAAGAGAAAAGTTCTTCCGGATCCACGCCATCACCTCTTTTACTTTTCTGTCGTCCTTATCGATTCCGCAGAAAAGATAACTCTGAAGCAGGATATAGGACATGCTGCCGTAGGAATGAAAGATCCTGCCTTCCTTTGTATCTTCCTCCACCTTGGAATTTCCAGGATAATACATGGCACCACCGTCATCTGTAAGCGCAATTTTCTTACCTTTCTTTTTCTTGAATATCTCAGGCAGATCACTCACTTCACTGCTGTTCTGGCAGCGCTTGAGAAAATACACCGCGCGTTTCCAAACGTCGCTGTCTTTGGGAAGGCCTGCCTTTTTGAGACTTTCCAGCGCAAAACCGGTATTGTTCAAATCCGGTCCAGCGTTTTTCTCCACGCCTGCCTTTTCATTGGAATCATAATCAAATCCACCGTATTGCCATTCGTCTTTCTTGAAGCCCTTGTAGTTCTCGCTGAACTGTGTATTGTTCAGATATGTCCTTCCCTTTGCAATCTGGTTGCTGTATTTCTTCGCATTCACATCTCCAAGTGCCATAATTGAGATGGATGTCCAGTAATTGGCCAGTCCCTTGCCCTCACCAAAAGATCCGTCTTTGTTCTGCTGCTTGAGAATATAGGCCACCGCCTTAACCAATGTCTTTTTATACGGTGTCTGGCTCTCTGGTCTTAACTGCGCAATAGCCGAAACAATCAGCCCGGTAATGCCCACATCCTTCTGTACAGTTCCGAAACTGCCGTCTGCGTGCTGTCTTGTTACCAGATAATCCAGACCCTTGATATACGCTTTATTAATATGTTCAAGGAGTTCCGTGTTTCCGGTGCCCGGTTTCTTCTCAAGCGAAACGGTTACCTGCCAAGTGCACGCGATGATCAGCAAACAACAGAAAACTGTACAAGCGGACCTCGTAATCCGATTCATGGTATTCCTCCTTCAAAAACATATTAATTGTGACCAAATCGTACTTTAAAAACCCGTAAAAATCAAGGTTATTTTTTTCTTTTTATGTGATATTTATCACACGACCGAGATCTCGGGAAACAGAATCAACTTCTATTCACAAGCACCTGCCTGTCAGAGTAATAAGCGGAAACACACTTAAAAGGTTCATTCATTTTCGCCTGGCCAGTATCAACTGATGTCCACAACTGATGTCCACAACCGGCATCTTCACGCCGATAGGAGTAAAAAAGATCTTTTCTGCACATGGTGCATTCAGTTGAAATCCGGATGCAATCGGAATGAACTCCAGCGCGAATCAGTATGAAACGTATAATCTGCTGAAGGCTGAGAAATGTCTTTCCGCCCCGCATAACAATGCTATCTGGACATTCCACATAGCGCTCAGTGAATATTTGGACCACATCCTCGCGAACTTCATAGCAGCACTGCCGGATGGAAGGACATGTCCAGGCGCTCAAATTGCACGCAGACGTGACATACGATCGCATATTCTCAATTCCGTTCGGATCTCTCAGGCTCATGCTTCTGTGGAAATAAAAATCTCAAGATTGGGATTGGTATGGACCTGAATAAATCTCATTTCTGCTTTCCGGCGGAAACAAACGCCTGGTAATCACTGGCGGTCTCCACTTCCTTTACATACCTGTCGGTATGTACTATCCGGATCTGTTTTCCATTCTCAATGGCACGCAGTTGTTCAAGCTTTTCGATTTGCTCAAGTGTTCCGGGTTGCATACTGCTGAACTCGAACAGAAACGAACGTTTGAACGCATAGATTCCAATATGCTTAACAATGAAACCCTGTATTTCCGAGAACGTATTGTCTCGAGGAAAAGGGATGGGCGCACGTGAGAAATAAACAGCATCCCGGTCTTTGTTAAGGATGATTTTTGCTGTATTCGGATCCTTAAAATCATCCTCGTTATCAAAGGTACAGCCAAGGGTCGCCATATCAGCATCCGACTCCTGAATTCCCTGGATAAGCAAGTCTATACATTGAGGCGGCAGCTCCGGCATATCCCCCTGGATATTTACGATAAAGTCCGCTTCAATATCTTGTGCCGCCTCAGCAACACGATCTGTCCCGGACTGATGTTCCGGAGACGTCATTACGGCTTTAAAGCCGGCTTCGATTACAACGGCTTCAATCTCCGTTGAATCTGTTGCAACAATCAGGTCGTCAAGCATTGCTGCTTTCTTTGCCTGCGATGCAGTATGAATAACCAGAGGCAGCCCTGTCTGTTCCAGAAGCATTTTTCTGGCAAGTCGCGTTGATCCCATTCTTGCGGGAATGATTCCAATTGTTTTATAATCAGGCATTCCAGAAAATCCTTTCAGGCATTAAGAGTTACGTTCGAATCTATCAATAACAATTCCTGCAGCATTTCCAATTATCTTAGATACTTTTGATGCCTTTTTGGCAAGGCCTGGAAGCTTAATGAGGTTGTTAGGCTTAAGCCCTGGCACGGGAACTCCACGAAACGTACCGAAAAAAACCGGCAGTTCCGTGTCTGAGTCATCGAGAACAACCCGCATAACACAAGCACTGCATCCGAACTCACGGGCAGCCTCAACAACCCAGTAGGATTCCATATCTACAATCCCGCACCCGGTCAGACGGATTGCATTCTTTTTCTCTTCCAGAGAACTGAGGACTGTGTGTGAAGAATACAGGCTCTTATATCCGGTCGGGATTTGACTTTCGCTTAAGATGTTTCGTATATACTCCAGAGGTAATTCATCAATTTCCAGCTCGAGCGGATTCAAATCAGAATCAATAGAAACAATACGCTGCGGCAGTATAACATCCCCCAACTGCATTTCTGGTGCGAGCCCACCGCAGGATCCAACATTCAGAATTAAATCTGGATTAATGTCTTTGAGCACAGTTCTCAGTGCCTTACTTGCCAATTCAAAGCCTACGCCTCCGATACAGACCATAAATCGCTTGCCGTTTTCACGTTCCATCTCCTGACACTTGATGCCTTGAATAACGTGTTTTCGGACACACCGGGACTGAATTTTCTTTACTTCAGCCTGCAGCGCAGCAAAGACTAAGATGGATGGTTGTAATTTCATGCTCGTATTATACCGGCTCTGGGCAACACCTTCAAGGGGTATTGTTCTGTTACAATCTTTTTTTTGAACAGACTGGACAGCTGCTAAGTATATACTATAATATTTTCAAATCACTTTTTTGGGAGATAATGAATGTTAAGAATGAGTATTCTCGTTTTATCCGGCAGTTTCTTTCTGTTCTTTGCCTCTATATTGACAGCTGAGGATAAATCAATCCCGGGTAAGGTTTTCAAGGAAATTGCCACACTTCATTGCCTTGGTGTTCGATGGCCGATAACCGGAGATCAGAACAAGAATGCAGTCATCAAGGTATCGTACAGAAAAAAAGGGGAAAAGAAATGGATTTCCGGCTACCCTCTTTTTCGAACGCTGCCCAATCCGGACCGCAGCAACCGCTCTCGGGAACACACCGTCAAGGACGGATGGATGTTTGCCGGCAGCATTGTGGATCTGGAACCGAATACGTCCTACGACGCCAGACTCCGTCTGGAAGATCCGGACGGCGGAAACAAGGAAGAAAACCTGCAAATGAAAACCTGGAAGGAACCCGTCGAACCCAAAGAAATGATTGTCAAACATGTTATTCCGGGCAAAGGCGGAGGAACAGGAACCCAAACGGATCCGTTCCTTGGACTGGACGAAGCCGTAAAAAACGCGAAACCCGGAACTCTTTTTCTGCTGCACAAAGGTACATATGTAAAAGGAAACTGCAAAAACAACACCTGGATACTCAATGTATCCGGTGAACCCGGCAAACCCATTATTTTCAGGGCTGCCGGAGACGGCAAGGTTATTTTCGACGGCGGCGGCAACTTTAAGACCGGTGGTCGCCTGGTCAGTGCCTGCAGTGATGACGGAGAAGGATGGTTTACCAAACATATCTGGTTTGAAGACCTGACCCTTCAGGGGAGACAATATGCAATCGTTGCCCACCGGGGATCGAACTGGGTCATTCGCCGGTGTAATTTCCGTGACATGACCAAGGGATTTACCGCACATAATGGTGGATATAATCAGTCACAACATTTTTTCATTGCGGACAACACCTTTACCGGTCCCACAAAATGGCCGCGAACCAGAGGTATCGAAGCGTATACCTCGATAAAAATAACAGGAGCCGGACATGTGGCCGCATACAATCTCATGCAGAACTTAGGTGACGGCATTCATGGATGCGGTCATGGATTTCTGTCTGCCTGCGACTGGCATAACAATGACATTACGATCTGCACCGATGACGGACTCGAAGCCGACTACGGAAAATTCAACATGCGAGTTTATCGAAATCGGATCTTTAATTTCGCTCATGGGGTAACAGCACAGCCGAGTAAAGGCGGCCCCATCTACATCTACAGAAATTTTCTTTACAACGGTCACAATTCTTTCTCGCCGTTTAAACTTAACAACCATACCACCGGCGTCCTGCTATTTCACAATACCTGCTTGAAACAGAGAGATGCCTTTAAAATATCACCTGCAAACGAAACCGTGACCAATGTGGTTTCCAGAAACAATCTATTTCTCTGCAACAACGCCTGGGGCCTGTATGTCAGCACTTCACGGATGCGCGAATCAGACTTTGACAACGACGGATACGGCGGGGACACTACATTTGCCCGGTGGAACAGACGCTACACATACAAGACAATGGATGCTGCAAAAAAAGCGGGAAAAATCTATGCGGGTACTGGTGCCGTCAAGATCAACATCAAAACCTGCTTTAAAAGTGGTCTGATGCCTCCCAAAAATTGCGACACCATATTCAAGGGTAACGACATTGATGCCAGGCTTAGTGAAAATTCCGATGCAGTAGATGCCGCTGTGAATCTGCCCGGTTTTAATAATTCGTTTACCGGAAAAGCACCGGATCTCGGTTGTTTTGAGCTGGACAAGCCCCTTCCGCATTGGGGGCCCCGTCCTGACTTATTTTCTTCTGTCACAGAAATTCAGAAATTCACAAAATAATTTTACAGCAGGGATCTTTACTCATGTTCCGATGGGAAACAATCCTCCAGCCTCCGATTTGCGTGTGTACAGATTCTCCGGTTGGCGCTGATAAACTGCCAAGCAAACAACACGACCCACGGAACGGAATTATTGTTCTGGAAGATGATCCAAACTGCAGCGTCGTTTTCCAGCTCTCCATCGCAGATAACGCCCTGACAATAGACGCGGCCATATCCAAAGCTGTCCAGGGACTGAATAAGACCCTGGCTCCGGAATGGTATTACAGAGATCATATCGTAGTAATGCTTGACCCCTTCAACGACCACAGCACCTGCTGGATGACCGCGTTGACTCGGGACAATGAGACACTATCTTCATACAGCATGAAAATTCCAGGTGAAATGCCCGCGGAGATATTCAGCCGCTCAATAAAGGAGCCGTCGTCCACACCTGTAACTACCGTTACCGAAACCGAATATGGCTGGTTCGGACGAATACAGATCTCACTTCCAGAGCAACCCTCCTGCGCAGGATTACTACTGAAAGCATGCAGCTCCGGCCCGACCTGGTTCAGTCCGGAGAGCCAGCCCCCGTCGTCCCTGAGATGGCCGGAAACGCTTGCATTTGCCCTGGATGAAGTCCCTCTTGTTTTTGGAAAGTTGTACCCTCATCCTTCATCCTTTACGGTAACATCTCTCGATTTCGGTAAACCCTGCTGGGGAGATAACACGCTGAAAATCCACGCAAATCAACCCTGGGACCAGACCATTGTACATGTGGAACTTCCCGAAGATTCCAAAGAAACATTCATCTCCGGAGATCCGCCTTCAGCTGTTGATTTTCATCTGCCCTTTCGCGGTAAATGGAGCCCTGCAAACAAACGAATTGTCCGTATGCATCTGGATCTTCGCCAAAACAATCGTACCATCTGGAAGGCTGCATTTCCGATTGGATTTGATGCCGGTATTATTACACGAGATCGGTTTGGCGCCCCCCCCGCACCCAAACCGGATCCCGCATCGTCTGAATTTATAGACACATACCGCAGATTTATCCTGTCCAGGCTACCCAATCTGATGCTGAAAACAACGCAAAATGGCGCACCGTCAGACTTTACTGCATCAGATGACCAAAAGAAAATCACCTTCAATCTGATGGATTCGGACATCTATAACCAAATGGCGGACTGGATTACCCGTGAGTTTCCTGACTGGCGCGATGCCCTGTGTGCAGCATCTATTCTTTGTCACAACCCGGCTGTAACGGTTCACAGCAGCAGTCTCTCCCGACTGGCCGGTCAATTGAATTCAGAAAGCATTCTTCGCATTCGTGGATGTTTCTGCGACAACGATGCCCGCGTACTGAACAAACTCTGCACGGCCATCGGCAGAAATCTTGGACAGACTTTTCGAGGAATGCGCCTGGGAATGAGAGGGCATGTTGCCCTTGCGTTGGAAACACCGGACGGATTAAATGTATTCGACTCCATGCTTGGTATCTTTTACTATACAAAGGATAATTCCCGCTTTGCGACTCTCGAGGAACTCATTGCCAATCGAGAGTTGTCGTATCGAATGAGTTTTGATCAGATGGCAAATGGTCATGAGATGTTTTTTCAACATTCGCAGATAACTCTGCAGAAATTTAACGAACCCGAGCTTGAGTTTCCCGGCTCTGGAATCTGAACAACGTTTTTAGGAGTTACCCATGTTACATGGTGGTGTATTCGGATTCGGCGGTGTAGGACAGGGCATGACCCGCAGCATTAACTGCGGCACTCAATTCAGTGATTCCTTCAAAATCACGGCAGTCTGCAATCGGGGTAAGGAAAAGCGAGATCTGGCCGAACGTGAATACGGACTCAAAGCCTATGCGACTGTGGATAAACTGATTGATCACGGTATCGACTTCATGCTCATTGTCTCTACGTCACAAGCGCACAAGGAGGCCGCAGTCAAGTGTTGTGAAGCAGGTATCCCATACCTGATTGAGAAACCCATCGCACTCACTGAAGCGGATGGTCAGGCCATTGTCGATGCGACCGAAGAAAAGAACCTGATCAACGGCGTCAATTACACCATGCGCTACCAACCAGTGTATAAGAAACTAAAGGAACTGGCAGACAGCGGTGAACTTGGAACAATGCTGAGTATATGGGCAAGTGTTGGACGCGGATACGGATTTCACAGCAGCGGGAAACGACACCGAGCCGTCTGCGAACCTGAAGAATCCGGTGGATGGATCATTCATCACATGTGTCATATTGTTGATTTTGTCGTATGGGTGGCCGGTGAGGTCAGTGATGTATATACAGCGGCTCAATCCACCTTGCCGCCAAAACAACAGTCCGAGGAACTTATTTATTCGATTCTTCGTTTCAAGAACGGTACCATCGGAAATCTTTTCGATCAGGTGGGGATGCTTCGAGATCATCAAACTGGGGTCATCGGCACAAAGGCGTCAGCCGCCGAACACTTTACTGCCCCGTCACCGCACAATGTCAAACCACTCATCAAGCTCAGCAAAGAAACCGACAGCCAGTATCTGGCGCCGCATATCATTGATCCGATGGACACTTATGAACTTGAAGATGGACTTTCTCATTTTCTTACCTGCCTCAAGGAAGATCGGCAAACCAACGTTCCTGTAAGTGAAGGGCTATACAGCCTTAAGGTATGCAGCAGAATGCGAACTTCTGCGTATGAGAAACGCCCGGTATCCGTTGACTGAACACTCACCTGATTTAAACAAAAAAAGCAGGGCCTTTTAGAAAGCCCTGCTTTTTTATATATTCCGTATTTGCCGATACGCAATTCGTTACTGCACAGGATTATCTGTCTCAATTACAACGATAACGAATCGGTGCCGTAATGGACTTATTTGGGCCGTTTGGTTCCATACTTGGAACGTCCCTGACGCCTGTCTTCCACCCCTACCGTATCCAGCGTTCCACGGATTACGTGGTACCGGACACCGGGAAGGTCCCGAACCCTGCCGCCCCGAACCAGTACGATTGAGTGCGGCTGAAGATTGTGTCCTTCACCGGGGATATACACAGTCGTTTCCTTACCATTCGAAAGCCGGACTCTGGCAATTTTTCTCAAGGCTGAGTTCGGTTTCTTTGGAGCTTCCACCTTTACCTGAAGACAGACGCCTCGTTTCTGAGGACAACTGTCAAGCAGTGCGGATTTGCTCCGTTTATTGATTTTCTTTCTGTTTTTTCTCACCAACTGATTAATGGTCGGCATGTACAGGTACTCCTTTCAACAAATTTTATTCTTCCGAGTCTTCATCTTCATCCTCGGGCGCTTCAATCTCCGGGACATCTTTATGCAGGACAGCTGTAAGGCATTGTGCAAACCCGGTTCCAACGGGTATGATATGACCCAAAATTACATTTTCCTTGAGTCCCTGCAGTGTATCGATACGCCCGCTGAGGGCCGCATCAGTAAGGACCTTGGTGGTTTCCTGAAAAGAAGCGGCAGAAACAAAACTCTCTGACAGCAAAGAAACCTTGGTAATTCCCATCAGCATGGGCGTTGCCTGTGCTGGTGTACCACCTTTTTTGATAATTTCTGCGTTTTTCTCCCTGAATTCAATCTTATCCACTACATCGCTGTAGAAATCAGCATCGCCCATGTCTGTAATCTTGACCTTGCGGAGCATTCGCTGAATAATCAATTCGATGTGTTTATCGTCAATGCTTACGTTCTGAGATCGGTAAACACCCTGAACCTCATTGAGCAGATACTCCCGGACGCGTTCTTCTGCGGAGATCCTGAGAATATCATGCGGTACCAGCGGTCCGTCAACCAGCGGTTCACCCGCCTTCACCCGGTCACCACCATGTACCCGAAGATGTTTTCCGGGTGGAATTAAATGCTCACGAACCATACCGCTTTCGTTACGCACCAGCACTTTTCGTTTGCCGCGTTTTCGTTCACCCAACTCAACCACACCGTCGATCTCACTCATAATGGCGGGATTCCTGGGTTTACGGGCTTCAAAGAGTTCGGTCGCACGCGGCAGACCACCGGTAATATCCTGCGTTCTGCTGATTTCACGAGCGGTCTTGGCCACCAGGGTACCGGGAGAAATGGTCTGCCCTTCCTTGACTTCAAGGCTGGCTTTTTCCGGAACCGCGTGCACGTCCACGATATTTCCTTCATCATTCACAAGAAGAACCTGGGGATGAAGGTCCCCTTTGTGTTCCATGATTTCCCGACGTTCTGTTCCGTCTTCCTTGTCCTTTTCTATACGCAGTGTGATGTCCGGGATAATATCTTCGTACTTGACTTTACCGCCTTTTTCAGTGATAATCGGCGTAATATGCGGATCCCATTCAACCAGCTTCACATTCTTGCCAATCTCCTGACCTTCTTCCACAAAAAGTGTAGCACCGATCGGAATACTGTTCTTTTCCACTTCCCTGCCCTTATCGTCATTGATGTAGATCTCACCGTTTCGGGTCAGAACAATCTTGCGCCCTTCGTCATTCTCAACAAATTTCAAATCCCGAAAATAAACCGTACCTTTGCTCTTGGAAAAGATATCAGACTGCTCAACCAGACGGCTGGCTGTACCTCCGATATGGAAAGTCTGCATGGTCAGCTGCGTACCCGGCTCTCCGATGGACTGGGCTGCAATAATTCCAACAGCCGTCCCCATTTCTGCCATGAGTCCGGTTGAATGATCCGCACCGTAACACTTCTGGCAAACCCCAAACTTTGACTCACATGTCAACGGACTGCGAACCCGAATTTTCTCGTATCCCAGATCTTCGATCCGCTTGGCAATCTTGCGGGTGATGAGTTCGCCCTCGCAGACAATCACCTCATCCGTGATAATATCAACAATATTATCTCTGGCCACGCGGCCGTCGATTGCATCCGCCAGGGATATTTCGAGTTTATCTCCGCGATATACAGCTCCCTTGGATACGCCATTCAGTGTACCGCAATCCACTTCACGGATAACGATATCCTGTACAACTTCTACCAGTTTTCGCGTAAGATATCCGGAATCAGCCGTTTTCAGGGCGGTATCTGCCAGACCTTTACGGGCGCCGTGTGTCGAACTGAAGTATTCATATCCGCGCAAACCTTCTCGGAAGTTTGCCTTAATCGGCTCCTCAATAATCTTTCCTGACGGTTTGGCCATCAATCCCCGCATGCCGGCCAGCTGCCGGATCTGCTTGATGTTACCACGGGCACCGGAATGGGTCATGACATAAATTGGATTCAGATACTGTTTGCCGTTTCGAATATCATTCTGCAAACCTTTAACCAGATCCTGACTGATTTCTTCTCTGACATGCGTCCAGATGTCGATAATCTGATTGTAGCGCTCCCCTTCAGTGATAATACCTTTTCGGAACGCTTTTTTGATTTTCTCCACTTCTTTCTCAGCAGCCCGAATCACCTCGTTTTTCTTATCCGGAATCTTAAGATCGTCTGCAGAAAAAGAAATCCCCGACAGACTGGCTTCCTCAAAACCGATATCCTTCAGGTCGTCCAGCAGTTTTATGGTTGCGTTATAGGGTAAATATTCATAGCAATCCATGATAATGCCGTTAAGGTTTTTCTCTTCCATAAGCTTATTGTAGAACGGAATACCTTCCGGAAGGATCTCATTGAACACAACCCTTCCAGGGGTGGTTCGAAGCAGGCCGGTTTCAGCAAATTCCTTCTTGTATTCGCCTTCCATCTTGGTTTCTTTCGGAAGTTTGATCCGGATTTTGGCGTGTTTGGAAACTTTTCCGTTCTGAAGGGCTGTCATTACTTCATTTGAGCTGCTGAATATTTTCCCTTCGCCCTTCTCATTATCCAGCATACTGGTCAGATAATAGGCGCCAAGAATAATATCCTGTGACGGTGATATAATCGGCATACCGTCACGCGGAGAGAAAATATTCCGACTCGGAACCATCATCACCTTGGCTTCGGTTCTGGCTTCCAGGGACAGCGGTATGTGAACCGCCATCTGGTCTCCATCAAAATCGGCATTGAATCCGTGACAGACCAGGGGGTGAATCTGAATTGCATCGCCTTCAACCAGCTTGGGCCAGAACGCTTGAATTCCCATCCGGTGAAGCGTTGGTGCACGGTTAAGCAGAACGGGATGACCTTTGATGACTTCTTCGAGTACGTCCCAGATTTCAGGATCCCGGCGTTCGATCATGCGCTTTGCACTTTTGATGGTGTCCACATAGCCGTCTTCCTTGAGTTTCC
>CAZGEP010000070.1:0-22450 GCA_964524955.1 uncultured Planctomycetota bacterium | reverse complement strand
TATTGGTTTTGCACAGGATCCGGATGCGGATCGGCTGGCGGTTGTCTCAGAAGAAGGTAAGTTTATCGGTGAGGAATACACACTGGCCATGGGTGCCAAATACATCTTGTCTGAGAATCCCACGGATATTGTGGTCAACCTGAGTACCAGCCGAATGGTGGACGATGTCGCGGCCGAGTACGGCAAAAAGGTATATCGCAGCCCGGTCGGTGAAGCCAATGTCGTGGAGCTGATGCAGAAGAAAAAATGCGGATTCGGCGGAGAGGGAAACGGCGGCGTCATTGACGCGCGGGCACATTACGGCCGGGACAGTCTGGTCGGCATTGCCCTGATCCTGGACTGGATGGCTGAATCCGGCAAGACCGTGAGCGAGCTGATTAAAGACATCCCGAAATATCATATGATTAAAGAGAAAATGAACATACCCGCAGAGAAAACGCAACAGATTATCGCAACTCTGAAAGAAGATTCCATATCCCCGAAACAGGACGTTTCCGACGGATTGCGCCTGGACTGGGATAACCGATGGATACATTTGAGGCCGTCCAATACCGAACCTGTGCTTCGATTAATTGCTGAAGCAAGAACCCGTGAAGACGCTCGATCTATGATCGACAGATTCAAATCAAAGATTCTTGACTTGTCCTGACATACAGAGGGTGTCTTGAGATCGTTCCGTATCGCACTCAGCTTCCTTACAATCATTCCTGCCGGACGCAAACTGAAAATTACCGGAGAGACACTCAGCCGGTCCACATCGTTCTTTCCGGTTGTCGGATGCCTGCTCGGATTTGCAGCCGTCTCCCTTGCCATGCTGTTCAAACACCTGACCGACTCGCATGCGGAATTTACAGCATGCATCCTCCTGTTCGTTGAGGTTATATTGACCGGTGGCCTGCATGTGGATGCGATAGGGGATTTCTGCGACGCGTTCTTTTGTTCATGTGATCGGCAAAAACGACTTGAAATCCTTAAGGACAGCCGTTTGGGCAGCTTCGGCGTAATCGGTATTCTCTTCAGCATGGGGGTGAAGTTTCTGCTGATCAAGCATATCGCGGATTCCGGTGCCCTGCTCACCGTGGTTTATTCTTTTGTACTTTCCCGATGGTCCATGGTGCTGCTGATGTATTTTTCGTCCTCTGCGCGAAAGGACGGCGAAAGCGGCTTGGCGGACGAATTCCTGGAAAAGATCTCCGGCCTGCAGCTGGTCGAGGCCACGGTTATTACACTCGGGATCGGTTTTGCTTTTCTGGACTGGAATGTCTTTCCCCTGGTGCTCGCTGCAGCCCTGATAACCTTTGTCCTTCGTGCCTTCTCCAACTATATGATCCTCGGCATTACCGGTGACGTGATCGGTACGCTTAATGAACTGGTCTCTCTGACCGCGCTTGGCTGGATCTTAGCGATCTACTCATCCTGATGAATTACCGAATACATTCCCTCATCGCGCCAGCACAACCGCAGTTACAGAAGCGGCACCGTTTTTCTTCAATATCCGGGCGCAGTTCGAGCAGGTCGCTCCCGTGGACAGTACATCATCCACTACAATAACATGCCTGCCGCTGAGTTGCTTTCTCAAGCGCGGTGTTACCGAAAAGGCGTCCTTGACATTGCGGACTCTGGCGGTCCGGCTCAGTCCGGCCTGGTGGAGCGTGGAGCGGCTGCGATAAAGCTGTCGGGGGGTGTATGGAATCCCCAGCTTTTGTGCAGCAGCAGCAGCGATACTCTCTGCCTGGTTGAATCCCCTGGACATTTTCCGTTTCCAGTGAAGCGGCACCGGTACAATCAGATCTGCGGGAAACAGTTCAGGAAGATGATTCTTGATCAGTTCCCGGATGGGCCGGCACAGACGGTAATCCGGCAGATACTTATACCGACAGATCAGCCGCTGAAGCGTTCCGGTATACGACCCCAGGGCGATTGCCTGGTCAAAATGAAGCACAGTCTTGCGGCAGGCCGTACACGGCGCTTCTGTTTCAAACGCACCAATGCAAGCCGCGCACCGGATGCATCTTCGGGCATCAGATCCAATAATGTTGTTCAGGCAATCCGCACACAATCCCCACTTCGCGACCGGATGTTCCGCGCACAGCAGGCAGAAGTCCGGAAAGAGTGTATCCAGAATCGGTGAAAGTGTTTTTCTGAAAATCTTCATTGTGTTCTATTATAGCAGAATGCGTTGAAATTGCGAGAGAGCACAAAAAAGATTGCAAACCGCAGAAAAGTGTGTTATATTTACTGCATAATGATTACGAATTATATCAGAAAAGCATCCTATTTTTTCAGCCGCCGAATCTGGGAAATCGACACCGAAGAACTCTCCCGGGTTAGGCGATTTATGATCAAACGGCTGCGGCTGATTATTTTTGTATTCAAGGGATTCTTTGACCACGACTGCCTGCTGCGGGCCACGGCCCTGACCTATACCACGCTGCTTTCCGTTGTCCCCATGCTGGCCGTCGGTCTCTCACTCTTTGCTGCATTCGGGAAACTTACGGATGTTGCGTCTCGCCTGCAGAACTCCCTGATGTCCATACTGAATCCCACCAGGGCAGAGGCGATAACCAGTTCCATCAACACATACATTGAGAATATCAGAACCGCAGAGATCGGAGCCGTTGCCTTTATCTTTCTGATATTTACATCTATCGGTCTTATCGCCAGCATGGAGAAATCCTTCAATGATATCTGGGGAGTAAAAAAAGGCCGGAATTTTGTACAGAAGTTCATCATCTACTGGTGTCTGCTCACGCTCGGCCCGGTACTCATGGGTGTATCTCTGGCCCTGACCGGAACCCTGATCGCTTCGCTGCAGAGCGCGGACATTCAACAGTATTTCAGCGGGATTCCTATACTCAGTACAATTGCAGCATCCTCTCAGACTTTTTTCAATACATTGCTGGCCCTGGTGGCTCCGCTGATTCTTGACTGGACACTGCTGACCCTGATGTATATTTACATGCCGAACAAAAAGGTTCGGTTTGTGCCCGCACTGACCGGTGCTGTGGTAGCGGGAACTGTGTTTGAGATCGCCAAACGCATGTATGCGTGGCATATCGGTGAAATGCTGGCGGCCTCACCCATTAACAAGGCATACAGCGCCCTGGGGGCGATTCCCATCTTTTTGCTGTGGATTTACATTGTCTGGTTGATCGTACTCTTTGGTGCCGAGATATCTTTTTCCGCGCAGAATATCACCACCTACCTGATGGAAAAACGGACCCGGGGTCTGAGCCAGAGTGTGAAAGAATTTCTGGCCCTTCGCATAACCCTTGCCTGCAGTGTGGCTTTTAGAAAAACAAAACCCGCCCTGACTCGGGATCAGCTTTCGCTTCAGTTTAAAATCCCGGTTCACCTGCTCAATGATATTCTTGAGTCCCTGATCCGCGGACGTGTGCTGGTCGAAGATTCTTCAGACAGTCAGCAGGTCTTTCCGGCCCGGGACACATCTCTGCTTACCATTAAGGATGTGATCGATGCCATGCGTAAAAAAGGATCTCCCATGCTCAACTTCAGTACAGATCAACAGCAGAAATATCTGGAGGAAATTGTGGGTAAGGGTGAAAAAGCCTCTGCCGCGATCTACGGCAAGGTAAACTTCGCGCAGCTGGTGGACAGTCTGAACACGGATTAGTAATGACTGCGTAGTCGTTTAAAGCAAAACAATTATCTTGACAATTCACCGGATGTAGATATATATATTTCCTTTTTTCCGGTTCGTTATTCCTGCAATTACATTGTTTCGCAAATCGCGCTGCAGGGGTAGCCCCCAATATACCAATGAAACGTGAAGATATCAGAAACATAGCAATTATTGCCCACGTGGACCACGGCAAAACCACCCTGGTCGATCAGCTCTTTAAGCAGAGCGGACTGTTCAGAGAGAATCAGGTGGTAGATGAACGTATCATGGATTCCATGGACCTGGAGCGAGAGCGCGGCATCACGATCTCGTCCAAGAACGGATCCTTTTTTTACCAGGACAAACTCATCAACATCATTGATACGCCGGGGCACGCGGATTTCGGCGGACAGGTTGAGCGGGTACTTAAGATGGCGGACGGAACCCTGCTCCTGGTGGATGCCCAGGAAGGCCCTATGCCACAGACTCATTTTGTGCTGCGCAAGGCCGTGGAGCTGAAACTTCCGACCATTGTGGTTATCAACAAAATCGACAAGCCGGACAGCCGTGCCCATTGGGTGCTGGACCAGGTTTTCGATCTCTTTGTCAAGTTAAATGCGCCGGATGAGATCCTGGACTTTCCTGTGATTTACGCTTCCGCTCGAGACGGAATTGCCGTAAAGAACCTGGAAGACAGCCCGGAATCCATGATACCGCTCATGGATGAAGTCATCCGGTACATTCCCGCCCCGTCCGGTGATCCGGACGGACCACTCCAGCTCCAGGTGAGTTCCATTGATTATTCTCCCTACCTGGGACGGTTGGGTATCGGTAAAATTACTTCCGGTGTGCTGAGCATCAACAAGGCCATTGCTGTGGCTGACAGCAACAGGGAGCTTACTCCAGCGAGAATTACAAAGATCTACCGCTTCAAAGGTAAAGAGAAGGTTCCGGTAGATGCCGCAGGAACCGGCGAGATTGTTGCCGTTGCAGGTCGGGATACGATTTCCGTAAGCGACACGTTTACGGATCCGGAAAACCCCATTCCCTGTGAACCACTCACGGTCAGCCCACCGACCATCTCCATGAACTTTCTTCCCAACAATTCACCCTTTGCCGGCAGGGACGGCCGGTTTGTGACATCCAGACATCTCTTTGAACGGCTGGAGCGTGAAACCCTGGCCGATGTTGCCCTGATCGTTGAAGAGTTGAACACCGAAGTTGGGTACAAGGTCTCGGGCCGCGGTGAGTTGCACATTTCGATCCTGATTGAGAAAATGAGACGAGAGGGATATGAATTTCAGGTCACCCGTCCCCGGGTAATTTTCCGGGAGGAAAACGGCAAACGAATGGAGCCTTATGAAGAACTGACAATCAATCTGCCCGAGGAGTTCATGGGGCCGGTGATTAAAAAGATCGGAAGCCGCAAGGGCAAGATGCTTGAAATGGATCAGAACGACGGAATGTCGCGAATCCTGTACAAGATTCCAACGCGGGGACTCTTCGGGTTCCGTTCGGAATTCATGTCCGATACCAAGGGCATGGGACTGATGAACTACATGTTTATGGAATACGGCGAATACGATGGAGACCTCAAAAGCCGCAGCTTTGGAGTTCTGGTTTCTCAGAACACCTGTACGACGGTTGCCTACGCGCTTTTTAATCTTCAGAATCGAGGCAGGCTTTTCATGGGACCGGGCGTGGATGTATACACCGGTCAGATCATAGGACAGAACAGCCGTTCGGATGACCTGACTGTAAATCCGGCCAAATCCAAAAACCTGACCAACTCCCGGGCCGCTGGCTCAGACGAGAATATTATTCTAACACCGCCGCGGGATATGAGCCTTGAGGACTGCATTACGTTTATCAGCGACGATGAGCTTATGGAAGTCACCCCGAAATCCATCCGCCTGCGCAAAGCCCCTTTTTGAATTCAATTTGAAATCCGGAACAGGATGGCTATAATCGTCATCACGCAACCGGAGTTGTTTATCGAATATCGCCGTAAACAGGAGTCAATGAATGCAATTATCCAAACTGGGAAAGAAGTTCACCAAAGGATCCGGAATCCTTCAGCTGATGGATGATCTTGGCAAGGCCATGTCCGGTAAAGAAGAACTCTACATGCTCGGAGGCGGAAATCCTGCACACATCCCAGAGATTGAAGACCGGTTACGACAAGAGATGAATCGGATTCTTCAGACCCCGGATGAATTTGAGAAAATGATCGGAAACTACGACACGCCGCAGGGTGAGGTGCGGTTTATCGAAAGTCTGGCCCAGCTCTTGAGAACGGAATTCAACTGGGATGTTTCTCCGGAGAATATCGCGCTGACTACCGGCAGCCAGACCGCGTTCTTTATTCTCTTCAACATCCTGGCGGGTGAGTTTGAAGACGGTACAGTCAAAAAGATTATGCTTCCTCTGACTCCGGAATATATCGGGTACGCGGATTGCGGCATTACGCCGGATTTTTTTGTGTCCCGCAAGCCCGAGATTGATCTTCTCGATGATACATTATTCAAATACCGGGTAGACTTTGAACGCCTGGCAGTAACAGATGAGGTGGCGGCCATCTGTGTTTCCCGTCCCACCAATCCCACGGGAAACGTGCTTACAAACGAAGAGATTTACAAGCTGTCCAATCTGGCAGCAGAAAGAAATATACCGCTGATTATCGATAACGCGTACGGTATTCCCTTTCCCCGCGCCATATACACCGAGGCCGGTCTGCCCTGGAAGCCGGGAATGATTCTCTGCATGAGCCTGTCCAAGTTCGGACTTCCCGCCACACGGACCGGTATTATTGTAGCGGAGGAAGATGTCATACGGGCGGTCTCCGGAATGACGGCAATTTTTTCGCTCGCCCCAACAAGTATGGGCGCGTACATGACTCGTGAACTGATTTCCAGCGGTGAAATCATCCGCTTAAGCCGAGATGTGATCAATCCGTTTTACAAAAAGAAAGCGGATGCTGCAGTCAAACACCTGAGAGAATCTATTACCAGCCCGCGATTTCATATTCACAAACCCGAAGGTGCATTCTTTCTGTGGCTGTGGTTTGAAGGGCTTCCCATTACCAGTCAGGAGCTCTATGAAAACCTGCGAAAACAGGGGGTGCTCGTCGTACCCGGACATTACTTTTTTCCCGGGCTTGCAGAGGAATGGGATCACAAGACCGAGTGTATACGTATCACCTATGCCCAGGACGAAAAAATGGTAGCCGAGGGACTGGATATTATTGCCCGGGAAATTAACCGTCTTCTGTAGGACGGCCTGAAATACCGACTCACATACAGCAATCGTTATCCGCGAAATGAGGTGTGTATGAATGCAAGCAAAAGACCCAGCCAGGTTCCACCCATGCACAACAAACGAATGGCTTTCAATCTTCTCAGTTGCTTTCGGTCATCCATTGGATTTACCAATTTCCGGATCGCACCGGACCTGACGATTCAAGGGTACGGGTATATCTATTCCACCATTATTCCGGATACATCTTTTTTCACCAAACAGCGAAGACCTATTACCGAAATGTTTGTCAATCAGGAGGAGGCCCGACAACGCTTTGAATTTATTTATAATGTGCCGGAGGAAATGAAAAAGGCAGAAGCTGAATTCAGTGACTGTAAATGGAAAACCGTATTCTTCTCCAAAAATTCTAAACAAAACTCTTTTGACTCCTGGGTCGCGGCACCGGAAAATGTCTGGGAAGTATCCGGCAGTGAAATCCGAACCAAAGCGCTTCTTCATGAACAGGATGCCCATTTCTACAGTACGAAAGAACTGATCGGTCCCCGGCAGGACTTCCGAATATCCTATATTGCGAAAGCAGAAAGAGATCCGGTGGATCTCTCCTGTGTGGTAGGCCGCTCCCCGTATGTCCAGGAGGGGATCTGCGAACCCTCTCTGATTGACAAGGAGGGGTACTCGTTTGTCTTTGGCGGATTTGATAACTTTCTGTCCTGCATTCAGCGCAAGTCGTATTCCGTGGACAGCACCATTAATTATGATGCGCATATTGAACAGGGAAAAGAGCATCACGTTGTAGCCACCCGCGTCGGCGGTCACCTTACCCTGGAGATAAACGGACAATTGGTTTCCGAATTGTTTGATCCGCTGCCCCTGATGGGCGAAGGACTGGGATATGCCAGCCTGTATACCTTTAGTCCGAAGCATATTTTCCGGGATGTGGAGATTGCTGTCCGGCCGACCTGTCTGAGCACGGAACTGATGGAACGGGTGGAGGATCACAGGGAATTTGTACTCGAGAGCATCTTTGATTCGGTCAAGTATCTGAAGTTCACCAATATTGCTCCGGATCAGTTTATCATGCAGAATGTGACCAAATCCGTCAAGGAGCAGATGGCTGTCAAAGAAGCGCTGTGGGAGACAGAGCGACGGCTGCACCAGGCCGAGAAGCTCGAAGCCGTGGGACAGCTTGCCGGTGGTGTGGCGCACAATTTCAACAATTCCCTGGCCGTGATTCAGGGATATACCGAACTGCTCAAGCGGGAACGGCCGGATGATCCTGAAGTTATCTTCAACACAGAATCCGTGATCGAAGAGTGCGATAAAGTTGCCAAACTGATCAAGCAGCTTCTGAACTTTTCGCGCCAGGATGAAGGAGACCGGGCGGTACTGGATGTGCATGAAATACTGGAAAACGTTCTGCACATTGCCCGGGATACCTTTGAACGCTTTATTGATATCAAATCATCCCTCCGGGCGTCCCGTACACTGATAAAAGGAAATGTATCTCAGCTTCGGCATGTATTTCTCAATCTGATTCTTAATGCAAAGGATGCCATGCCCGGCGGCGGAAGGCTTGCTGTCAGCACCATGAATGCAGAGTTGGACGCCTCGTTCAACTGTGTGGGATCTCCCAAGATTCAGCCTGGAAAATACGTAAAAATTACAGTCAGCGATACAGGGGTTGGAATTGACTCGGCAGATCTCAAGGATATATTCAATCCATTTTTCACAACCAAGCCTGCGGGTGAAGGCACAGGGCTGGGACTTTCAACCGTATTCGGAACGATCAAATCCCACGCGGGATACGTGGATGTCCAGAGCCGCCGTGAGATCGGAACACGGTTTCACATCTACATCCCGCTGACCGAGGAATGCCGGGAAACCGATGAGAAAGAAGAGGTCTCTGCTTCATCGGTTCCAGACAAAACCGCCGGAGGTACGGTGCTGGTTGTGGATGATGAAGCACAGGTGCGGAATATAGTAACTGCAGCGCTGGAAGGCAGCGGGTATACGGTCTTTGCCGTGGCCAATGGTCCGGAAGCGGTCTCTTTTTACAAAGAGCGTCGGAATGAGGTTGATCTGGTTATCCTTGATCTGAGGATGCCGGACATGGATGGAGAGAAATGCCTGACTGCCATGCTAAAAATCAACCCGGAAATAAAATGTATTGTCTGTACTGGCTACGGTTCCCAAAGTGAGATCCGGGCCATGCAGAAAAAGGGTGTATCTGCTGTGGTCATGAAACCCTTTACCTTTGATGAAATCACCCGGGTGGTTGCGGAAAATATCAAGATTTCGTCTGAAAACGATGAGTAATGAGAGATCGGTTATTGGTATATGCCGTTCCCGGTAATCCGTTCAGTATTTTGCACAATTAGCCATCGACCATCGGCTGTTTTATCTGTTCTCACCTTCCTTCTTTTGCCTTCTTTCGCAGCGCAACTGCGCCTGCGAAGAGGAGCAGAATACCGAGCAGGCCTGCGGCTTCGGTTGCGGTATCCACCCGTTTCTTTTCCATGACCTTGAACGCTATTTCCATGGGCATGTCTGGTTTGATCTGGAGCGAGCGCTCAAAGACCAGCTGCGTTCCCTGGCGGGAGAGATTGAGCTTCAGCGGCCATGCCCTTGGCTGTGCTTCAAATTGCTGTGCAATCATCCGTTCCGCAAGTTTGTTGATCTTGACGTTTTCTTCGCGGCTGAGAGCACTTTCCAGCCGTCGAGCATATTCTTCGGTAAAGTGGTCCAGGTCTTCATTCGCATCTGTCTTTCCTGTAAAGGATGGTTTGAGCATTCCGCGCCGGTTGAGCAGGCCGACCACCGCCTGTCGACGCTGAAGATTGCGAAGCTGAACCCTGGCGTCTTCGTTCAGGTCGGAACGGGAGATGGAGTAGTTGTAGGCCTTCTGCATGGTATCCCGGGCTTCCTGCTGAAGCCCGCTTTCAGCCTGTTTCTGCGCTGTAGTAAGAAGCTCCATTGACTGTTCGCTTTCCGCGTTGGTGAGTTCTCTGGAAATAACGTTGTAAGAGCTGATATCAAAAACCTGCTTTCTGCCCCGTTCAGTGATTGCCCGGGAAAATTCCATGGTCCCGTCATATCCGTAGTAATAAAGTCCTTCGGGAACGTAAAGCCGCCATACGATATTCTTCAGGGGAAGATCAAATGACGGTCCGATAAAGTGCTGATTACGCGGCTGCCAGGTGCTGCTTTTTTTGCTGGTGTAGGTAATCTCCAGCCGGGTGTCGGCTTTGCTGCTGGTGAATTGGTTTAGCGGAACGAGAAAGGCGTCTTTGACCTTGGATGGAACCACGGCTCCGTTGTTTACAAGTGTAGACCAGAGACTGCTTCCGGGGGGGAGTTTCATCTGAAGGAAGCGCTTGCCCCCGACCTGCATTTCCATTTCCACACGGGTTATGGACTGACCCGTGTGCGCGACCACGGTTTCAATAAGAACCCTGTTTACGGAAGCGGGAAGCATTCGGGCTGAACTGTGCCGTTTGACATTGAGATGGATGAGAAAGTTCTCCGCCGGTGTTTTGTAGCAGAGAATGGCTCCGGAAAGATCGCCTGCCCGGAAAAACGAGGGAATGTATCTTGCCTCGGCTTCCGTGAATTCACCTTTTTTTGTCTCCGGAACGATCTCGATTCCGGGATTGGATTTGACCACAATGTGCCAGCGTTGAAGTGCGGCACTGACCGCTGAGACCGGCTCCAGGGCCACGACTGGATCCTCCCGTTTGAACCCGCGTTTGTAGACCACAGTCAGATTGTATTTGTCAAAGACTTTCTTTCCAAGCTCCACCTTCCAGCTGAGTCCGTCTGGACTTTCGGGCTGTGTCTTGGAGATGCCGGCGCCGAAGATTTCGATCCCGGTCGCGCCGTCGGGCAGACGCACGTGGAATATCTTGACACCGGCATGGGTAATGGTGTAATGAAAATGATTGCGCACAGTCATCATTCCTTCTGAGAATTCCGCTGCCGCCAGTGAGTCCACTACAAGCCTGGCAGAGGCTTCTTCTGCCTTCAGATCGACCTTCCAGTCCGGTCGGAGCATCTTGAACGCAAGAATATCTTTACCTTTGAGACCGATTTTTCTTGGATCCAGTTCAAGCACAGAGTCCATCTTTTCTACAGACAGCCGGATTCCTTTCTGGCTGGATATGGAAAGCGTACCGGTGTGTTTAGCGGAATCCGGAACCCGGACACCCGGCACTGTTACAGCAGTCAATCTGCCTTCCGGCGTTCGGCTCAGGGCAATGTTCAGCAGAACCCTCCCCATGGTCTTTCGGTTGAAATAGACTATGACATCCCGTTTCCTGTTCTGAATTTCGTCCCAGTGGCTGACGCCGTTGCCGCTTAAGCTGCTGATGTCATACCCTTCAGGAACGCGCAGGCGGACATCGAAAATACCGGCCTTGAGGATATCCAATGCCAGTGTGGTGCTCATCTCCAGGCGTTCATCCGAAACCGAGAAGGCGGAATTCTCAGCCGTACGAATTTCCGGAAGCACACGGATCGCTTTCAGCGATATCATTCCGTCTGCCTGAATATAGCGGAAGGCACGCCTGAGCAGGGATTGTTCGGATTTTTTCGGTCGGTTCAGCATGCCCAGCACCCGTACAGGAAAATCACCGGAATTCATGGGAATAAACTCCTTGTCCGCGGACGCCTGGATACTCACACTGTCATCCGCGCTCACAGCCACGGCGCCGCGCAGTCTATCGCAATCGAGCATGACGGGAAGGGAGACCTTCTTTTTATAGGGTAAACCGTCTACGGCAAGCTGGGTCACGACCCGGAGTTCGTATCTGCCGGTTACTGGTTCATACAGTACGGCTTCAAGCAGCCGCGATTCCGGATCAAACCGCCATGTACCCAACTTGTCACCCTCGACCAGAGTTACGTTCATTCCATGGGGTATCTGTACGCGAAACTGGCGGATCTCTCCCTGCGCGATCCGGCAGACAAAAGAATTGGCGCATTCCAGGACTCCGGGCCGGCAGAAAAGCAGGGAATTTTCCTCGCAGAAGAAAACGGTCTTTTCCAGTCGGGTCTGCCGGGTGCGGGGACGCCACCGCAGGATTGCCGTATCTCCGGGCAGAAACCGCGCAAGAGCCCTGGATGTCTTCTCTTTGCGCTTTTCCGTAAAGTGCACTGCAGTTACGGATGTAATTTCCATGTCCGGATTGGGTACGGTCAGGGAGACGCTGTTTTTGAGAGCCGGGGAAATGTCGAAGACCAGAAATTTATTTGAATCCGGTTCGATATTTTTCGACTTTGTCTGGGCCGGATGATAGGGGCAGAGGAATTCGATGATTGCTGTAAATGTTCCGTTCTTTTTGGACAGAACCTTACGAACGCCGTCGGATAAATGGATTTCCAGACCATCCGGCAGTCTGCTTCCCGTGTAAATGAATCCGGGTGGCAGTGCCGCAACTTCATCATGTTTATGCATCTTGAGTTTCAAGCAAAGGCTTCCGGTCAGGTGTTTTTTGTGCGCCAGGAACTCATAATCCACGCTCAACAGCGCTGGGGTTTCGGGCTTCTTTCCTGCCTGTGCACTGGCGGAAAACCCGAACAGACAGCCGATAATCAGCAGGCTTTTCACTGCAGCAGTGGGGGCAGGTTGGGTTTGCGGAAGCGGATCATCTGAGCGTTTAAAACTTCTGCATATTAGAAAGAGGATAAAGGGCGGTACGATCCAAAGCAGGCCGGTAAGCAGGAGAAGTCGTCCGGCATGCGTAGAACCAGCGCTGTATACCAGCAGCAGGAGAGCGACAGCACCCAGCCATTTTTTTTTCTGCAAAACAGAGGTCGCTGCAAGCGCGATGCCGACCGCCAGCAGGACAAGGGGCATGTATCTGCCTCCGCAGAGAAAGAACCAGTCCGGCTGCACCTGGAAGGCGACACCCAGGGGATCGCCGCTCATGTTCAGGCTGGTGGCCAGAACCGCTGATGCCTCTTGCGCGGGCCAGGCCAGGTAGCATATGTCCAGCATCCCGATACCCGCGATAAAGAACATTCCGAAAATCCCAAGAATCAGTCCCTGAATCAGTCCGGTCAAAACAGTTCTGCGGCGGGCACGAACCCGGGCCATCGCGATCAGCATGATCGCGGCAATCAGAGCCGCGCCCAGGCAGGCGGCATTGACATCGTGCATTCGCCTGAGCGCGCTGAGAATGGATTGAAAGACATCCGCCGGTCGAACCGGTGAAGAGCTGCTTTGTTCCAGACTGAGCTGTCCGCTGATATTCCCGAATTGCCAGTTTCGCGGTAAACGAATGGTCCAGCGCGTAAAGGTTGTCTGTGCGCTCACATCCGGAGTCTGGAGATCAAACGTTTTCATAAAACCGAGTTCACTCCGGGATTCGGCATAGGTCAGCTCCACACGGGTCGGCTGATTTGGGTTTCGGTGCCGTTTGATCGGAATCAGGACGTTTGTTCCAGACGTGGAGGCTGTGACGCGTTCACTGTCCACGGTCACCGACCATGCCTGTGCACCGTTGGGCAGACGTATGGATATGAACTGGGCCGTGGCATTTTTGACCATGTATACAGCACGGGTCACAGCTTCACCATCGGTGTTGAGGGTGGTTTCATACTCGGTCATGTCCACGGCCACATCCAGAGGTTCTGCCCTGCCGAATTCGCTGATGCGGATATCCGCCTGGTGCGGACCTGAGATGTAACGGAAGGCCTGTATCACGGGCGCGTTGAGAACGATCTTATATCCCTGAGGCAGGTCTTCTGGCGCGGTGGCTACCAGACTGCGGGAAAGATTTTCTGCTTTCACCCGCTGACTGGGAAGCCCGGTAACCACAATGTACCCGGATTCATTATCTATATTGAGCGGAGTCACACCGCCGATGGAACGAATACGGTTTCGGGTTTCATCCGAAAAGGTCTGATTGTAAAGAAGGGTCAGGGTGTAAAGACCGATGATTTTTTTCTGTAATTTGACCGACCATATATCATTGTTTTTTGTCCACCTGCGGATATCCGGACCAATGAATTCCACGCCTTTGTTGGCCCGGGGGATCCGGAAGGACAGCGTGTCTGTAGGTGCACCGGCAATGTGGCAATTGACCGTGGTGCTGCCGTACATGATTCCGTCACCCAGCGAGATCAGATGAAAGCATTCGCTGTTGATCGAAGATTTGAGAATCGTGAGTGAGATATTCAGTTTCCATGCACTCTCTTTGAACCGGAAGGCGTTTTGCGCACCTGGAACCCGTACCGGGAGCGACAGCGTATGCACCTGCCGGAGATTTTTCGACTGTGTTTGCCGAATCTCAATGCCGCGCTCTGCTGCAGCCACGATAAAACCGCGTTCGCTCTGGGCACCGGCCACGCGAATCGAAGGAACAGTGATCTTGCCGGACGCAAGATCATAATCACTTTCCAGTTCGATCTGTATCAGATTTTTGCCGCGGACACCGTCACCAAAGGAGAGCTTGATCTCCTGTCCGCCTGTACTTTCATTTACAACATCAAAGTCAGAGATTCCCTTTCCGTCCACCCGGGATACGATACATTTCCGGCTGATATGAACCGACGCCCGGCGAAGCGGTGCTTCCTTGACATCCAGCTCAATCATGGCCCGTACCACCAGGCCATCGTCGCGGATAAACAGCGAAATGGTATCGGTTGCGCTGTACACCGGAAAAATATCATCCGCTTTCAGGCGGATATTGTAGGGCGCGCTGGCGTACTGGTATACAAAACTGACATTGGACGGCATGCGCAGCATGGACTTACCTTTGCGCTTTGTGCCCGGCATGGCCTCCCGATTGATCTGGCTGAGTCCTTTGACGCTTCGGACCGTCATCTTCACGGCGCTGTCCGAACCGAGCACCAGAAAGCCGCTGTTTCGAATTACACCCAACGGGGTAATGCAGGGCACGGTAAAGTCAGCGGGAAAATCCCCGAGGATCATCTCCGAACCCACCTGGAGACTGTAGCTCTCCTTAACCGGGGTGGAGAGAGACACAATCAGTGTGCGTTTAGCCTCCTTTTTTTCAATGGTCCAGTCGCGAATACTTTCGCCCGTTACCCGTACAATGCTGATCCCCTCCGGCACGTCGAAGGAGAGCTGTTTGAGACTGCCCTGGGAGATTCGGTAACGGTACAGGGTATTAAGGCTGAGCGCGCCTACGCTGGCCGTGACCGCGGTGGTGGCATCAGCGCTCAGGACCAGTTTTCCCTTGAGCTGTTCCACTTCCGGCTTCCATTTCACTCCAACGGTCTTACCGTCTGCTATAAATCCCTTGATGAACAGATGTCCGTTCTTTTCTTCTTTTTTGATGTTCAGCGCGTTGTCGAACTGGACCTCAAGATCCTTTCGGTCACACTGCAGTTCAATGGTCTTGAGTACGGCTTCAGGAATGGATATTTGAGCTCTGCGCCATTTGCCTTTCTTTTCCGGACGCGCGGAAAGCTCAAAAAAAATATGCTGTCTGCCTCGTTTGTGCAGGTGGATTCGATATGTTTTTCCCTTGCGGGTAATGCGCGACTTTTCCGGGCATTTGGAACGGATCAGCACCACGTCCCCGGTGACCACGGGTATTTCCGCATCATCCCGAATGTTCACATCCATTCCAATGGAGAAAAAAATGTTTTCCTTTTCAATCCGGGCCCGAACATCAAGCTTTTCGATCTTCACGGCTGTGGTTTTTTCCCTGGGACCAGGGGCAGGTGAATGATGCCGTTCCCGTCGTCCCGCGTTTAGATTAGCGGCAAAGACCAGTGCAAGCAGGAACAGGAATAAGTTCTTTGGTTTCATTTTTGTTCTCCAAAAATTAAAAACAGCTTTATTAGACAGGATGAACAGGATTGACAGGATAAATAAAAGTGATAAAAGTCATCTGTTCTTTTCCATACCTTTGGTTGTTCATACTCTTTTAAGCAGTACTCTGTGTCTGTGCTTCTGTGGTTAAGAACAATGGTCAGATCTTTTTGCAGTTAGCCATAGACAATAGACCATCGACTCTCTTCTCTGCTACTCCAAATGCTCGGCCTGTTGAACCATTCGGTAGAGTTCCTCGATCCGTTTGTCCAGTGGAAAGCGAGCGTTCAGACGCTGCAACTCGTTTTTTATTGTTCCAATGCTTTCTGGCCGAACCCACGGGCTTTTGCGCAGGATTTCCGCAAACCCGGCGGCACAGGCAGCCAGCCGGAATCCGGCTGCAGTATCCTTCCATGATTTTTTCAAATCTTGAGATCCGGCCGTATGACTGATTTCCTCAAAAAAACCATTTTCAGGATTTCGATACCGTACATGGACTTGTCCAATGCTCAGGTCTGAAGTGCCGGTCAGCTCCACTTCATAGAGCGCGGTCACGCTCTGCCCGGAACCCACTTCACCGGCATCCACCTTGTCATTGCGAAAGTCCTGGTGAGCAAGCTTGCGTTTTTCATACCCGACCTGGCGGAAGCGCCGGACCCGCTGGGGATTGAATGCAACCTGGATCTTGACGTTCTCAGCAATCACGTGCATGGTTGCGGAAAACTGATCTACAAAGACCCGTTTGGCTTCAGCTTTGCTGTCAATGAAGACGTAATTGCCGTCGCTATTCATGGCGATTTTTTTTATGGTGGCATCATCATACATGCCGGTTCCGAAACCGGCGCAGGTCAGTGTGATGCCGTATTTCTTTGCACTCTTGACCTGGGCAAGAATTTCTCTTGCATCTGCCGGCCCTACAGTGGCAATGCCGTCTGTACAGAAGATAATGCGATTGATCTGGTTGCTTTCAAAAATGTGTGCAGCCTGGCCGTATGCTGCCTTGAGTCCGGCCAGCATATTGGTGGATCCGCCCGGCTGAATGCGGTCCAGGGCAGTGAACAGCCTTTTCTTTCTGGCGACCGGAACCGCCTCTGCCATTAGAAAGGGCCGCGTGCCGTAGGCGATCAGGGAGACCCGGTCCCTGGGGTTCAGCTTGTTGATCATCATCTTCACGCTCTCTTTGACCAGGTCCATGCGGTCCCTGGTTTCCATGGATCCGCTGGCATCAACCAGAATGGTCAGATTGGCGCGTTTACGGGTCTCGCGGCCTGGTTCACGTCCCTTGACACCGATCTTGAGCAGATGCAGATCAGGATTCACCAGAGAAGGCGCAGCTTCAGTATACACCGTAAACGTGCTGCTCACAGGAGGCGCATACTGATAGTCAAATGTATTGATAAATTCCTCGCACCGCACACTGTCCGGGGGCGGAAGCATACCCTTGTCAAGAATATGAGCCCGGGCAATGGAAAAGGATGCTGTGTCCACATCAATGGAGAAGGTAGAAAGCGGATCCTGGTCTGTGAGCTGAAAGGGATTGAATGCAGGGATTTTCACTGGAACGGGTTTGGCGGGGTCCAGTTTTTCTTCCACAGGCATTTCAGCGGTTTTCTGGCTTTCTTCATCTTCCTTAAGCTTGTCCACTTCAATTACCTTCAACATTTTCCGCTCTTCAGCCCTTGCAAATTCCATTTTCCTGTTTTCTGCTTCTTTACCCAAGTTTACTGTTCGGGTTTCTCTTCTGCCTCTGGAATTTTTCGTTTGCAAAGCGGTTTCTTTTTTCAGCTCATTAAAGTAGCTTTTTTGAGTGGACCGAGTGGACTCGGTGGACGTGGTGGACTTCGGGAGTTTGCCTTTGACTGCTGGACCAGGCCGCCCTTGACCGCCACTACCCCCGCCAATGGCGCCTACGACTTTTTTACCGGAAAGAGGGATGTCGATGATCGCATCTTCTTCACCCAGGGCGCTTTTCATATCCATGTCATTTTCGGTTTCAAGGTGGTCGTCCATTTCTCCGGCTTCATCAAGTACAAGAGCTGGAACTTTGGGTTTGGCTACAGGACGGCCCAGACGGGTTTTCTTCGGCACGGTTCCATTGTAGTTTCTGTCTTTGCCAGAGTCCCGGCCAGCCTCACCTTCAACAGTCCACTTATTCCAGCTGCCGCCGCGATCTTTGATTTTGTCTTTTTTCGAAAGATACTTTCTTTTGATTTCATTTCGTGCGCGGCCTTCATCTGCACGGATTTCCCCGGACAGCCGGTCAGCCGGTTTTTTTAACCCTTCTTCCGCAGGCTTGAGATCAGAGATTTCTTTTCTCGCTTGGTCGTTGACTTCTGCTGATCTGTCTGTACTTTTTTTACACATAAAGTCGATTGTAGCGGAATCTTCTTTACAGGGTAAGGTGGAGTCTTTTCTGCTGAACCAGGAGTTAGGTACTGTAATTCCCGGGCATCCCCCTCCTGAACGGCTATTTTTATCCGTGAATGTAACAAGAGTGGAAAAAAATAAAGCACCAAGCACAAAAACTACAAGCCCGGTTATTACAGGAGCCATGGCGGACTCACTGAAGAATTCCTTGAATATCAATGAAAACAGGGATGGGCCGGATGCTGTCTTTTGCGATTCTTCCGGTTTCTGCGGTTCAACTGGTTTGTATACCGGCGGTTCATAAAGCGGGGTTATACGGGTTTCATCGAGTTCTTCGGGTGCGGTCTCCGTAATCAAGGCTTCACGCAGAGAGGCGATGATTTCACGTGTTTCTTTGACCTTTTTCCTGCATTCAGGGCAGGACTCGATATGGGCCTGGATTTCAGCTGTTACTTCGGGTGCAGTTTCGCTGAAGATAAAGGCTTCGATCTTTTCGGTTATTTCGTGACACTTCATTGGAGGTACTCCATTGCCTGTTCTCTGAGCTTCCGGATTCCGGTGTGAACCAGATATCCGACATATCCTGGCTTGTGTCCGGTGACCTCGCTGATCTCAGCATAGGTCATGTCATGCTCCAGTTTCAGGGAGATGACTTCCCGTTCTCTGTCGGACAGCATTTTATACAGTCGGGATAAGGTGTCTTTCATGTCCAGATCCTGAAAATCTTCTTTGCAGGGAGGCGCTGCCTCCTCTTTGTTCTTGAGTGCATTCTGTTCTCGCTGTTGTTTGCGCAGTCCGTCAATGGCCAGATTGCGTACCGCTGTATAGAGCCAGTGACGGGGCACGCGAATGCTCTCTGGACCGTGCGCAGTGATATACTCCAGATACTTGCGGAAGGCTTCCTGTACAATATCCTGGGCCTCATGACTGTCGCGCACAAACCGCATGGCATACCGAAGCAGCCGCTCCTGGTTTTCTATCAGAATTTCTGTGAAATTACCGGTTATTTCAGCGCCCAACGTTCAATCATTTCTCCATGCGGTCAGCAATTCGTATCCTGTTGCGGCCGCGGTTGTTTTCCACCCTTTTAGACGGATGGGCAGGGAAATGTATTAGAAAAAAACTATTTTTTTCTTCCTTCCATGATTTTCATGCTATGATAGAGTATAATCAATTTCAAGGTCAGGTAAATATTCTTTTTTAAGGAATTCTACACGACGAATCATTTTAATGCCCCGCGGTTCCCATCAGCTGTTTTTCATATCCTCGTACTATGAATTATTTTGTTCCCGGAGGAGTTTATGAAGGTCAGGTATTATATTTACAAAGATGTCAAACTCAAAAGTTCGGTGTCTTCGGATGAAGAGGCTTATGCACGCGGATCCAAAGAGGCCCTGGAAAAGAGATACTCTTTTGTTTCCATGTGCCTGGTTGCGGAAACCCATACGCTTTACCTGGGGTGCACCAATGCAGTCGGAGACCTGCTGGTTGCCTTTGATCTGGAGAAAAAGAAATTCCAGTCCTGCGAATACAACACCAGCGGTGTGTGGGAAAAGAATGAACTCAAGATTCACAAGGGACTCTGGTATGATCGCGACAACAACGCCCTCTTCTTTGGAACCAGTACCCTGAGTGGGCATCCGGAGCTGGTAGAGTCTCCGGGCGGAGGATTAATTGAATACCGTGTTTTCGACGGATCGTTCAGAGAAATTGCCCGTCCCACTCCCGGCGACTTCTACCAGGCAACCAACTACAATCCTGAATTGAAACAGCTCTATTTCTACACCATGCCCGGTTGGTGCTTTGGGGTATATGATCTAAAAAAGGATGCTGTCGTGCGGTATCTTCCCATGTCATCCATCCCACATATTGGAACTATTGACAATGACGGAGGTGTGTGGGGAACCTACAGCCGATCGCGTCATGCGTTTTTCCGTTATCTTGCCAGCGAAGACCGGTTTGAATTTCCCAAAGGCTGCGCCTTTCCCAATGCCGTGAAAGCGTCGGATGTGATGTATACAGGGGCTGGCCCCGTTGACAGTATTATCACCGGACAGGACGGGATGATCTACACGGGATCCGCTCTGGGTGAGTTCTACCGGCTGGATCCGGACTCAAAAAAGATCGAGTACCTGGGCAAACCCTTTCAAGGCGAACGTCTTCCGGCCATGTGCCAGGCCGAAGACGGCCAGATTTATCTGGCCGGCGGCAATGACAAGGAACCGATGCTGGCCCGATACGACATTTGTTCCAGACACATTGACTATATTGGCTCTGTAGCTGCAGCAGACGGAACCACGTGTTATCGTTGCCATGAGATGGTGATTTCGGGCAACAGGGTCTACATCGGTGAGACCGATAATTCGGAACGTTCCGGATATTTGTGGGAATGTGAACTGGAATCATAACCATAGCACGTTGAATGAATAGGATTGATTGTGAAACGTACAAAAATAACCATTGTGGGTGGCGGCAGCGTCAACTGGACGCCGCATATTGTAAAAGACATTCTGCTGACTCCTGAATTGCAGGGCACTGAAATCGTACTCTATGACATTGATCTTGCGGCGGCCGAACTCACGGGTGGCCTGCTCAAGCGTCTGGTGAAAGAACGAACGATTGACGCGAAGATCACAGTTACGGATGATCAGGAGAATGCCCTGGCAGACAGCAATTATGTGATCATTACCATATCCACCGGCGGCCTGGATGCCATGGCGCACGATTTATCCATTCCGGAAAAATACAACATTTTTCATACTGTTGGCGATACCTCGGGACCGGGCGGATGGGCCCGGACCATTCGGAATTATCCTGTTTTCTCGGATCTGGCACAGGCAATGAACCGGCTCTGTCCGGAGGCGGTTGTTCTAAACTACACCAATCCCATGACCACGCTGACGGATGTGCTGTGTCGCCGCTGCACAGGACCGGTAATCGGTCTCTGCCACGGGCTCTTTGAGAACCTGCGCTTTCTTAAGAAACACTTCCGCCTGGACAGCGAAAAAGACTTGTCCGTGAAATACGCAGGTCTCAATCACTTTTTCTGGATCACGGATATCCGTGCTGCCGGACGCGACCTGCTGGAGGAACTCAGAGAAACGCTGTCCGAGCGTGGATTTTCCGACCTGATCCGGGAACAGCTCAAGGATGACATGGGATTTGCCTCTCACCGCGAACTGGCCACCGAACTATTCCGACTGACCAACATCATGCCCTATCTGGGTGATCGGCATACGTGTGAATTCCTCTCCGCTTACATCACCAGCACGGAACGGTTGAAAAAATACAAGCTTGTGCGCACATCCATCAAGGAACGAAGAGAAAAGGTTGAGAAAAAGAAGAAAGACGTGCGCGACGCGCTCCAAATTAAGGGGCCGCTGGAAGGCTATGATGAGCGAAGCCGTGAATCCGCTGCCGGGATTATTGCTGCACACCGGACCGGCGAAGCCTTTATGGATGTGGGAAACGTTCCCAATATCGGCCAGATTGCTGAACTGCCCGAAGGTACGATTGTTGAAACACCGGTGCTTACGGACCGGACCGGTTTTACTCCCATGGCGCAACCCCCGCTTCCCCGAGTTGTGGTCGGGCTCCTGGAGCCCTATGCACGGGTCTTTACCATGACCGTGGATGCCTGCGAAACCGGGAACCGCGAACTCGCGCTTCAGGCGCTTCGGCTGGATCCGGTCTGCTCGCACCTGGATACCGCCCGCGTCATGGACATGGGCCGCGAACTTCTCAGCGCACACGTTCAGTGGACGGATCCGGTTTTTTCTCAGTCGCTTTGTTGTGAACAGTAATCCTTGATTGAATTCTGCGGAATTTTGTTTTGCCGATGCCTTTGACCTTGATCAGGTCCGCACCCTTTTCAAAGGGCCTGGCTTCCATAATCCTGCGGGCAAGTACCGGTCCGATACCGTTCAGGGACTGAAGTTGTTCAAAAGACGCGGTATTGATATTGATAACAGACGCAGCAGAATCTTTTCTGCCTTTATACACTTCTCTTTCCTTTTTTTCATCGCGCATTTGTTTTCGCAGTTCTGCAATTCGTTCCGGATTACTGATTTTCCAGATGCCTTTTTTCCCCAGTGCCGCCGCAACCTCAAGGTCTTGAAGCTGGCGCTGTTTTTCTTCGCGGTCAATGCCGTCCGGTGTTTTTCTGCCCATGCCTTTTGCACGGGCCAGTCCATTTGCAACCAGCAGCTCCGCCAGGTCATGCCCTTCTGCTGTTGTTACAAAAACGTACACCCGTCCGCTTTTGGAACGGCCCGGGGCATTGGCAAATGCAGTATGCACAGTAAAGGATTTATTTTTAAGGTGTTTTTTTGTAAATGCAGCTGCCTGTTTTCCGAAATGATAAAACGATTTGGGCGTGGCTACTTTCAGTGAGTCATTAGCCCGCTTGTTTTAAAGTCAAT
>CAZGEP010000069.1:0-22515 GCA_964524955.1 uncultured Planctomycetota bacterium | reverse complement strand
CGTGGCGTATATTCAGAAAAACATCACCCGGCGTTTTCCGATCAGAGAGCTGAGCCGCCACCTTCATTTAAATCCAGATTATTTCAGCCGACGGTTTAAGGAAAGCGTTGGGGTCAGCCCGCAGGAGTGGATCAAGCGGGAGCGGATCCGCACCGCAGCCGCCTATCTTATGGAAAGCAGTTTTTCCGTAACCGAGATCGCCTATCGCATGGGATATGAAGACATCTATTTCTTCAGCCGACAGTTTAAGGAGGTCAAAGGAATCAGCCCAAAAAAATGGCGGGAAACCCGATAAAAAAGTTGCATAAACGGCGAATAAATTTAAAATTCTTCTATTCGTATCGAAAATATAACGTCCTGATGTGGACTTGGGCAATGAAGGCTGGACGAATTTTATACCAGAAAGGAGGGCCTTGCCTCAGGTACGGGTACTTAAAGAGTAAAAAACAATACGTTTTGTAATAAGGAATGAAACATACAATCATTTATAGCTGGAGAAAGAAATGAAAGCAATTCTTATGAAAACCATTGTTGCAGCGTTTGTGATTCTGATTTGTGCCGGCAGCCAGACCGTCAAAGCCGAAGACGTACCGGATTGTCTCAAAGATGTTAAAGTCGGTGAATGGGTAAAATATAAAATGCAGAGCAACATGGAAATGAAACAGACGGTGACCAAGGTTACCAAAGAAGAAGTTACCCTTTCCACTGAAATGTTCATGAATGGCAACCCCCTGGGCAAACCCAATGAACAAAAGATTCCGCGTGAGGCCAAAGGCGATGCCAAGGCCGAGGGTAAGAAACCCAAGACCAGCTCTGCCACCGTCAAGGTCAAGGGCAAAGACGTCAAGTGTGTTGTTGTTGAAGCCAGCGGCTCCAAGACATACATGTCCAATGACATTCCGGTTACCGGAATCGTCAAGAGTGAAGCAGGCGGCAAAGTCGTTATGGAACTGGTTGATTACGGGACAAAATAAGCATCGCTGCTTTTACTAAAAAAGCAATTCAAGCGATATTCGAAGTTTTTCGGATATCGCTTTTTTTTCAGGCAACCTGTTTCAGGAGACCATCATGGTGCGGTATGGATTCAACTTTCAATGGCTGTACAGCCATCAGCGCGATACTATCAAAGATCCGGATGAGAAAGCCCTGGATTTTCTGGCAGACCTGGGGCTGAACGTGGTCCGAGTGCCTACCGATTATCAGCTCTGGACCGATGATTACGATTACACTCATCCGGATGAAACCATGTTTGAATACTTTGACAGATACCTGGACGCATGCCGTTGCCGGAATATCCAGATGAATCTCAACCTGCACCGCGCGCCCGGGTACTGCATCAGCCGCATCGAACTGGAAAACCATCGGCTGTGGACAGATGAAGAGGCGCAGCAGGGATTCATCTTTATCTGGGAGACCTTTGCCCGCAGGTATAATGGCGTTTCCAATGATTTTATCAGCTTTGACCTGCTCAATGAACCACCGTGGGAAGGTGCAGACGGAATGACGCGCGAAAACCACGAACACATCATGCGAAAGACCGTACATGCAATTCGGGCCATTGATCCCAAGCGTGAGATCGTGCTGGACGGTGTTGGTGCAGGCAAGAAGGCGATTCCGGAGCTGGCAGACCTGGATGTCATTCACAGCGGACGCGGATATACGCCCATGTCCATCTCTCATTACAAAGCACCGTGGGCCGGCATGGAGGACGAACCCGACCCTGTGTATCCGGGGGCTGGATCCAGCGGCAGCGACAAAAATATCCTTCCGGAGGGCGGGTGGAACAAGCAGGCACTTCGCGAATTTTATCAGCCCTGGCTGGATGTGGCCGAACAGGGCGTGACCATTCACATTGGTGAAATGGGCTGTTACAACAAGACGCCCAATGACGTGGCGCTTGGCTGGCTGAGTGACCTGTTCAGCCTGTATAAAGAGTGGGGATGGGGGTATGCGCTGTGGAACTTCAAGGGGCCGTTTGGTATCATTGACCACGGTCGCGAAGGCGCCCGGATCGAGTCCTGCAAGGGATACAACGTGGACCGCGACCTGCTGGACCTTTTTCTAAGCGGTCGTGTGCAAGAGTGACCGGTAATTCTAAACAGAATGGAAAGTTAAACCTGTTGTTTATGGGATAGTGGTCTGTCTACGCTAATTCCCTGGAGCGTTGCGCTGCCTGCTGCACAGCCTGAATGATTCCGTTTCCGATCTTCAGTTCTTCCATCTTTCGAAGTGCGGCCTCGGTGGTGCCGCCCGGTGAGGTAACTTTCTTTCTGAGTACAGCAGCGGATTCACCGGCGTCGCGGATCAGTGCACCGGCTCCGGTCAGGGTCGCGGCAGCCAGGCGCTCTGCGGTTTCCCGGTCCAGACCCTCGGCCATACCGGCCTCGGCCATTTTTTCCGCAAGAAAGAAAAAATAGGCAGGCCCGCTGCCGCTTACCGCAGTGACGGCATCCATCTGTGATTCCTCGACACGCACCACTTTTGCTGCTGCGGAAAAAATTTGCTCCGCGGTTTCCAGATCCGAATCTGTGGCATTGGCGCCCTTGCACATGGCCGCCACACCGCTTCCCGCGAGCATGGGGGTATTGGGCATGACGCGGATCACCCGGACCGTACCTAGATACTTTTCAATCAATGAAGACGGGATGCCCGCGGCAATGGATATGAACAGGGAGTCCGTTTGAATCGTCGGCTGGATGTCGGTGAGCACGGTTTCCATGACCTGGGGCTTGACTGCGAGTACAACGATCCGGCAACCGGCCGGCGGTGCGTTATCTGTTCCGCTGATTATACCGAGTCCGGCCATGAGTTTAAGGCGCTCCGGTGCCGGGTCGCTGACCGTGATACAATCAGGTGATGTGCCGCTTTTGATCAGGGCCTTGACTATGGCCTCTGCCATGTTGCCGCTGCCGATAAAGCCAATGGATGAGCTCATTCTGTCTCCGGTTCGTAAAGGTGTTGTTGTGTTGAGAATATTGTAGTAAAACAGTGTTTCAGTGAAAGCGAAAACAAAAAATCATTTCATGGATGGAATGACAATGCCCCGCATGATGATACGGTTGACAAAGAAGAAGACGATCAGCGGCGGGATGCATACCAGAACCGTGGCTGCCATTACGTAGTTGTTACCAGCATTCTTGGACTGAAAGTCATAAACCCATACCATGAGTGTCCACATTTCCTGTTTGGGGCAGATAACAAATGCCCACATGAAACTGCTGTAGGCCAGCACGAATGTATTCAGGCCGATGTAGGCAAGAATGGGCTTGACCAGGGGCATGGCCACCAGGCGGAAGATCTGTATTTCAGAGGCACCGTCGATTTCTGCAGCCTCGAAGAGTTCCCGCGGCAGGGAGTCAAAGAAACCTTTGAGCAGAAAGATGGCGAAACCGTTGGCCATGCGGGGAAAGATCAGGGCTGCAAAGGTGTTGAGCAGGCCCAGGTCTCGAAGCAGCAGGAAGTTCGGTATCATGGCGACTTCGGGTGGAAAGGCCATGGTGGCCAGAAAGAAGATCAGGATCTTGGTGGAGTGCTTCATGGGGAAGCGCGACAGAGAGTAGGCAGCGATCGGGTTAATGGTCAACGAAGAGATCAGTGAAAAGAGGACCAGCAGCATGGTGTTCTGTGCGGCCCGGCCTTTGCCGAAGAGGTATTCCACAACACGCTCATAGGATTCGGTGATAAAGCTCCATCGTATTTTCCATGGGGTGTGACGGGCAGGTATATAGACCGACAGCTCAAGAGGAAGGGGAATTATATCAAAGCTTTTGAATGAAGTCTTCCATGTCTGGTTGAGCTTGTCAATACCGGAGTATTTCGCACGCAGGAACTTTCGGAAGGATAATCTCGGGGAGATGATCTGCATGTCGCTGATCCGGATGATTCCGGATGTGGTGAATTCGCACCAGTACCTGGCAAGGGTGTCGTCCGTGGGCATTTTCTGGGGAAATTGAACATCCTGCCAGTTGCTGATTTTGGTTTTGGTTATTCGGGAAATTTCCTGCAGCGACTGGGCGTCGGTGTCTGCTGAATCCTGAAATTTTTTGTGCAGCTGCTTGCGTACATATTCACGCCATGCACCGGTATAATCACCGATAATAGTCATCAGACGGCGCGGCCACCGGCTGGTCATGAATTCCTGCCAGGTCTCAGCGATTGCCGGATTATCGGGTTTGCTGAAGGGGAATTTCAGCATTAGAATGCTTTCGTGCCGGGTTTTCCATGCAGCGTTCAGTCCGTCAATGTTACGGAATTTCATTCGAAGGAAGAACTGCCAGTAGGCATCTGCGGGTACGACCATGCGCTGTTCAGGAGGAATAATTTTTTTGAATTTAGACCAAAGCAAGTCTTTGGGCTTTTTGCCGATGCGCCAGAATGGGGCTGGCCAGTTTCCTTCGCGTCCGATTTCTACGGAGTAGAAGTTGAGGTAGCTGGCATTGAGTTCACAGTTCATGACGGCCAGGGCCAGCCGATCCCGGTCCTGCCAGATGGTGTTGCGGGTGCGGGCTTCGGGAAAGGTCTTGATCATCCATTCGGGATAATCCGAATCCGTCCGAATCGTTGTCTTTGCTTTCAGTTCATCGGCTTTTTTTCGGTATCTGGCAAAGAGAAAGGGGCGGAAGTAATCTTCTACCCGAAAGGACTTGACAAAGACGCGATCTGGATCCAGGGATGCTTTGAATTCATTGAAGTCCTGCAGTATGGTTTTGTGCTCATCAAGGTTAAACCCCTGGGCATCGATTGTCTCCGGGCGTGTCTTGTAATAGTCGAAGTCTTCGCGCATACAGGCCTGGTTCTTCCATTCCTTGCGGTGGTGCCTGGCTGCCAGCAGATCGACCCGGTTCGACATGGCATAAATGTGCTTGAGCAGGAGTTCGTTTCGATCGCGGAGGTAATACGGGACAATCGCATTGTCGCGCAAATCAAATTTATTGCTCAGGGTCTGTCCCAGAACAATGAGCATGGGATAGACAATGCTGACGGCTCCCATTGTCAGCAGAAAATAGATGCCAAAACGCACAGCGATGTGTCCGGGTCTTCTTCTGCCTATCTGACTCAGGATCGGCATTTACTGAGCCCTCCGGAATTCGACTTTGCGCAGGAAGTTAAGCTGGTAGATGGTGAATCCGATCAGCAGACTTCCGAGGATCCATGCCAGGGCTGTGGCGGATCCGAAGCGGAGGTAGCCGAAGGCTTCAAAGAAGATCTGCAGGCCGATGACATTGGTTTCAAAGGCGCCGCCGGTCAGAACCAGGATGTTTCCCATGTTGTGAAAGGCGCCGATAAAGGCGCCCACAAAGTTGATGATCAGCAGAGGCTTGAGGCTGGGGATGGTGATATGGAATATTTTGTGAAACGTGCCGGCGCCGTCGATGTCCGCAGCTTCATAGATTTCATCATCAATGCCCTTAAGTGCGGCCAGGTACACCAGACAGGCGGATCCGCTTCCTGCCCAGATGGACGGAATCGCCAGCGCCCATTTGTTGATCGATGGATTCTCCAGCCACCGGACGGGTCCCAGATTGATGTACTCCAGAAGGTGGTTGAGCATGCCTTCAGACGTAGGCATGTAAAAGATCTTCCAGATAAAGAGAACAACCACGCCGCCCAGCAGGTGAGGAGCGTAGTAGATCAGACGGAAGGCAGTGGATCCCTTGCCGACTTCTGACAGCAGGATGGCCAGAAAGACCGGAGTGAAGAATCCCAGAGACAGAACCGCGAGTACGTAGATAAAGGTTGCTTTCATGACGGTGGGAAAGAGCGGGTTGGTCAGCACCCGGATGAAGTTCTCAAATCCCACGAACCTGGAGTCTCCGAGGACCTGCACATCTTCAAAGGCCATGATGGATCCGCGAATCAGGGGGTAGTAGGCCCACATGATGATCAGGATAACGGCAGGCATAAGCAGCATCAGAGAGGCGAATCGCTTGCCCAGGGTGATGCGACGATCTCCCGAAGCCTTCTGCAGGTCTGAGGCGCCCCGGATGACGGTCCGGTAGAAGAAAAACAGGGAAAAGCCTACGATCAGTGTCAGTATAATGATCATGGGGATGCGGTACTTGCGAACCATATCCTCAACCAGTTCGTCTTTCATGAAGACCTGGGTGTCTGCCAGCTCATTGGCCTTGACCAGGTTTTCCTGGATGTTGTAATGTCTGTCCGTACAGATTCGGCTGAGCAGAACAAAGCTGAGAATTTCCTGCTGTACCCGGGTGTATCCTTCGCTGATGGGAAGGAATTTGTAGTACCGGAGATCACGGATCATTTTCTGCATCCGGCGGTCAAAGGGCGAAATCTCCCGGGCATATTCCTCGAGGCCAGCGGCAACCAGTTCATCATAGGAGCAGAGGTTGTAGTAGCCGTAGTTAACCAGCCGACGGGCATATTCTTTTTCATATTTAAGGAAGCCGGGATCATCCTTGGGCAGGTAGAACTGAGCACCGAAGTCCAGAATCATTTTCGCGCAGACATCCACGCGATCCTGACCACCGCGCCGTTTCCGGGCGCCACTGTAGATGCCGTAATAATGAAAGGCCGATGCGCCGCCTTTTTCCGGGAAGGGCATGCAGCCGACTACGGTTGGATTGACCTGGCTGTCCACCAGCCAGTCGAGTTTGTAGTAGTTGGTGATTGCGATTTCTCCGTTGCGCCAGAGTTCGGTCCAGCTGCTGTCATTGTCCACGCAGCGCCGGGCGCAACCAAAGATAACCTTTTTTTCGCTTTTTACATTAAATTCTTTTTTGCAGAACGGGCATTGTTTGTGAATCGGATAGGTTAGCTCTGTCTCTGCCTTTCCGAGTTCAACGGGTTCGTTGCAATGCGGACACTTGATGAACGGAGCCCAGATCATGTCTTTCCAGACTTGGAGCGCCCGCTCAGCTTCCGGCGAGTTCAGGTCTGCGCGTTCACGTCCTTTGATGTCTGCCAGCGAGTGGCCGCATTTTTCGCATTTCCAGCTGACTTCTTCCTGGCTGAACCTGTTGGAGGTGCCGCACTCGGGGCAGTCTTTAAAGGTGAACATGGACTGGCCGCCGCAGGCATAGAGCCAGCCCTGCCATATCCAGCCGTTGGGCCAGATACCGAAGCCGTGACGCCCTTTGGGGTTGCGGGCGCCCGGGATTTTGGCATTGGGGTCTGTGATTTTTCGGCAGATATAGATCAAGTCGTCAAAGGTTTCAATACGTTTGTTCGGATCAATGCCTGCATCCGCAAGGATATCCTTGCGGTAGATGAACTGCTGAATCCACTGCATGCGGGGAAGGATGTAAATGTGCCCCTTGTACATCATGAAATCCCGCACCCGGTCCGGTACGTTCAGGAAGGGTTTCCAGATGACCTTGTCTGTGCCGTGCGTATACACGCCGTTTCCATCCGTGTCTTCATAGATGTATTTGTCCAGGGGTTCGAAAAAGCCGTTACGAATCCAGGATCGGGCTTCGTGATGGTAAACCCGGAGAAGGTCCGGTGCGGATCCGCCGGCCATGGCCATCATCAGGCTGCCGCGTTGAATGGTCTTTATGTTGAGCTTGCTGAACGACGAGGGCCGAACGCGCGGATGGTTTTTGAGCCATGCCTGAAAGGGGGGGTACAGGGATGAATAGGATGCAGGCAGATCATGGATGACAATGTTGTAGATCGGAGCGGTTGTTTCGGATTTCTTTTTCTCAGTTTTCTGGGCCTGAAGGTACCCTCCGGTTATTACGCAGCAAGCAAGGACTATTAAAATACGTGTGAGCCGGGCTGGGGGGTGCGTGAGAAAAACTGCTTTTCCGGTGTGTCGGAATATGGAGACAGCGTCGCAGCTGGGTAAAGAGCAAGCAGAAAGATTCTGAAAATGGGGACTGAAATTTCCGGCCAACAGAGTCCTGAGAAAAAAGTATTGGTTAGATTTTCGTAAAAAGATGGCCTATTATAGATTTTCAACCGGATTTGTCAATGGAATTTTGTGCGTTGGCCTTTTGTGTACCGTCTTAACACTACGTTGTTGGGTTAGAATCTCAGGCAGTCGGTTCCGCAAAGAACGCGGACCCGATGCGAAGGATGGTGGCGCCTTCTTCGATCGCGAGTTCGTAATCATTGGTCATGCCCATGCTCAGGTGGGCGGTGTCAGAGCCGACAAAGAGACCGCTCAGTTCATCGCGCAGTTCACGCAATCCGGCAAAGGTCCGTCGGATCACATCGGGATCATTGGTAAAGGGCGCCATGGTCATCAGGCCTTCAATACGAAGACCGGACATCTCGGCCAGGGATTCGGCGTTTGATTTGAGCTCATCGGGTGAGAATCCGTATTTTGCGGTTTCTCCGGAAATGTTTGCTTCAAGCAGTATGGGAAAGGGGGGGGCGGCTTCTTCGACCGCAGTATTGATTTTTGATGCCAGTCGGAAGCTGTCCACTGACTGGATGCAGGCAAAGAGGTTCATCACCGGACGGATCTTTCGGCTCTGCAGATGGCCGATGAAGTGCCAGCGGATGTCCAGGTCCCCAAGGGATTCGATTTTGGGCTCAGATGGCTGCAGCCGGTTTTCACCAAAGGTGTCAAACCCCAGTTTCGCCAGTATGCGGACGGCCTGGGCGTCCACAGTCTTGGTTACTGGAATGATCGTGATCTCATCCGGGCTCCTTCCGCAGCGCGCACAGGTGCTTTGAATGGTCTGCCGGATGGCTGCGGTATTGGCGGAAATCGTTTCGGGTGAAGGGGAAAACATATGCACTCCGCTGGGTTTGTTACGAAGCCGTTTCTTCACCGGCCAGTTGGGATTCACAGAATTCGATCAGGCTGTCAATGGCGATGTTCTTCTTTTCGCCGGATTTGCGGAATTGGAATTCCACAGTTCCCTTTTCCACGTCCCGGCCCACCACGATCCGAAAGGGAATGCCGACCAGGTCCGCGTCCTTGAACTTAACACCCGGCGATCCCTTGCGGTCATCGAGCAGCACTTCCATGCCTCGTTGCTTCATTGCAGTGTAGAGCTCTTCGGCCTTCTGCTTCTGCAGGTCTTTGCCGGCTGGAATCAGGATAAAGTGAAAGGGTGCGATCTGTCGGGGCCAGATGATTCCGTTTTCGTCATGGTTCTGTTCAACGGCCGCGCTGATAATGCGGGTGCTTCCGATGCCATAGCAACCCATGATCAGGGGCTGTTCCTTGCCGTTTGGATCCAGAAAACAGGCGTTCAAAGCCTTGCTGTATCTGGTGCCCAGTTTGAAGATGTGGCCGACTTCAATGCCGCGGCTCAGGGTCAACCCACTGCCGCATTCAGCGCAGGGGTCGTCTTCACGGGCTTCGGCCAGGTCCAGGGTTTCGGGCATGTCCGTATCCCGATCAAACCGGACGTTTACATAATGATAATCGGTCTGGTTTCCGCCGCAGAGAAAATCCATGCTCTCCCGGATGCTTTCATCCGCAATGACTCGAATATCTTTGTTCAGGCCGATGGGGCCGGCAAAACCGACTTTAGCCTGGGTCAGCCGCTGGATATCCTCTTCTGAAGCCAGTTCAACGGCCAGCGCACTGGTGGCATTGGTCAGTTTGGTCGGATTGAGATCCCGGTCGCCGCGCAGCAGCACGGCATTAAATTCCTCCCGGTCACGGAAGGTGAGTTTGTAGATCAACGTTTTGACCATCTGACGCCTGTCCAGGCCGGTGAATTCCGCAAGTTCTTCCACGGTCCGGATATTCGGGGTGTGGAGTTTTTCCATGGGCTTGCCGGTTTCGATTGAACTGAATTCGGGTGTCCGGGATAGTGCTTTTTCCATATTCGCGGAATAGCCGCACTCCGGGCAGGTGACAATGGTGTCTTCACCGGAATCGGCCGTGACCATGAACTCCTCGGATCCGCTGCCGCCGATGGGTCCGGCATCGGCCTGGACTACACGAAAGTCCAACCCGCAACGCTTGAAAATACGAATGTATGCGTCGCGCATCTTATTGTAGGATGCGTCCTGACTCTGCTCGTCCATATCAAAGCTGTACGCGTCCTTCATGATGAATTCCCGACACCGGATCAGGCCGAACCGGGGACGGAGTTCATCTCTGAACTTGGTGTGCTGCTGATAGATCGTGACCGGCAGCTGACGGTAGGAGTTGATGGTCTTTCTGGCAAAATCCGTGATTACTTCTTCATGCGTGGGGCCAAGACCAAAGGTCTCTCCCTTGCGGTCCTTGAGGGTGAACATCACACCAGCGGTTAAATATTCGTCCCAGCGTCCGCTCTCCTTCCACAAAGAGCTGGGCTGAAGAACAGGCAGCATGACTTCCTGGGCGCCCTTGGCATCCATTTCCTCGCGAATGATGTTCATGATCTTGCGGGCGGTGCGCCAGAGCATGGGCGAGAACATGTACAGGCCGGATGCGGTCTTGACCAGTAAATTGGCCTTGCCCAGGTATTTGTCGCTGATAATTTCCGAGTCTTTGGGAAATTCTCTCTTGGTCTGAAACAGATATTCTGAAAGCCTCATGGCATTCTTTCTTTACGTAAGAAGGTTTTAAAAAATTCTGTATGGTTTTACAAGGAAAAACCACTATAATATGAAGCATTGTGTTGACAGGATCACGTTTCTTACTGCGGCCTGTCTGCAATCCGCTTGCGTCTTTAATCGGGTCGACTGAAACCAAGACCGAATTTTATGCGGGCTGTCCCGAAAATCAAGCAAATTCAGGGATACGGCTTGTTGCGGCTAAAAAACAAAATTTTTGAAGGTTTCTCAAGTCGATGCTTCTACTACTGATACAATGTGTTCATGCGTAATCGTTGTATGTTGTTGTCGTTTGTGAAACAAGTTTCTGCATTCTTTTCCAAGGAGATCCTTCTCATGAGATCTGTTCAATTCAATCACTTGATTCTTTCGATAATTACAGCGCTTTCCCTGTTTCTTTGCGGATGCAGCGGTGGGGGGGGCAGCGGCAGTGCGGAGGATATTGTCAACCAGGTGGCCGGCGACGACGGCACCTCAACCGACGGCGGTGGGGAGGCAACCGATACTGGTGGCGATGGTGGATCCGGCGGCGGGGGCGGCGGCGGAACCGGTACTTCGACCACGCCCGGAGCACCGGTAGCATCCTTTACCATAACGCCTTCCAGCGGATCTGCACCGTTTACAGTTCAGTTTGACGCATCAGCATCCTCAGACAAGGACGGAGACATTGCCGGATACACGTGGACTTTTGGGGATGATTCAACCGGAACCGGCATGATTGTTTCCCATACCTATGAAAACAGAGGCGAGTATACCGTACAGCTTACGGTAACGGATGACACGGATCTGAGTACGGTTGCGTCCTCATCGGTTACGGTTTATGCCGTTCCTGTAGCCGTTTTTACAGCTACACCGGATAAAGGGGCGCCTCCGCTCAGCGTTTCTCTTGACGCCAGCGGTTCTACGGACGGAGACAATGATATCAGTGCCTATGCCTGGGATTTCGGTGACGGATCTGCCGCAGGCACAGGACAGACCACGGTACATACCTATGATACGGACGGTCAGTATACTATTACGCTGACCGTTACAGATGCGCAGGGATACAGCAGCCAGGCGCAAACCCTGATAACCGTTAATTCCGGCCCGACCGCTGACATTCAGGTGTCTACCCAGAGCGGTCCCTTTCCGCTGACCGTAGACTTTGACGGAAGCGGCTCGAGTGACCCGGATGGCAGCATTACCTCCTATGAATGGACGTTCGCAGATGGAAACTCGGACGTCGGTCAGAGCGCAAGCAATATATATTATGAAGCCGGCGTGTATAATGCGTCACTCAAGGTGACGGATGAAGCCGGACTGACCAATACAGCAGTTGTTACGATCACCGTGGATGATGTTGAGCAGACATTTTCGGTAAGCGGTGTTGTAACTGCCAGCTACAACAGTGTTATTGATTACGATGTTAATGATCTGAACAGCGATAAGACCGCAAGAAACAATTCGTTTGCTCAGGCACAGCCAATTCTTACTCCTGTTATGGTCGGTGGATATATGAACCGGCCGTATGAAGGCCGTGCCGGCTCCTACACTGAAGGGGATATTGTGGATTTTTACAAGGCAACCCTTGCCAAGGATCAGATTATATACCTTACCATCGGTGACAAGAGCGTGGCTGATTTCGATCTCTACCTGTATGATTCTGCGGAGACACTTGTTGATTCATCGGTTCGGGGAGTCGGCAGCAGCGAAGATGTTACGGTTCCGGCCAATGGCGAGTATTACATCAAGCTGACCTGCGAAACAAAGGTCAGCAATTATGTTCTTTCGGTGGGCCGGATGAACATTGCTTCTATGGAATCTTCCATGCGCCTGAGCGATGATTTTGTGCCAGGGCAGGCTGTGGTCAAATACAAAAAGAACATGAAAAAGGATGCCGGGAAGGGTTTGTATGCCCAATCGACTGTTTTGTCCAAAAGCGGCGACCTGGCATTGGTTCAGCTTCCGGTTTCCTCCATGAGCAGAATGCAGTCCCTGAGCGCCGATTCCAAGGCCAATAAAACCATAAACAGCAAACTCAACACCCTCCTGGCAATCAAAGAGCTGCAGAAGGATCCAAACGTTGAGTATGCTGAACCGAATGGTATTCTCCAAACAGCCTTTACACCGAATGACTCGTATTACGAATTGCAGTGGCATTATCCTTTGATCAACCTTCCGCAGGCGTGGGATATTACCGTGGGAAGCAGTGAAGTGATTGTAGGGGTGATTGACACCGGAGTGCTTCTCAGCCACTCGGATTTTCTTGGCGGGCAGCTGGTTGACGGGTATGATTTTATCAGCAATCCGGCCATGGCCCTGGATGGAGACGGAATCGATTCGGATCCGGATGATCCCGGAGACCAGATGATGGGTGGCGGTGCAAGCTCCTTTCATGGAACTCACGTGTCTGGCACAATTGCTGCGGCTACAGACAATTCCAACGGCGGCGCCGGTATTGCCGGCGGTTGCAGAATTATGCCCCTCCGGGCGCTTGGGTTTGGCGGCGGAACCGAATATGATATCTGTCAGGCAATGCTCTTTGCAGCCGGGCTGACCAATGATTCAGGGACGGTTCCGGACGAAACCGCGGATATCGTGAACATGAGCCTGGGAGGCCCCGGTTACCGCCAGTTTTTTCAGGATACCGTTACAGCGGTTCGGGAGGCCGGGGTTATCGTGATTGCCGCTGCCGGTAATGACAACACCAGTACGCCCAGCTATCCTGCGGCGTATGACGGTGTCGTATCTGTGAGTGCCGTAGGTCTGGATAAGAAGCTGGCCCCGTATTCCAATTACGGAACCACGATCGACATTGCCGCCCCCGGTGGTGACATGAGCGTCGATCGCGATGGAGACGGATACCTGGATGGTGTATTGAGCACCATGGGCGAAGAAATGCCCAATTCGGCAATTGAATTCACCTATGATTTTGCCCAGGGAACATCCATGGCTTGCCCTCACGTAGCCGGAGTGGCTGCACTCATGGAATCCGTGGATCCGACGCTTTCACCGGAAAAATTTGATGTTATGCTTCAGGCGGGGTATCTGACAGAAGACCTGGGCGAATCTCAGAAATACGGATATGGTCTGATCGATGCACTGAAAGCGGTTCAGGCGGTCCAGGACAACCCAGGTGAACTGCCTCCTGTTCTTGTTGCCAATCCTTCGGGAGTAAGCATGGGATCTCTGATTAGCGAAGGATTGCTTTTACTGAAAAACGAAGGCCAGGGAGACCTGGAAGTGTTGTCCGTTACCCCAAGCGAGGCATGGATCACCTGCAGTGCTGATGTCGTGGATACCAACGGATTGGGCACCTATACGGTAACGGTAGATCGTTCCGCTCTTGCTGACGGAGCGCATACTGGTACCATTGAAGTGGATTCAGATGCCAATGATCTTTCCATATCTGTGTATGTGCTGGTGAGCGATGTAACGCATGAACCGGATGCCGGATTTCATTACGTACTGCTGATCGACGCTTTGACAGATTCGGTTGTTGCCCAGGATGATGTGGCGGCCGATGCAGGCGGCCAGTACAGCTATGAGTTCATTGACGTGGAGGCCGGCAGCTATTACATCGTAGGCGGCAGTGACATGGATAATGATGAGACCGTGGGGGATGCCGGGGAAGCCATTGGTGCGTACAGTACACTGGACGATCCTGTGGTTCTCTATGTGGTAGAGGATTTTACTGATCTTGATTTTGAAACCAGTTTCAGTACCAGTGTCGGTCTGAACGCGCTTTCTGAAGATAAAAAGCAGAAGGAGTTCCGGCTGAGCAAGTTCAAGGATTTTATTATTCGAAAAGAAAAAGAAGAGTAAGAAATAGAACGTGAAGAGTAAAGGGCGTGTTGCTCTTTACTCTTCACGTTACGTTGTTTGCCAGCATCCTGATTCCCCATTTACGGATAATGATTACCGCATCGACCGCTCTTAGACTCTTTCTACATATACATAATAGGCGCCGCATTGTTCAGCGTCTTTGTCCAGGAACCATGCTTCCAGCTGGGTCTCTCCGGGCACGTTCACTTCAATTTCAAAGAAGGCTTCTGAATCGCCGGGATTTACGGGGGTTTCGTAATCCTGTCCGAACAGGGTAAGCCGTGCCTTGACCGGATGGATGGTGTTGCATGTTCCGTCCGGCTTTGCATAAATGTGGCTTTTCGCGTCTTCGGCTGAGACCGGCTCTTCAATAGGCAGGTCAAGTTCCTCGGGCCAGCGACGGAAACGGAATCGGTAGGTGCCGGGCTGCTCGGACAGGATTGTCCAGCGTCCCGTACTCTTCTGGGCCAGTACAATGTGGGTCTGGTGCCAGGCCACATCGCCCATCACATCCATGGCATCCAGGCGTGTGGGATTTTCATGGTCACTGCCGATGGAGATGGGACAGTACCTGCTGAAGTTGGGTTCGATCTCAGTCCACCACTCTTCGTGCGCATCGCGCAGCCGTTTAACCACGTCCGGATTCTCTGATGCCACGTTGGTTTTCTGACCCGGGTCGCTCTGGATGTCATAGAGCTCTTCTCCCTTGACCAGACGCCACTTTCGGGTCATGACCGCATTGGTCCATTTTTCCGGCGGGTTGGTTTTCTGCCGGAACTGCAGAAAATGGACCCGGTCTTCATCCAGGCTGTCTGTTTCACCCCGCAGGATCGGCGCCAGGCTCGTGCCGTCAAAATCAAGACCTTGCGGAAGCTCCAGACCGCAGAGCTCTGCCATGGTTGGAAAGAAGTCCACGTGCAGGCCCATCTCAGTGATGTCTTTTCCGCCTTGCATCTTTCCATTTGGCCAGCGGATAAAGAACGGCACCCGGTGGCCGCCCTCATAATAGGATGCCTTCATGCCGCGCATGCCTGCATTGTATCCTTCTTTGACAAATCCGTTTTCATCCAGGCGGGCACCGGCTGTGCTGCCGTTATCGGTCATGAAGATGAGGATGGTGTTGTCTTCGATATTCAGCTCCTGGAGTTTGTCTCTGAGTTTTCCAAAGTTTTCGTCAATGTTGGTGATCATGCCGTAAAAGGCAGGTTCCGGGATATCAGGATTGTCTTTGTAGAGGTTGCGATATTTTTCCGACACCAGGTACGGAGAGTGGGGTGCGTTGGTGGAGATGTAGGCAAAGAAGGGCTTGTCTTTGTTCTGTTCAATGAATTTGAGGGCTTGCTCAAACCAGACATCTGTGCAGTATCCTTCATGGGCGACGGGTTTTCCGTTGTGAAAGTAGGTGTCATCAAAATAGTTGTTTCCCCAGAAGTCGGGTGTCTGTCCTACGCCGCCACCTTTGTGGGCAACCACACGTTCGAATCCGCGATCCTGAGGGCGGTAGGGATAGTTGTCGCCCAGGTGCCATTTGCCGAACATGCCGGTTGCGTATCCGTTGTCCCGAAAGGCCTGCGGAACCGTGACCTCATCTTTGCGCAGAATGGATCGTCCCCAGCACGTGGCCCAGGCACCGTTACGCACCGGGCGGTGTCCACTCATCATGGCCCCGCGGGTCGGGGTGCAGAGCGGGGATACGTGAAAGTCGGACAGCCGCAGCGATGCGCTGTGAAATTCGTCGATGTTCGGGGTCTGAATCCAGGGGTTGCCTGTGCATCCAAGGTCTCCGTAGCCCTGGTCGTCTGTGATTACGAGGATAACATTGGGTTTTGCTGACTGCGGCATGAGTTGGTTCTCCTTGATTTATTGGGGGGAAGCTGGCTGGCTTTTGTTAAAGATGATTTTGATCAGTTCGTCCGGGTTGAGTCTGAAGTCCGCGCCTCGTCCCTGAAAGAAACCGTGTTCTTCAATCAGATGAATGCTCAGGTCTGACCATCGGGTTTCCAGTGGTGTGCTGCCGGTCTGCCGGATATGGGTTACGGTCTTTCCAAACAATCCCGGATGAGGCCAGGGGCACGGCAGAAGTCCCCGGGTATGGGTGGCGCGGGCAAAAAGGCCGGGTTCGATCTCCACTTCGGTTTCAATTCCCTGTTTGGCACGTTCCGTAATCAGCTGCATCCTTTCTGCGATTTCGTTCAGACGGTATCCGCTCGTCTCCACTGCAGCCATATCCTCGGCAATGATTTCTTCTACAGACCGGGTATCGGTTCCGAGAAATCCGGAGGATGAAATTCTGGACGCGCGGAGCATTTCTTCCAGGCGGCGCATCTCGGGCGAGCGCTTTCCAGAGAGTTTATTTTCCGACCATTTATCTGCTGTCAATGGATACTCCTTACGCGAATTTGTCGTAAAAAATATGGTCTTCTTTCATTCCCATGTCCGTGAGCGTCTTTACCACGGCATTGATCATGCCCGGGCTTCCGCACAGGTAGCCTTCATGCACGGACATGTCACAATCCAGTGTTGAAAAAGGCTGAGTGACCAGGCCTGTCTCTCCATCCCATTCGGTCTCCGGATTGGCTACCACAGGGATAAATTCGAAGTCATGGAGGTCGGTCTCGAATTGCTTCATCTCTTCGATATAAAAAAGCTCATCCACCTGGTTGGAACCGAACAGGTATTTGACGGGCCGCTGGAGATTTTTGTTTTTCATTTCATGCAGCATGCACTTGATCGGTGCCATTCCGGATCCGCCGGCCACAAAAATCATGGGCGCGTCTGTGTCAGACAGACGCATTTCTCCGTACGGTCCGTTGAGAGAAACCGGATCCTTTTCGTTGAGATGATTGAAGAGATATGTGGTGCAGATGCCGCCCGGAACCAGACGCACGACCAGCTCTATGATATTCTTTTCGGCAGGATCGGATGAGATGGAATAGGCCCGGTAGACTTCCTCGTTGTTATCATAGATCGGTGTAAAGAGCTGGATATACTGACCCGGCGTGTAAGATATCTCTGTCGGCTCGGTAAGGCGGAAGCGGAACTCCTTGATATCATGCGTCAGGTCACGGATTCGTTCGCAGACCGCGTCAAAGGATCGAATAGTGAACAGTTCATCCGGGATACGGATGGAGAGATCGTTTCGCACCTTGACCTGGCAGGAGAGCCGGGTTCCGCTGGCGAGTTCTTTTTTGTCCAGATAGGGTTCCTCGGTGGGCAGCAGGGGGCCAGCGCCGTCCTCCACCTTGACTTTGCAGTATCCACAGGTGCCTTTGCCGCCGCAGGCGCTGGGGATGAAGATGTCGCTGTTGCGCAGCGCCTCAAGCAGAGACTGGCCACCGGAAACCGTGAGTTCTTTCTCGCTGTTGATGGTGATCCGGCAGTCTCCGTAATTGCGAATGAATTTGCCTGCAATCACAATGGCAGCAGCAAGGGCTGCGGAAATCAAACTGACGGCTGAAGCGGAAAATAAAATATGTGTCATGTTGGTATTGTACGTAAAATAGAAAGGCTTCAAGATTTTTTTGTCCGCGAAAAATGACTATTTCTGTTCTGCTGAAAATCCTTGCATTGAATATGGCCGCCGATATAATAATTCCTTTCGTGACATCCGGAAGGATCGTCACTCAAGATCGGCAAGTAAGACCCAAATTATATACATTTCATTTTTTTGAAAGGGGCAGGTTTTATGAAGGCAGTGAAATATTTTCTCTGGCCGGCAGTACTGTTGATACTTTTTTGCGGCATGTCGCAGGACGTAGCGGCAAAAAAGAAGAACGTTCCCATGCCAAAAGCATGCAAGACCGACAAATCGGTATATGCGCATGACGCACAGGTCACGGTGACGCCCTATGCTGTCAGGGGCGGCGAACGTATGTTCTGGATAGACGGCTACGACCGCCTGTTCAAGGAACTGACCTATGAGAAGCCGGCGATTCCTGAAGGGCATGACCTGAGAAAGAATCCGATTCTCGGAAAACCTGTAACCTTTAAACTGGACTGCCCGACCAGCCGGTGGAATCATATTGTTATGCTCGACAAGCAAGGTAAGATCGCTGCAAGAAGTTCTTTCTGGGTGACTCCGGACATCGAATACTGGAACAATTACGAAGCATGGATGTATGCAGGTTCTGAAAAATATCGCGGTCCCCGGTATAACCATATGCGCGGATGCAACGTGAACGGCAGTGAATGCTATATGACCTTTAACAGTGCTCCCTTTGCAATGAATGACCTGCGGTTTTACGTAGAGTTCTGCATACCCAAGCGTCGGTTTCAGCTGACCGCCTTTACCAAGAATTTCTGGCCGAAATTCATGGGTGCACACCGGGCAGGAAAGTTTGATCCGGAAAAGAAATATTTTTACAGGCCTCATTGTCTGAACGATCCCAAACACATTGAATACTCCATTGAGCAGATGTCTAAACACGCGAAAATCCACCGCAAGTTCCGTCACGGTGCATACAGCATCTCGGACGAACCCTCAATGACTGCATTCTGCAATCCCTTTGATTACTGCTACTGCCCGCACTGCATGAAGCTCTTCCGGGAATGGCTCAAGGAAAAATACGGTTCCCTGGACGGCCTCAACAAACAGTGGGGAACCGCATTCAAGGAATGGGACAAGGTGGTTCCGGACAGTTCCAATGAAACCAAAGCAAAGAATAATCCGGAATTCAAGGCGCTTCTCGAAAAACGTATTGAAAAGGTACAGATCCGTGAACGGAACCTCTTTCTGGATGAAATGATCAAGCCCGGCACAGAGAACTTTTCCTCCTGGGCCGATCACCGTGAATTCATGGACCTGACCTTTAATAAGTACCTGACCATTCTGACGGAGAAAACCCGTGAGCTGGATCCTCATTCGCCGGCAGGTATTCTGGGTACACAGATGCCGAGTGCCTTTGGCGGTTGGGATTTCTACCTGCTCGCAACATCCATTGACTGGTTTGAGGCCTATGATATGGGCAATTCCTGGGAATTCATCCGCTCCTTTAAGAGCCGGAATCCCCGTACGGTTATCAGCCGCACCACGTTCACTCACAGCGTATCCACGCAGCGGTACCAGGTCAATTCCTACTTTCTCAAAGGTGGTCAGGGATGCATTCTGTACTGGGGACCGTATATCTGGGGCAAGAAAAACGAAATCAAGCAGCCGGTGTTGCCCAGCTTGCGCAGAACCTGGGGGGAGCTGCGAAGCGGTATTACCAACCTGCGCCGCATGGTCGAAGAACTGGACCACCCCATTGGCGTATACTACAACCAGCCCAGCCGCCGCGCGTCCTGGCTGATTGACTCTGAACTGGATGGTACGACCTGGCCCCGGCGCTTCAGTTCCTGGGATTCGGGCCGTTGTTCCCTTATTCAGGCCGATACCGGTGTGCTGCGCGCGCTGGAAGACAATGGATACCAGTACAAGATTCTGGATGGCCGACAGGTGGAAGAGGGTGTTCTGCTTGCGAATAAATACAAAGTGCTGATCATGCCCCGCATTATCTGTCTGTCAGACAAAGAAGCTGCAGCGATTGAAAAATTCGTCAAAGCCGGTGGAGTACTGGTGACAGACGGTGCTCTGGGCTCTATGGATCCGCAGTGCAGGCGTAGAAAAGAAGCCGCGCTGGCGGATCTTTGCGGAGTGACGTTTGAGAATTACCGTGTCTGCGAGCGAGACGGCGGCTACTTCCGCTGGAACAAAGATGTGCTGAAGAAGACCGATCCGGGCAAGGAAAAAGATATGGCAGACAAATTGCTCAAGGGCGTGGATCCATCACTGCTCTTTGTTTCCTCGCCGGGAATCCGCGCGGACGGCGGGCAGGCACTGGCCCAGGCTGGCAAGACTTCTGCACTGATTGTCAACCGTGCAGGCAAGGGGATGACCATCTGCACGAATGTCTACTTTGCCGATTATTACAAAAAGCGCGGAGACAAGGAGCTGAGTGATCCCCTGCGCCATCTCTTCCGCAATATTCTGGAAACCGCAGGACTCAAACCCAAGTTCAACGTCTTCAAACGGGAAGGAAAGAAGGCCGTTGCTGACGGTGAACAGATTCCGAATCTGGAGCAGTATTTCTGGAAACTCGGCGATGCCAGATTTGCAGCCTTTAATATCCAGGGAACCATACGCCAGGACGCCCTTGGAAACATAACCGTCTCCGGTGTACGGCCTGGTGAACTTTACCCGCTGTCCGTACAGCTGCCGGAAAAAACCTATGTCTATGACGCCCGGACCGGTGAATACTTTGGAAAGACCGACCTGGTGGCCGTGGAGCTGGATCCGTATGCATACTGCTGGCTGTCCATGATGCCCTACCGGGTCAAGGATATTGACCTGGATATTGAAGCCGACAAGGACGATCCGCTGCTTCTGACCTGCAAGGCTGAGGTCAAGGGATCGGGCAAGATCGGTGATCACGTCTTGAACCTGACGGTTATTGATCCGGACAACAATATTTGTGATTTTCATACCGTTAACCTTACAGCAAAGGGCGGAAAGGCTGAGACTGTGCTTCGGATCGGTCAGAACGCAAAGGCTGGCAAGTGGACATTCCGCGTACGGGACGCGGCCACGGGTGTGACCGGCAAGACCACTTTTGTCAAGAAAGATGAACCGGAAAATGTAGCGGTTCCGGTCTATCTTGCGGTTCAGGACGGCCGGCTTTTCGGGCAGATCCGCGGCCCGGTCTCCCTGAAAGAAGAAAACGGAAAACTCGTTGCAAAGATGTGGGTTCGGACATGGTCTGAAGGTTTGCGTGAACCCAGGGGAAAGATTACGGTATCGGTCAACGAACCGTGGAAAGTTGAACAGTCGGTATTCAAGATCGAAGAGGTTAACCGCAAGTGTGACGGTGATTTTGCGGCAACCATTACCTGTGCCAAAGATTCTGACTGGCTGGAAAAGGGCATTACCCTGACCGCAGTCAGAGAAACCGCTGATGGCAGAAAACACACGATAAAGGGAAAGAATGTTCCGGGTAAGAACCTGAACAAGAAACTCAATCCCGTTGTACCGATACGGATACGTTTTAATCAGTATTACGAAGACATGGTCCGGATGAAGGCGGATAAGGACAAGATTGTGTACCGCCTGCCCATGCAGTTCAGCCGCCGTGCCGGTCATGAAGTACCAGAAGGCGAAATCATGGCATCGGTCAGTGAAGGCTGGAAGATAACTCCGGCAAAATTGAACCTGCGTGAGATCCTGCTGCATGCACGCGGTGAAGCTGATTTTGTCGTGGAAGGTCCCACAGTCTTTACCCAGGCGCCGAAAGTGACGTTTGAAGTCAAGAGCCCGGACGGCCAGAATCCCACGGCCTCCCGCGTGCTGGGCATTCACTATGCCAAATACACAGCCAAGGCCCCGACCCTGGACGGAAAGCTGGACGAAGACTGCTGGAAAGAGGCATACAAAACAACCATGCATCATCCGGTTAATGATACATCCGTATTCAGCGTAACGTATACAGATGATACCGTGTACTTTGGTTTTGAAGTTAATTACGGTACACCGTCGGAAAAACTCAAGGCCAAGCCCCCGCAGAAACCAGGCACGGATGAGGGCATGTGGAATGAGGAGTTCTTTGAAATCCTTATTGATCCCACCCAGCGGATGGGTAAGATTCCGTACCAGTTTGCCATGAATTACCTGGGCAGAACTATGGACCGCATCGGCGAGCTGGGTCGGTCCTGGAGAGGCGACTGGAGCATGAAGGGCACCAAGTCGGACACAGGATATGTGCTGGAAGTGGCGATCCCGTACAAGACCATACGCACCCAGAAACCCACGCCCTATGAAGTCTGGGGAATTAATCCCTACCGGAATAGTTTTCCGCCCAACAAGCGGTACAGCCAGGGATGGTCACCGGTCGGGGATGAGCGGGCCTCCAACTTCTACGGCAGGCTTTTCTTTCTTCCTAAGAAGTAAGCCTCTTGATCACATACAACAAAAACGCCCGGTTTCCGAATGGAACCGGGCGTTTTTTATTTCTGGCAGAAAATGCAGGGATAAGAATCAGACGAAAAGAATGAGCCCAAATTCGCCAGTAAAAGCTTTTTTCATAATTTTCTCGATGAACCTGCTCTCACTGGAAGGAGGAGTATTTTTTTGAAAATAACAACTTATGACGATAAGGGTGATTTTGGGTTAGAAAAAAAAGAGTTATATGAAAAGAATTAGATGAAATAATTTCACTGCATAGGAATTTGCTTTTTACTGTCTTTATATCAGATGTTTATGGATTCTAA
>CAZGEP010000068.1:0-22760 GCA_964524955.1 uncultured Planctomycetota bacterium | reverse complement strand
TTAATCGCCCTGTCCGCGTCATTGAGTATAAAGACTTCGGCTGAAGACGCCAGTTTTTTCAGAAGTTTTGAAAGCGTTGGATCAATAAGTGTTCCGGTATACCGCGGCATAATTACAGGCATATCCATTCCATGCGTGAGATACATTCCATGAATCATACCCAGATAAGCGGTTTCTGATGGACCGGCTACAAAGGCAATGGTATTAAAGACAGAATCCTGACAGATACTCCTGGAAAGCACATTGGGCAAAAGGCAGCTGCGGTCCAGATCAACCGCATTTCCATCTCGATCAACAATCCGGTCATTCTCAGCAAAGAGCGCCTTTCGGCAGCCATCCTCTACCTGAAAGGCATTCAATCGTTGATGCCCCTTTTCCACCTGCAGTTTGTATCCACAGTTAAGCAGCGCCCTGACCCTTTCATTAAATGCATCCTCAGACTGATTTCTTACCTCCGTACACTCCCGCCTCAAAACCGGTTGAATCATTCGAACAAATTCCGGGTCCGATGGGTCCAGCAGCACCGCTCCCAAACCCGAATACAATCTGGCTGCAAGTTTCATTGAGGATTCATTCCAATGGTCACCTGGCTGATAACACTCACGAAGCATCTTCCGAAGGTCCCTGCTGAATTCGGTCTCACGAACAAGGCCGAAATATTCGTCAATCAACGAATGAATCTGATCATTGATTCGGGTTTTTCCGATACAGAGATCCGCAGGGCGATCCGAAGAATATTTCAATTGACGGATCTCTCCGGAAGCACTCACAAAACGAAAGTGATTTATGTCATCAACATTGCTGTCATTGGTTTCCACCCAGTAAATCGGCACAACCGGTCGATTAAGTTTTTTCTCCAGGTACTGCGAGAGGTGTATCGCGCGAATCACTTTGTATGTCACATACAGTGATCCACCGAACAAACCAGCCTGCTGCCCGGTTATCACGGTCAGACATCCAGGCATAGACATTTTTTCGATCTGAGATAAACAGAAGGAATCACAGCCCCATTGCGTATTCTGCTTGTGCAGGAGGCGGATGATTTCCGGAGACATATTTGTACCAGAACAACTGGCCGCACGCAGAGAAAGCCCCTTCTCATTCGGCGGGTACGGAAACATACGCAATGTCTGCTCCCGGGAATCCAGATAGTCCTGGAAAAAGGCTGAATAACGAGTTTGAAGAATCGCTGTATGTGAAAGCATAATCGCTTACGAGGTTTCCTGAAGCGCTCTGACAGCCAGCCCTTTACTCTTCATGGCGCTGATCCCTTCAGCAGCGGCTTCGGCACCGGCAACAGTAGTAATCAGCGAGATTCCGTGCGCAACGGCCTCTGTACGCATTTTCACCTCATCCTTGGATGGCTTTGGGCCGCTTGGTGTGTTGATCAGAAGAGATATCTCTTTGTTTTTCATCAAGTCCAGGATATTGGGGCGGCCTTCGCTGATCCGCATAACAGTACTTACCGAAACACCGTTCTCCTTGAGAATTTTTGACGTACCGGTTGTCGAATATAGCGTAAAACCCATCTCTGAAAGGCTGGAAGCTACCGCTACAATGCTATCCTTGTCCCGATCCTTAACGCTGATAAATACAGCGCCTTCTCTGGGCAGGGCCTGTCCGGCAGCAATCTGACTCTTGGCAAAGGCCATCCCGAAGGTCTCGTCTCTGCCCATAACTTCACCAGTAGACTTCATTTCCGGACCAAGAATCGCATCGGCCTGCGGAAAACGACTGAAGGGCAGAACCGATTCTTTTACAGAAAAAAGTCTGGGGGTTGGGTCTTCGGTAATTCCCTGGTTCTCAAGCGACATGCCGACCATAACCCTGGATGCGATTTTCGCCATGGAAAAATTGGATGATTTGCTGATAAACGGTACTGTCCGAGATGCCCGGGGGTTCACTTCAATAATGTATATTTCTCCATCTTTAACAGCCACCTGTATATTCATCAACCCCTTCACTTCGAGTTCCAGCGCCATGCGGCGTGACAGATCCTTAATCTCTTCAACAACCTTCTGATCCAGTGAAAATGCTGGAATCACCATCGCGCTGTCTCCGGAATGAATCCCGGCGTGCTCAATGTGTTCAAGAATACCACCGACAATGGCCTGTTTCCCGTCTGCAACGACATCAATATCCACTTCAATTGCATCGGAGAGAAATTTATCAATAAGAATCGGATGCTCTCCGGAGGCAATCACTGCCTGACGAGCAAAATGATCGAACTGATCCTCATCCCAGACAATTTCCATAGCTCGGCCACCCAGCACATACGATGGTCGGACCATAACCGGGAATCCGATCTTTTTCGCAATTTTCTTCCCTTCCTCAACCGAGAGAGCCGTGTCACTTTCCGGCTGCTTCAAATCCAGTTTCTGGAGAATCTCACGAAAACTCCTCCGGTCTTCAGCCCGATCAATCTGTTCAGGAGAGGTTCCTAAAATGGGCACGTTGTTCTTGGCCAGAGGTACCGCAAGGCTGATTGGGGTCTGACCACCAAACTGAACGATCAACCCTTCCGGTTTTTCTACACGATAGATATTCAAGATATCTTCCAGTGTCAGCGGTTCAAAATACAGACGGTCTGAGATATCATAGTCTGTAGAAACAGTCTCCGGGTTTGAGTTAACCATAATGGTTTCATAGCCTGCTTCTCGGAGTGCCATTGAGGCCTGAACACAACAGTAATCAAACTCAATCCCCTGACCAATTCGATTGGGACCGCCGCCGATGATCATAACTTTTTTTCGATCAGAGGGCGGATTTTCGGTCTCACTTTCATAAGTTGAGTAATAATAGGGTGTATATGCTTCAAACTCTGCAGCGCAGGTATCCACCAGACGGTATACAGGATAAAGCCCCCTCTCTTCTCTGTCTGAACGAACATCCTCTTCGGTTCGATCCGTCAGCTCAGCAATCTGACGGTCAGAAAAACCATACCGTTTTGATTTTTCAAGAAGCGCTTCCGGCATATTGGATCCGGCAGCCGCGATCTCATTCTCAACGTCAATGATTTCGCGTATATTATTTAGAAACCATGGATCAATACCGCTGAGCCCTGCAATATCAGCAACCGTATATCCGGCCTTAAAGGCCCGTTTGACATAAAAGAGACGCATGCAGTTCGGTCGACTGAGCATGGATCGGATGTCTTCGTCTCGAATCCCTTGCTCACATTTCAAGTCCAGACCGCTCAAGCCGGTTTCCAGGGAACGAAGCCCTTTCTGGAAGGATTCTTTGAAGGTCCTTCCGATAGACATGGCCTCGCCTACGGACTTCATGGATACACCCAGCGTATCATCGGTATTCGGAAACTTTTCAAAGGTAAAGCGCGGTATCTTGGTTACACAGTAATCAATGGTCGGTTCAAAAGATGCCGGTGTTTTCTGTGTAATATCATTGGGGATTTCATCCAGTGTATATCCCACCGCAAGCAGGGCTGCAATCTTGGCAATGGGGAATCCAGTAGCTTTACTGGCCAGTGCTGAAGAACGGGATACACGCGGGTTCATTTCAATCACTGTCATCCGGCCGGTTCCCGGGTTCACCGCAAACTGAATATTGGACCCGCCGGTATCTACGCCAATCTCACGAATGACCTTCAACGATGCATCACGCATTATCTGATATTCAACATCGGTCAGGGTCTGTGCAGGAGCTACGGTAATGGAATCTCCGGTATGTACGCCCATGGGGTCGATATTTTCAATGGAACAGATAATCACCACGTTATCCTGGTGGTCCCGCATGACTTCAAGCTCGTATTCCTTCCAGCCGAGTACAGACTCTTCAATCAAAATTTCATTGATCATGCTGTACTGCATTCCCAGCTCACATGCGGCCTCAAATTCCTCCATATTGTACACCGTGGATCCGCCGGTTCCACCCAGGGTAAAACTGGCACGAATAATCGCCGGAAAGCCGATATCCTTGATCGCCTTGCGGGCGTCATCCATATTTCGCACAGCCCAGCTTCTGGGTACATCAAGACCGATCTTTACCATCGCCGCTTTGAATTCTTCGCGGTCTTCCGCCTTTTTCATGGCATTGTAATCCGCGCCGATCATCTCGACTCCCAGACGGTCCAGATCTCCTGATTCGTAGGCGGAAATCGTCACATTGATCCCGGTCTGACCTCCGAGTGTTCCAAGAACAGCGTCCGGCCTCTCCTTCTCAAGAATCTTCACCAGAACCTCTGGCGTCACCGGCTCCACATACGTTTTATGAGCCATTTCCGGATCGGTCATAATGGTTGCCGGATTAGAGTTAAACAATACAACTTCATATCCTTCAGATACGAGCGCCTTGCATGCCTGAGTTCCTGAATAATCAAATTCACAGGCCTGTCCGATAATTATAGGTCCGGATCCAACAATGAGAATCTTTTTTATGTCTGTTCGTTTCGGCATTGATCCTTCCTGATGTAACAAGTACGTAAAAGAAGTTACTGCCCGCTAACGAGCACACAGGTTATTTTATTTTCCTGACGTTTCTCCGGCAGTAATCGCAGCCCCAACAAAGTCCACGAAAAGCGGATGAGGTTTGATGGGATAAGACTTAAACTCCGGATGAAACTGTGTTGCAACAAACCAGGGATGATCCGCCACCTCAATAATCTCAACCAGATTATTCTTTGGGCAAATTCCGCTGAACTGTGCGCCGGCGTTTTCAAACCGTTCCATATAATTCTTATTGAACTCATATCGATGACGATGACGCTCGCTGATGCTATCGACTTTGTATGCCTTGTGAGCCAGCGTATCCTTGATCAGATTGCAGGGATACGCCCCCAGTCTCATACTCGCGCCTTTGTCTTCGACTTCCTCCTGTTCTTCAAGCAGACAGATGACCGGATGTTCTGTATCACCTTCATATTCGGTCGTATTGGCCCCGGAAAAACCGCAAACATTTCGAGCAAATTCAATGGCCGCACACTGAAGCCCCAGGCAAATACCAAAAAAGGGTATCTTCTTTTCGCGGGCATATTGAATGGCCAGAATTTTACCCTCAATGCCTCTGCTTCCGAATCCGCCTGGAACTAGAATAGCATCTGCATCAGCCAGGACCTTCGCAGCGCCGTGTTCCTCGATTTCCTCGGCAGCTGTTTTCAGAATATTTACAGCACACTTGTGCCCGATTCCACCGTGACCAAGTGCTTCATAGATGGATTTATAGGCATCCTGAAGTTCTGAATATTTACCAACAACCGCAATGGATGTTTTTCTTTCCGGATTCACAATGGTATTGACTACATCCAGCCACATACCAAGATCCCTCTTTCCCTTGGGAAGTGCGAGTTTTTCCAGAATCAGCGTATCCAGCTCCTGCTCAATAAAGATGAAAGGAACTTCATAAATACTCTTTTGCACATCAATCTCTTCGATCACGGCTTTCTTTTCCACATTGCAGAACAATGAAAGCTTGTCGCGTATTTCTTCTGAAATCGGATATTCGGTCCGGCAGATCAGCAAATCAGGAATGATACCAATTTCCCGAAGACGCCCGACAGAATGCTGGGTAGGCTTGGTCTTCATTTCCTGTGCGGCCTTGATATAGGGAATAAGCGTCAGGTGCACATACAGGACATTCTCTTTTCCAACATCCGGCCCCATCTGTCGAATGGCTTCCAAAAAGGGCATGCCTTCGATATCACCAACGGTTCCACCCAGTTCACAGACAATAACATCTACATCAGGACTTTCAAACTTTCGGATGCAGGATTTAATTTCATCGGTCACATGCGGAATTACCTGAATGGTACTCCCGAGAAAATCGCCATGGCGTTCTTTGGTAATGACCGAATAATAAATAGCGCCCGATGTAAAGTTACTGAACTCGCAGGTGGGATCCGCGGTAAATCGTTCATAATGCCCAAGGTCAAGGTCGGTTTCATTGCCGTCATCCGTTACATATACTTCCCCGTGCTGATACGGATTCATCGTCCCGGGATCCACATTCAGATATGGATCCAGTTTTTGTATCTTAACCCTCAGTCCGCGAGACTTGAGAAGCATAGCAATGCTTGCAGCAGTGATCCCTTTTCCCAGGGAAGAAACAACGCCGCCCGTAACAAAAATATACTTAGACATTATGCGTTCCTCATCATCAATTCTGTGAATTCCCTGAACAAATATGACGCATCGTGTGGTCCGGGAGACGCCTCCGGGTGATACTGGACGGAAAAGGAACTGGACTCCTCATGACGAATTCCTTCCACGGTTTTGTCATTCAGGTTTATATGTGTTACTGCAACACCCTTCTCTTTGAGCGAATCCATATCCACACAAAAGCCATGGTTCTGTGAGGTAATTTGAACTGTTTCATTCGTAAGATCCTTGACCGGTTGATTGCCGCCCCGATGTCCGAATTTGAGTTTGTGTGTGCTTCCGCCCAGAGCAATTCCGAGCAGCTGATGCCCCAGACAAATCCCAAACATGGGTTTTTTTCCGAGGAGATTTCGTATGGTTTCCACTGCATACGTTACAGCAGCTGGATCTCCAGGGCCGTTGGAAAGGACAATACCGTCGGGATCCCACTGGAGGACATCATCCGCACCGGTTCCAGCCGGAAAAACTCTGACCTGATGCCCCTCAGAGGCAAGCAGTTTAAGAATATTGTATTTTGCACCAAAGTCCATGGCTGCCACCCGACAACTCAATCCTTCAGGCAGAGGCTCCCGAGACTCCCGGTCCGAGACCATACCGTCAAAAGAGGGTTTGTTGTCATCCCAGTCATACGCCGTTTCGCAGGTAACATGCTGAACAAAATCCGCGCCCGTCATGGACGGAAGCGCCCGTGCCTGGTCAACCAGGTCGTCCGGATTGCAATCACCGGCAGCGATGACAGCCCGCATGGCACCATCCAGACGGATATGCTTGGTCAGCGCCCGAGTATCAATGCCGGTAACCCCGACAATATTATTTTCAACCAGGTAATCCCCAAGACTTCCGCGACTTCTCCAGTTGCTGGGGTAGTCACAATATTCGCGCACAACAAAACCTTCCACCTGCGGCCCGACGGATTCTACATCTTCCGGATTTACACCATAGTTGCCGATCAGGGGATAGGTCATGGTAACAATCTGACCCTTGTACGAAGGATCCGTTATCACCTCCTGGTATCCGCCCATGGATGTATTAAAAACAACCTCTCCTCCTCGCTGACCCTCTGCGCCAAACGATTCTCCCTTGAATACGCTTCCGTCTTCCAGTGCGACCCAGCCGACCATGCTGCACGTTGCTGCATTTGTTTTGTTCGTAGGCATATTAATGGCTCTCTAACATGTTTTTTTCCAGGTTTTCACTGATTTCAATGGGCATTTTACCGGTAAAGCAGCCCAGACAGTAATCATTATGATTTCCGGATACCGAGTCCAGCAATCCTTGGACAGTCTGATATTTCAATGTATCTGCCCCGACAAATTCACAAATTTTTTCTTCAAAATAATCCCTGGCAATCAGTTCATCCGCATGCTGAAAGTCAATACCGAAATGACATGGAAAACGAATGGGCGGCGCGCTGATGCGCAAATGGATCTCCCTTGCGCCGAAATCCCTCAACCGTTTCATCCGGGACTTTGATGTCGTTCCCCGGACAATTGAGTCGTCCACAACCACAACGCGTTTTCCATGAACAACATCTTTAATGATATTGAGTTTGAGCTCAACATTTCCCAACCGTGTGTTCGGCATAATAAAGGTTCGGCCGACATAGTAATTTCGGATAAATCCACGCTCCAGCGGAATACCGGATTCCAGTGAATACCCGTAGGCTGCAGAATTACCCGAATCCGGGACCGCGATGACCACATCCGCGTCCACGGAATCGTTCCGGGCCAGATGAATCCCCAGCTGTTTTCGGACCTCGTGGACATTGTCACCAAAGATCATGCTGTCTGGCCGGGCAAAATAAATATGTTCAAAAATGCAGTAGGAGCAGTTTTTATCAGCAAACTTTGTTGAACGCAGTCCGTTTTTGTTGATGCGCACGATTTCACCGGGTGCCACATCACGGACAAACTCGGCGCCGATCACATCAAAAACACAGGTCTCGCTGGATACAATATACCCATCTCCCAGCCGACCGATGGACAATGGATGAAATCCGCCGGGATCGCGAAATGCGGTCAAGGTATCTGCGTTCATCATGACCACCGAATACGCCCCCTTGACACAGGATAGACTTTCTGCAAGTGGATCTTTGCAGGACCGAAATTCCGGATCCGCAAGTAAATGCACAAAAATCTCGGAATCCGTGGAGGTCTGAAAGATGGATCCCTTTTCTTCGTATCGGCCTCGAAGACTTTGGGTATTAACCAGATTGCCGTTATGTCCTATGGCAACGATCTCTCTATCATACTCCACGATCAGCGGCTGAATATTCTGAACCCGTTTGGTTCCTGTTGTGGAGTAACGTACATGACCGATTCCAATCTTGCCTTTCAAATTCACCATTTCCTCGGGATCCAGTGCTTCGGAGACAAGGCCGAAGTCTTTAACGCTTCGGATTTTACTGCCGTCCGAAACAACAACACCCGCGCTTTCCTGTCCGCGATGCTGAAGTGTATATAGACCCATATAGGCAATGCGCGCAGCGTCTTCAATACCATAAACGCCTATTATCCCACAATCTTCGCCGATTTGCGTGTCCATGATGCTCCTTGATGGTAACTGTAAATCATTCCCCCCGAGGGTATTTATTCTAATAATCTTTTTCAAAAATCAATCCTTTTAAAAAAGGAAGTTTTATATTCTGCCAAGCGAAATCCGCTGCCAGAAGCTTTTTTCGCAACTGGTTTCTTGATTTTTAATTGGATTCCGATACAATATTATTTCTGATACGATACAAGCAAAACCGTTTCCAATTTATCTGAAAAAATAAATTAATGCCAACGCGTCCCCGAAAACCCAAAATAAAGCGTGAAGTCAAGGAACTCTCCCTTCTCTTTGAAATCAGTCAGATCCTGGACCAGAGCGTGGACCTCAGAGATGTTGTCAATCCGGTTCTCAAGGCCATGTCCAAACACATGGGGATGGTTCGCGGAACCCTGACCCTGCTCAACAAGGAAACCGGTGAACTCTTTATTGAAACCGCATACGGTCTGTCCCGAAGTCAGAAAGAGCGCGGTCGATACAAACTCGGGGAAGGTGTGACCGGAAAGGTGGTAAAAACAGGCCGACCGGCAGTCGTACCCAAGATCGATGAAGATCCAATGTTTCTCAACAAAACCGGCGCCCGTAAGAGGCTTCGCAGAAAGGACATCTCATTTATCTGCACGCCCATACAGCTGGGAAATGAGATTTACGGCGCCCTGAGTGCAGACCGTCTTTTTTCTGAAGATGTCTCTCCGCAGGAAGACCTGAGACTGCTGTCCATTATTTCATCCATGATTGCCCAGGCGGTCCGGTTCCGGCAGTCCATATTTGAAGAACGGCAGCGCCTGATGGAAGAAAACAAACGACTTCAGCAGCAACTTCAGGACCGGTTTCAGCCATCAAACATCATTGGAAATTCCCACTGTATGCAGATCGCATATGATGCCATCGCCAAAGTCGCAGGCAGAGATGTGAATGTCCTGATCCGCGGTGAGACCGGCGTAGGCAAAGAACTCGTAGCCCAGGCCATCCATTACAACAGCCCGCGTGCAGACAAACCTTTCATCAAAGTTAATTGTGCGGCACTTCCCGAAAATATCATTGAAAGCGAACTTTTTGGCCATGAAAAAGGCGCCTTTACCGGTGCTGTCAATGCCCGAAAGGGACGCTTCGAACTTGCTGACACCGGCACAATTTTTCTGGATGAAATTGGCGACATCTCTTCGTCCGTACAGATCAAGCTTCTCCGGGTCCTGCAGGAAAATGAATTTGAACGCGTAGGTGGAACAAAAACCTTGAAAGTCAATACCCGCGTGATTGCTGCAACAAACCGGGATCTTGAACAACTCATAGAAAAGAACACATTTCGTGAAGATCTCTATTACCGTTTAAACATTTTCCCCATCTACGTACCACCGCTACGCGAACGAGGATCAGACATTCTAATGCTTGCGGATTATTTCGTTACCAAATACAATCGCAAACACGGCAAGAGCATCAAACGGATTTCCACCTCTACGATGGAACGACTGACAAACTACTATTGGCCCGGCAATGTACGTGAACTGGAGAGTTGCATCGAACGTTCCGTAATCATCAGCAATGATGAAGTCATCCATCTGCACCACCTGTCCCCCACGATTCAGTCTGCTGAATCCTCGGGAACCAAGCTCGACGGCACACTCCAGAACGCTCTGGACAACGTCGAATACGATCTGGTCGTAGAAGCGCTCAAACTCTCCCGCGGTAACATGGCCAAGGCTGCCCGCCAGCTCAACATTACCGAGCGAATCATGGGCCTCCGGGTTCAGAAGCATCAAATTGATTTTAAACACTTCCGCTAAAAGAAACATATTCGTAACTTATCCATGCAAATGCTACATCAGTGTAGGATTCCAAGCATATTCAGACAATCCCTCCCTGATTCCAAAGGGGTATCTAACTTGGCACCTGATTTGCAAATAATATCATTAAATTTACTGCAAACATCGTTTTTATTGAACCAAATTTAACACAACTACAGAGTCGATCTGGTTACGCTGACCGAAGAGGCAGCACAGGTTTCGGGAATCGACTATATCATGGATTCGGAATGGGACATTGCCAAAGAAATTCTTGAGAAATGATCTCTTTTGAGTATAGCAATCTACAGTCCGGGGTCTTCGCTCACCTCGGATACAGGGCTTTTTTTCAGGCACCCGCACTAAACTATGGCTGACACGCATCACAGCATTCATGTTCAAAGCCAGTCCGGTCTGGAAAATATTCTCCAAGGATTTCTTCCCGGCGATAATATTGTATGGCAGGTAGATCGCGTTGAAGATTACCTGCCATTTGTTTCCCTTCTTTCGGAAAAAACCGCAGGTAGTTGCGCCAATCTGGTATACTTCCGCTTCGCGCAACATCCGCCTCTTCTTAACGATGCTTCAGGCGCTCAAACAATCCGTTTGAGTACAGACACCGGATTTGAATCCTTTATCAGCGACATCTTTGAAGAAATCAACCTCGCAGACAGAGACACATTCTTTGTCTTTGACTGCTTGAGCGACCTTGCCGCGGACTGGTCGAGTGACCGAATGTTGGGAAACTTTTTTATGCTGACCTGCCCGCATATTTACAATTCAGGATCCATTGGCTATTTTGCAATCATCCGCAACAAACACTCGCTGCATGCCACAGACGGCATTTTTAATACATCCCAAATCATCATCGATGTCTATCGCGATCAGGACTGTTTGTATGTTCACCCGGTCAAGGTATTTCAACGCCACTCGCCGACCATGTATATGCTTCATCAATGGAAAGAGCACCAATTTCGGACGGTAACCAACAGTGCGCTGATTTCCAATATTCTCGGCAGTGTTCAGCAACCGTGGGTCGATTTTTCGATTCACCGCCTGGGGGTCTGGACCCAGGCCTTTACCGAAGCGGAAGACACCCAGCAGAGAATTTCCCAAGGACATTTTTCGCCGAAGAAGGCAAAACCTCATTTTAAAAAACTCCTGCGAATGGCTATTTCCCGAGACGACCGGGTCCTGAAACTGGCCAACAAATACTTAAACCTTTCAGATATCCTCGATATCCGAAAACGTATGATCGGTACCGGACTGATCGGCGGTAAGGCCGTGGGAATGATTCTCGCACGAGCGATTCTGCAAAAACACAATCCCAAGTGGGAGAAAATGCTGGAAGCCCATGATTCTTTTTTCATCGGCTCAGATGTATTTTTCACCTACATGGTTCAAAACAACTTCTGGCGCGGCAGCCGCAAACACCGAAGCCTTCAAGCCTTTCTGGAATCCGCGGAAACGATTCGCAAGAAAATGCTCACCGGCAGCTTTCCAAAATATATTGTGGACCAATTCAAGGAAATTCTCAACTACTTCGGTCAGACCCCGGTCATTGTCCGCTCATCCAGTGCGCTCGAAGACAACTATGGAAACAGCTTTTCCGGCAAATACGACAGCGTGTTCTGTGCAAACCAGGGCACACCGGAACAACGTCTCGAAGCCTTTACCGAAACCGTACGAACTGTATACGCAAGCACTATGAGCAAAGAGGCGCTTCTCTACCGCTCTCACCATGAACTGCTGGGCAAAGATGAACACATGGGCCTTCTGGTCCAGCGGGTTTCCGGTGATTTCTACGACAATCTCTACTTTCCCCATATTTCGGGTGTGGGCTACTCCTTCAACCCCTATGTCTGGAACCGAGATATTGATCCGCATGACGGGTTTCTTCGTATGGTATTCGGCCTGGGCACTCGGGCCGTAGACCGCGTTGATGACGACTACACCCGCGTGGTCGCACTCAGCTGTCCGCAGAAACGGCCGGAATCCAACAGCGAGGAAGTGCGTAAATATACACAGAAAAAAGTCGATGTCCTGGACTTGAAAACCAATCGCCACGCATCCTGGTATTTCAGAGAGGTGTCGAAAAAATGCCCCCATCTACCTCTCAACCTTTTTGCCTCTCGTGATACCCTTGCAGAAAATGCTGTCAGCGCCCGTCCCATGCAGCCGGTCTGGATACTGACCTTTGACAAACTCCTGTCTACAGAGCCCTTTACCGCTGACATGCAGGAAATTCTTCAGACCCTCCACCGTGCATACAACAATTCCGTGGATATTGAATTCACAGCCAACTTTCTGAAAAACGGTAGTTATAAGATCAATCTGGTGCAATGCCGCCCCTTCCATGCCCGTACCGGCATCCGCCAGGTACGCTCTTTCAATAACAATATCCCTGAGGACAGTATTGTATTCAAGACCACCGGACCGGTCATCGGCAACAGTGCTTTCATGAATATTGACCGTATTATTTACGTGATTCCCGAAATCTACAGCCGCCTCCCTGAAAAACAGAAATACAGCGTGGCCCGCGCCATCGGCAGAATCACCAACTCCCCGGAAAATAAGGACCGAAATCTAATGCTTATCGGACCCGGTCGCTGGGGAACCTCCACCCCGTCCCTGGGCGTGCCAATTTCTTTTTCCGAGATCAGCCGCGTATCCGTTCTCTGCGAAATGGTATTCACGCACAACGGGCTCACACCGGATATTTCCCTGGGAACGCATTTCTTTAATGACTTGATTGAACTGGATATGATTTATCTTTCCATTCTGCCGGACAATCCGGATCAGATTATACGCCGTGACATTCTTGAATCCCACCGGCCACCTGAGAACGCTTCCGGCAGCAGAACAAATCCTGACAGCGTACTGCTCATCATTGATCCAGGTCAGCTCTGTTCTAATGGTAAAATCAGCCTCTACTGCAATGCAATCAAACAGAAGGCCGTCTGTTATATCCAACAAGAAGAATGATGGTTTAACAGAATTTTCGATTTGAGTGTCCGGCGGGTATTACGCTCCTGAAACCGTACGCATTTCCCGGCTTGCTTTTTCTGCGTATTCTCTGAAAAGCTGAACGTAAAGTTTGTAGTCTTCACAGGAAACTGCGGGCGGTGTCTGGTGGTCGCAGGAGATCGCATATCCCCCCTGAACCGCAGCCGGCATCAGTCGCTCAAATTCATTGCGCAGTTCCTGCTCACCCAGATGCATCTTCGTCTTATCAAAATTACCCAGAAACCGCATTTTGGGAAATGCCTTACGGAGATAGTTCACATCCGTACCCGCCTGCCGTTCCATTGGATGCATACCGCTGATTCCCGCTTCACTGAACCAGGCGGTCAACTCATGAATGTCTCCATCCGAATCAACCATTATTGGAATGTCGGCATCTTCCAGGTGTGCTACAATCGTCTGATAACAGGGTTTGACAAATTCATCAAATTGTTCTTTGGAGAGCATGGAGCCATTGTTGTAGGTCATATCTTCGGAAAAGACAATGTATTCAGGCTGGTAGACCTTCCGTACACGGTCAATCTGCCTGAGGTTCCATTCCAGCAAACGGGAATTCAAATCCTTCATCACATCGGGTTCATCATAAAACGAAAACAAATGACGCTCCACCCCAAAGACTTCTCTGGGACACCAGAAAAATCCATCCAGTTGAAGAAAGGTGACAACATCCTCCTGCTGAACAGCCGCTTGTTTCTCCAGCTGTGCCGGATCCGGAGAATCGTCCGGAAACATCATGGACCGCGCCTCTTCGTAATCCTTTACGTGCACAAGGATCCCGGCCTGCCGGTCATGTCTGCCGCTTCCCCTTGGACAGGTTCCATATGGCTTGAACCAGGCGGTTTCAATCCGATCCACACCAAAGTATTGGTAAATGTCATGTCTGGACTTGCATGAAGCCGGCAGTCCGTCAACATGCCAGCGTTCCGTGGTTTCATTCCACCAGTTTGCCCATTCAATAACGGGCAGCCGATCGACTGTCTGGAAATTCATTAAAGCGGAAAAACGTTCGCGGTTGGTCATGGTCATTTCATCCATCCTCATTCGAAGTACGCAAATTGTTCGTTTCAGGATTATATACTTCAGCAAGCCGTTCTTCAGGCATTGAAATTGCTTGTGCAACGCCTCCTAATTTTATACACCCCTTATGCTGAATCAAGAAATAAATCCGCTTGATAATCAACCTTAGAAAAGGTATAATGAAATTAAATTTTGGTTGAAAGGTTTCAAAAGATGCGCAAAAGCGTATGCATAATTCTTGTATTTGTATTGCTATCTACCGCCTGCCGGATCAATCATTTACGTGCCGAGGAAAACGGCAAATTGATTACGCTCAAGCAGGGAATCATCTTTTTGCCAGATAATATCAGAGAAAAGAGTCCGGTCGTGGTGGTTGCCGAGTATGACAAACGCTGCGAAAGAGTCCTGAACCATCTCCGTCCTTCCCTTGCTGAACACGGGCTGATCGGCATTGCGCCTTTCTTGAATATCCGAAACAATGATCGCGTATACTCGTCTGCGATTCATACACTCAAGACACTGGTCAAAAAAGCGGAAGAAAAGACCGGAAAAAAGACAAATGGACTTTTTGTTTACAGTTTTTCTAAAGCCGGAACGCTGGGAGCTCAACTCGCATTAATGAATCCTGAAGTAATCAACGGGCTGACCCTTGCAGCAACATATCAGCCGGATAAAAAAAATGTAAACCGTAAAAATGCAACCAAGGTTCCGATTTTTCTCCTCTTTGGTTCCCAGGACAAAGTCTTTCATCCGGCCAGAGCCGTGAAGGCAAAGAAATTTCTGGCGGATAAAGGATTTGATGTCCGCCTGGACATTATACCCGATGCCGGGCATCTGGATATACTGCAAAAACATTCCAACGTCTTTATACAATGGGTTCTGAAGCAGAACAAAAAAACTGAAGAGAAAAAGTAATTCATCCGCGTCAAAATCATTGACAAATCCGGTTTGGGGTGATATAGTAGATTTATCTTTTTTTAACGGGCATTTTCATGAATCGCAAAGACCGGATTCTCTTCCTCATGGACCAGTTGATCGACCAGGGACTGGACCTTGATTTTGAACTCCAGCAGATCAACAGCCTCTTCGACATGAAGGTTATTGAACGCGGATCACGCATTCAGAACATCTCCATCCTTATTGTGGAATGCAACCGGGAACATCTGAGCCGGTATATACCAACGCTGAGCACGCGACTCAAAGTATGCCTGGAGTTCGCACTGCTAAATGATTTCAAGACAAGTGCCAACCCCGAATACCTTCGCAGCTTTGACCTGATTGTCACTACGTTCACCCACTTTGATGACGTCAGCAACATCACACAAGAATACACTCAAGTCATCGGCATTGACACCTTTCCCAACCTGAAAAGCATGGTCCGCATTGCAGGAATTCCCCTGGACCAAACCATAGGCGTGATTGCAGCCGCTCCTGAATTCATGGAAAGCCTGAAGCGGGCTATGAGCAAAGCCGGAATTGAAGGACGCAGCCTGAATTTTCTGCAGTACAATGAATCGGACAACACACTCAAAGACTTTCTGCAATCGCACAACCCCGTCATAGTCAGTCCGCAGACTCTCACTCCGGTACGTGAACTCCTGGGCCGGACGGAATTGAAACCCGACCTAATTCCATTTTACTATGACCTGGAAACCGGCAGCATCAAAACACTGGAAAGCCGGGTGGACCATTTGAAAAAGAGGAACCGGAAAAATGACCGATAAAGATACACCTGTTATTGTCCTTGGTGTCATTGGTGCAGACTGCCACGCCGTTGGCAATCGCATCCTGGACGAGTTTTTCACCGAACAAAAATTCCGTGTAATCAATACTGGTGTTATGACCAGCCAGGATGAATTTGTCCAGGCAGCTCGTGAGAATAATGCAACCGCTATCATGGTCTCCACACTGTACGGTCACGGTGAGATTGACTGCAGCGGTCTTCGCGATAAATGCGACAATGCCGGACTCAATGACATCATTCTCTACATCGGCGGCAATCTAACCGTGGGCTCCCATTCCTTTGAAGATATAGAAAAGACCTACCTGGACATGGGCTTTAACCGCGCCTTCAATGCCGATGCCGACTTGGATGAGTGCGTGGAACTGCTGCGTAAAGACATTTCTGATCGCAGCAAATCATGAAAAATCACCGTATTGACTTTAGATACGATATTTCAGGATTTTCACATTGAACGACGTATACAACCGGAGATGGAAAAGAAAAACATTTGATACCTTCCGTCATGATGATGTCCTTCCGTCATGGCCGACCGGTAACGATGTCAAAAACCTGAACCTGGGTATTGAATACCAGAAATCCCTGCCCGACAACCTGCGCTTTCACAAGAAACTGGAAGAAGCTACCGCAACCAACACGGTGCTGGCCCAGCCCCGCGCTGGCGTGGCTCTGCTCAATGAGCATATCACACTGCTTCAGCAGCTGCGTAAAAAAGGCGGTGCTGATCTGCTTCCCACAACCATTGACAGCTATACCCGCCAAAATCGCTATAAAGAGGCAGAGGAAGGAATCCGCAAAAGTATCCAAAGCGGACGGTCCCTGCTCAATGGTTTTCCGGCCGTTAATCAAGGCCTGGACAAATGTCGAAGAGTCGTTGAATCTCAGACTGTCCCTGTGGAAGTCCGCCACGGAACACCGGACGCACGGTTGCTTGCTGAAATCACCCTGGCCGCAGGATTCACCTCCTTTGAAGGCGGCGGCATTTCCTATAACATCCCTTATGCCAAGAACGTGCCCATGGAAAAAAGCATTCTCGACTGGCAATACGTGGACTGGCTGGTCGGACTCTATGCGGAAAAGGGAATCATCATCAACCGCGAACCGTTTGGTGCACTGACCGGCACCCTGGTTCCGCCGTCCATCTCCAATGCGATTGCCATACTCGAAGGCATCTTTGCCGTAATTCAGGGAGTGGTCAGTATTACCGTCGGATACGGCCAATGCGGCAATCTGTACCAGGACATTGCAGCACTGCGCTCTCTATCCGAGATCTGCAGCCGCTACTTTGACAACGAGGGGTTCACCGGTGTTCACGTTTCCACGGTTTTTCACCAGTGGATGGGCGGTTTCCCCGTAGATCCGGCTAAAGCGTACGCAGTAATCAGTTGGGGTTCAACGGTTGCTGCCCTGGCGGGTGTAACCAAGGTCATTGTCAAAACACCGGACGAAGCTCTCGGAGTTCCCACCTGCGCTGCCAACATCAACGGCTTGAATACCACTCGTCAAATTCTTAATATGCTCAGAGACCAGCGTTTGGATGATGGAGATAAATTACGTACAGAAACAGACCTGATCAACCGGGAGACCTGCTGTATCCTTGAAAAAGTCCGGGAACTCGGTAAGGGAGACTGGGTGATCGGCACCATTGAAGCATTCAAGCAGGGCGTGCTGGACATTCCGTTTGCACCCAGTCGCTGCAACTGCGGAAAAGTCCTGCCGGTCCGTGATCTGGACGGCGCCGTACGGTTCTACGATATCGGCGATCTGCCCTTTACCGATGAGATAGTGAAATTTCATCGCGATAAGATTGAAGCACGTGCTAAGGCTGAAAAACGGGAGATCAGTTTCCAGATGGTCACAGATGATATTTACGCAATCAGCAAAGGCTTTCTGACCGGCAAGCCATCACAGAAAATCGCAATCAAGACTCAATGACCGTATACACCAGATTTCAGCGACATCTGCCATGAAAATAACCAATGTCATTCTCACCCCCATTCGCACAGGATTTTTCTTTGACGACCAGAAGGCCATCAAGTCCGGTCTGACCAATGACGGATTCACCTATACGGGCACCCCGCTGACTCCGGGATTTCAGGACATCCGTGTGCCCGGGGAAGGTATCTCTCTTCTGCTGGTTCTTGACAACGGCATGGTGGCCTGCGGAGACTGCTGTGCGGTTCAGTACTCCGGTGCCGGCGGCCGGGATTTCCTCTTCCTTGCAGATCAATATCTGCCGTGGATGCAGGAGCACATTGTACCGCGTCTGCACGGTCTGGACACATCCGTATTCTGCACGTCTATCCGCTCGTTTGAGTCTATGGAGATGCACCGGTCGATTTCCTACGGTCTGAGTCAGGCTCTGCTGTGCGCCGCGGCGGCTGCAAACACACAAACGATTACAGAAACCGTTGCGCAGGAATACCATCTGCCGATGCCCGAAGAACCGGTTCATATCTTTGCGCAGACCGGTGATGAACGGTACACCAATGCGGATAAAATGATCATCAAAGGCGTGGATGTGCTGCCGCACGCGCTGATCAACAATATCCCGGACAAACTCGGAAACAGTGGTGAAAAGCTGCTGGAGTATATCACGTGGCTGAAGAACCGCATTATTACGTTGCGAAAATCCGATGACTATGCCCCGGAACTTCACATTGATGTTTACGGCAACCTGGGTACCGTTTTTGACAACAGCATTGAGAAGATTGCCGACTACCTGTCCCAGGTTCAACAGACCGCAGCTCCGTTTACTATCCGCATTGAAGGTCCAGCGGATCTGGGTTCCCGCACAGCCCAGGTTGACTTTTTCAGTGAACTCACAGAACGCATTGACACGATGGGCATTGGTGTGGAAATCGTTGCAGATGAGTGGTGCAACACTCTGGAAGACATCCGTCTCTTTGCCACACAGCGCGCCGGACACATGCTGCAGATCAAGACACCGGACCTGGGCGGCATTCAGAATACCATTGACGCCGTACTGCTCTGCAAAGAGAAGGGTATCAAGGCCTATCAGGGCGGGACCTGCAATGAAACCGACCGCTCCGCGCGCATCTGTACACAAACGGCACTGGCCACACGGCCCTATCAGATCCTTGCCAAGCCGGGCATGGGATTTGACGAAGGGTATATGATTGTTCACAACGAAATTCAGCGCACACTGGCCCTGATCAAAGGTAGAAAAACAAATGGATGAATTCAAAGTTCTCTCTCCCACCGCCATTCTCGGCTACGGATTTCCTGAATCCTCTTTTTGCCGCGGCATGGAATACAAGCCGGATCTGATTGCTGTGGACGCCGGCAGCTCGGATCCGGGTCCATATTACCTGGGCGCGGGGAAGTCCTTTACACAGCGCGATGCCGTCAAACGTGATCTTGAGATCATACTCTCTGCTGCCGTGCAGAACAACATTCCCGTGGTCATCGGAACAGCCGGGGGCAGCGGAGCAGCTCCCCATGTCCAGTGGACTGCGGACATCATCCACGAAATTGCGCGCGAACAGAGGTTTCGCTTCCGAATGGGAACCATACACGCCGATATTGACAAGGAGACCGTTGTTAAGGCGTTACGCGGCAACAAGATCACTCCCCTTGGTCCGATTGACCCGCTGACGGAAGACACGATTGATCACACCAATGCCATTGTCGCACAGATGGGCCAGGAACCGGTTTTCCGGGCATTTGATCAGGACTGTCAGGTGATACTCTGCGGCCGCTGTTATGACCCGGTGGCGTTTGCGGCCAGGCCCGTTCAACTTGGATTTCCTGCCGGTCTGGCGTATCACCTGGGTAAAATACTGGAATGTGCTGCAATTGCAGCCACACCCGGCAGCGGTGCAGATTGCGCACTTGGCATCCTAAACAAGGAACGTTTTGTTCTGGAAGCCTTGAATCCCGAACGCCGCTTCACCCGGGTTTCAACAGCAGCGCACACACTGTATGAAAAAGAAAACCCGTATCTGCTGCACGGCCCTGACGGCTGCATTGATTTGAGCCGTACACAGATTACAGAACTTGACAACGAACGGACTGCGGTCAGCGGTACAACATTCATACCGTCCGATACACCCACAGTCAAACTCGAAGGTACAACCCTGGCAGGTTTTCGAAGCATTTTCATTGCCGGTGTCCGGGATCCAGTTCTAATTCAGAGTATTCGCGATGTGCTTGAGACCGTCAAAGATCTTGCACAGAAGCGGTACCGAAAAGCCCACCCGACATTTCGGATGATTGATCATGTGTATGGGATAAACGGAGTGATGGGAGATCTGGAGTCTGTAAAATATCCAGATCCCCACGAAATTGGTCTGGTGATGGAGGTTCTTGCAGAATCCCAGCAGGCAGCGGACAGCATACTCTCCTGGTTCCGAAGCACACTGCTTCATTACGGCTATCCGGGTCGCATTTCAACCGCCGGGAATCTGGCTCTGCTTTACAGTCCATCGGACATCAGTTGCGGCAAGGTTTTCCGTTTTACCATGCACCACCTGATGCAGACAGATAATGCAAATGAGTTGTTCCCGCTTCACGTCGAAGACGCAGGCAATTGAAATCTGAAATATAAGATCTGAAATGTACACGCAAAGGAGTTCTGACATTGTCCCACCGAACGCTTAGAGACGCAGCAGAAGTCATCCGCAGTAAAAACGCCGGACCGTGCGTCTTGTCACTGGATATCATCTTCAAGAACCGTCAGGAATACGAAGCGTTGAAGACAGCAGACTTTTTCTCCAGGCAGCTTCTGGCGGATCTATATACGATCCTCCCCGACCAGATTCTTGATGTCATTTACTTTGACCCGGCATCCGCTGTCAAAGTCACACTGGCCCGTCCTGTGATCTGTGGAGATCCGGGAGAGACCGATATCTACGGCGCACAGCAGCATGGCCCGCTGCTTGACATACCGCTTCCGGACAGAAAGGAATAAGCATGGGACTCTCTCCGCTGCACGAATGTTTTATTGCTGCCAACTACTACGCGCCCCGAGGTGCCGAACGACTGATCCGGCTTGGGAATCAACTGAGTATCCGCTATCTGTGGCCCAATGACCGACTGATCGGCATTATCGGCGAACCTGGCACGGGTAAATCGCTTCTGATCCGCGGCATGTTTCCGGGCATGGAACTGACCAATGATGATGAAGGCGTAAACGTTCGCCCCTTGCCCCTTTCAGAACTGGAAAAAGGATCCTACTTTAACGCACATTCGTTTCACGTGGACATCCGCTTTGAATCCGGCTTTACACAACTCCACGCGCTGGCTGAAATGATCCGCAACGGGCTGGAAAAAAACAAACGGATCGTTGTGGAGCACTTTGACATGATTTACCCGATTCTGGGCATGAATGCCGAACTGCTCGTGGGTATGGGTGAAGAAATCATCATTACCCGTCCGAGTGTTATGGGGCCATTTCCCGACGACATGTATGAATCGGTCAAAGGCAACGCCGTGTACCGCAAAATGGCGCATACCGCCGAAGACATCACCTGCTTTATTCTTTCCAGAGATTTCGGATACTCCCACCCAGGATCCCACAGCGACTTCCCGCGTGGATTCGTGATTGAGTTTGACCGCAAACCTGAGTTCAGTATTCAGGATGTGCAGAAGCGCGTGAAAGATTTTATCGAGCAGAATGTAGACATCAGCTACGTGGATGAGAAAAACCTTCGCGTAGGCAGCGACCTCTACCCCTGCACCGGCCCGAGAATTCATGTTGAAAACACAAACGGAGTGGAAGGTTTCCGCCTGATCAAGAAATTCTACCTTAATCCTTTTTCCGGAAAATACCTGCTCATTGGCAGGATCGGAAAAGAACTTCCTGAGAGTTATACGTACAAACTCCAATTTGATGAACGGCACTTTGATAAATAAGTCGTCAATCGCCCCATCCGGATCCAAAAGGCTGCCTGAACACACACCCGGACTATAATACATCAAATACCCACCATAGACCATTGACATTCGAATCTATTCGGATAATATAACAATAAACTTGCATTTATCTCTTAAGGAGCTTCTGAATGACGTCAAGGGAACTGGTTTATCGTGCTGTTGAATTTAGAAACCCGCCTCGAATCCCCCTTTCATCTCCCGGCCTGGATTCATCAGACACATTTCTTGTTTTTCCGGGAGGATCCAGCCAGTTCACACCCTCTGTTCCCGGCGAGAGTGAATGGGGCTGGGTTATGGAAAAAAAGAGTGAAGTGACAGCATTCGGCTATCCAACGATTAATCCGCTTAAAGACTGGAATAAATACAGTAACTATACCTTTCCGGATCCAAATGCACCCGGTCGGTTTGATCAAGTACGAAAGCTGATCCGGGAAAAGGATTCACAGCTGAAAGAAAAGTTTGTTTATGTGTGCATCGGACAGGGGCCCATTACAGTCTGCTCCTTCCTGCTCAACTTTGAGAACGTTCTCTTCACACTTGCTGCGCATCCGGAGCGAATACGCGACCTTGTGGATCGCCACCATGAGTTCTTAATATTACAACGCCATATTTACTAAAGTTATCCGGTTAAGTTGACGATAA
>CAZGEP010000067.1:0-22818 GCA_964524955.1 uncultured Planctomycetota bacterium | reverse complement strand
GAAACCTTGCAGCTGAAGACGGGTTTGCTCAGACAGATACGACTTCTATTGTCGGTGCTTTCCGTGAAGCTGTTGACAACGCTGTTCTGCATGGGAACCTGGATAAACCGCATAAGCGGGTGATCTGCTTCTATATTTCAAAAAAAGATGCTGTTGAGATATTTGTTCAGGATCAGGGGGATGGATTTGATTACGAACACTGGCTTCGGCGTGCCAGAGAGAGCACGGCAAAGGAAAGCGCTGCCAAGGCTAAACGGGAAGACCGGCGTGGGGGCTTGGGAATTCGCCTGATGTACAGGTGCGCAGATGCGCTTTCCTACAGCGAGAACGGCAGCATTGTTCGGATCGTCAAAAACAAATCATAATGGAACAACGACTTCTTGTACTTACCGGCGAACATTCCGGCGATATTCATTGCGCTGAAATCATCCGACATCTGAAATCCCTTATACCTGGTGTACGAATCATCGGCTCCGGAGGCCAGGCTCTTGAAGCAGAGGGGATGGAGCTCATAGAGAATATTCGGAATCTTGCCGTGATCGGCTTTACGGATATTTTTCCGAACATCTTAACCTATTACCGCTTTTATAAACGGATTCGGGAATTTTTTCAGGACGAAAGGCAGCGACCGGCTGGTGTAGTACTCGTGGATTTTGCCGGCTTTAATCTGCGAATCGCAGCCCTGGCCAAACGATTTCACATCCCCGTGATATACATTATTCCGCCCAAAGTATGGGCCTGGAACCAGGGACGCCTGGAAAAAATTCGGCGATATGTGGATAAGGTGGTCTGTCTCTTTGACTTTGAAGAAAAGATTTACCGGGACGCGGGTGTAGACGTAACTTTTGCTGGAAATCCCAATTATGACAGAGTCACCGATTTTCTCAGCACCTATACGCAGGGCAGTCTTCGTCGACGTCTGGAAGCAGACGACAGGCTTCTGATCGGCATATTGCCCGGCTCCAGGGAAAAAGAAGTGCGGCGTATTCTTCCGGAAGCTCTTCAGGCAGCCCGGCTCTTTCAGATGGAACGTGACCGAGCAATTTTTGTTGTATCCAGAGCGCGGACTATTTCCCCGGAGCTTATTCACCATGAACTAGAAAAACATCGCTGCAAATTCCCTGTTGTGGAAGATTCATTCGAATTGATGGCGGACGCGGATTTTCTTGTGGTCAAGTCCGGTACGTCCACATTAGAGGCCGGCCTGATGGCTGTCCCCATGGCTGTGGTTTACAAGACATCATGGCTCACATATCAGATTGGCAAGCGCGTGATTCTCAAGGACTGCATTTCTCTGCCGAATGTTGTACTGGGCAGAAAGGCGGTTCCTGAACTCATCCAGGGAGAATTCAATGCTGCGCATCTTCACATCACCCTTAAAGAACGTACCACAGAAAATTCACTTGCCTCCATGCGCAGTACACTTGAACGAATCCAAGACCATATGCATAAAAAAGGATTTGCACAGAACGCAGCTCAAGAAATTGTGAACTGCTTTGGGTTGTAATGTTATCCTCTTACTGAGGCGGGGGAGCGTCGCCACCACCTGGCTGATTTCCGTACATACCGCGAATCGCCTGATTGGCCTTGAGAAAGGGATCATACGGAATGAATTGAATCAGGCGCAGATTGTTGCCGTTTTTCCGGCCAGTTAATGTTATGTCTTCATCTGAATTTAATGTCATCAGAAGCCCTTTAGCCATGGCGACAAACATTGATAACTGCCCCTGCTGAATGGGGGGCGCTGCATTCAGAATCAGTCTCATGGATCGGATGAGATTTGTGTTTATAATAAAGAGCCCCTTGGCAGGAATACCGCTTTTGGCCTTGAGCGATTTTTTAAGTGCCTGAACCTGTTTGATCGCCTGATCCATAACAGCGGAAGCGTTCTTTGACTGAGTAATGGCGAGAAAATCTTTTACAACTGCAAATTCATAATTCAGGCTGCTTCCGTAAATCTTTTTCAGAAAGGGAAGGGTCTTGGAATCGTATTTCAACTCAATATTCATCGAATCCACCGGAATACTGCCGGACTTGCGGCTGTCTTTCTTAAATGTGACATCACCGATCTGCATATACGATGAATTGGACAAGTTCTTGATGTCCGAACCCTGATACCATTTCATTCCCTCAAGGACCAGCTTTCTGGCTTGGGCGTTGTCTGTTACTTTTGACAGGTTCATAAAAGTGAAGGCCCCGTCGGCCGCAACACCTATTTTGAAATAGGTCTGGCCGGGAGAAACAGCGAGCCAATTATTATAGAGATCGTTTACTTTTTTCTGATCCGCTTTGGCAATCAGGTTCTTTTCCATGAAATCTTTAAGGATCATATCAAGAAAGAATTCTCGGCAGAGATTTGTGGATACGTTGAAAACTCCTGAGATTGCGGTATCCGGTGTATCCAGTGCCGTCAGTCCGAAGTCCTGCTCAACGGATTTCTGTATAAATGCTTCAAGTTTTGTGCCTTTGACGGGCTCGACATCAATGGCAATGCTGAAGCCCTTGTCTTCAATGTTGATTCTGGCGCGAAGGGAGTTGGCCTGCTTGACCAGTGCAAGGAGATAGTCCACTTCAAGTGAGACAATTTCGATTGTGGTTTTGGAGTCTGCGCCGGGTTGGGATTTGATTTGAGCGATCAGATGATTTTTAGCATCTGCAGCGAACTTGTCCAGGTCCCCCTTCACGGAATCCATGGGGAAACAGGCAACAGCAAGTGCGTCCACATCTGCGGGTTTGACTGCCATCAGCTGCGCGGATACGGTTTTCAGAAGATCGGTCTGCTCCTTATTCTTTTCGCAGACAACAGCATATCCCTTGATGACTTCCACGTGCGCTCCCTTCTTTTCAAAATACGCTTTGGATGAAGCGCTAAACGCATTGGTATCCGACAGGGGCAGGCAGAGAAAACCGGGCAAATCATTCACTTTCTCCGGAGAGAGAAACCCTATGATAACAGGCTTGGTTTTGTCAATGCCTTTCATCATGGGATCTCCGAAAATCTGCATACCGACAGCCGGTTCCACCATCGCACTGGAACCGGGGTTAAACTTGTCTCCCACACTTCCAGCCCTGGAAAAGAGCGTGGTCAAGTCTTTTAGCACCAGGATGGCCTTGATATCTTTGCCGGCAGCGGCCTTGGTTATGGAATCCGCGTTTAAGACGCCGACCGACAGTAGCAGACATATGATTACGATTAATTTCTTACTCATCAGAGCTCTCCTTACGTGAAAAAGAATGGGTTCGGACAGTTGCAATAACACTGCCGGTAGCGATGGTTTGGCCTTCACGGCACAATTGGGTATCGATAATTCCGGGACAGGGGGACGATATTGAGAAAACAGCCTTGTCGGTGCTGATTTCCACAATCTCATCGTCTTTGTCCACTGTTTCACCGCTCTTTCGCAGCCATTCAGTGACAAGGACTTCTTCTACATTTTCGCCCAGATTCGGTACTACTATTTTTTCAATCTGTTCCATGGTTTAGTTGATAAAAAACAATATTAAAGAAATGGAGAATTATATCAGAAGCCGTAGGAAAAGTAAATAAAAATCACTCCGTCTTTACCAGAATAATGACGTCCTCAATACGCTTGAATTGTACCGAAGGCTTGACCTTTATCGAATAATACATGTGGCGTGGACGGTCAAATTCTGCAATGGTTCCGATGACCAGTCCTTTGGGGTACACACCGCCGATGTCTGACGTGATCACCGCGTCTCCGATATGGATATTCACATCCGTGGGGATATACTTGAGTAGACATAGATTTTTCGAAACCCCTGACCCTTCAATCATGCCTCTGGGACGGTCTTTGTTCATGATGATAACCGGAATGTTTACAGACGGATCTGTGATGTGCTTTACGATCGTTGAAATCGGACTGACTTCATCGGTAATGCCGACCAGTGTTTTTCCCCAGACTGCTGGACAGTTCTGTTTCAGTCCGGAGTCTGAGCCTCGGTTGATAATGAATTTTCGCTGAATCCTGGACGGGATTTCTCCGCACAATTGAGCATGAACAACGGCGTAAGGGAGTACGGTAAATGTTTCTTGAAATACTTCAAATTGTGCCACCCGCGTGTGGGCTTCGAACAGCTTGTTTTCCTTCCAGGTCAGTTCATCTCGAAGCATTTGAATTTGTCGGTTAAGTCTGTCGACATCATCCTCTCCAGAGGCTTGGAGAGAGGATACAGGTGCCCAGGTTGATATTGATAGAAGGTATGCCTGAATTTTTTTCTTGTGATAGATTGCAATACTGAACAAGATCAGCGTTGCCAGAATGAGTGTAAAGAATCTATTCTTCATAACCGTTTGAAACCGATGTAATGGTTTTGCAAATAGAATAGAACTGATCGGAGGAGGGGAGAGTATCCTACTGTTCGTCTGCGCTGCTTTCCAGAATCTGCTTGAGTAGATCAAGCTGTTCCAGAACCACACCGGTTCCGCGTGAAACAGCGGTCAGGGGGTCATCGGCAATCCGTACGGGCAGGCCGACTTCATCCGCAATAATTTTATCTGTTCCCCTGAGCAAACCACCACCGCCGGCCAGAACGATGCCATTGGTTACCAGGTCGGATGCCAGTTCGGGATCCGTTCGTTCCAGTGTCATTTTTACGGATTCGATGATCGCGTCAATGGGTTCCCGCAGGCATTCCCGGATTTCTTCGGACGTGATGGTTACCTGTCTGGGAAGTCCGGCAATCAGATCCCGTCCTTTAACAGCCATGGATTTTTCCTCTTCCATCGGGTAGGCGGATCCAATCTCAATCTTTATTTTTTCTGCGGTACGTTCACCGATCAGAAGGTTGTAAACCCGTTTCATGTGCTGAATGATGGCGTCGTCCATCTCATCACCACCGATGCGAAGGCTTTCGCTGGTGACAATGCCAGCCAGGGATATTACAGCAACTTCCGTGGTGCCGCCGCCGATATCTACAATCATATTACCTTCCGGCTCTTGTACGGGAAGGCCCACGCCAATACCCGCGGCCATGGGTTCTTCAATTAAATAAACTTCTCGGGCGCCGGCCCTTTCCGCGGAATTGGTTACCGCCCGCTTTTCTACAGCCGTAATGCCAGAGGGAATGGAAATGACCACTCGGGGTTTGACTCCCCAGCGACGGTTGTGTACTTTATGAATAAAATAAGAGAGCATGGCCTGGGTGATTTCAAAGTCAGCGATCACACCATCTTTAAGCGGCCGGATGGCAACAATGTTTCCCGGAGTCTTGCCGAGCATGTTTTTGGCCGTATTCCCTACCGCTTGTCCGTTGAGAAGTACCTGGTTGGTTCCTTTTTTTACGGCAACTACTGACGGTTCTGAGAGAACCACACCATGACCGCGTACGCAGACTAATGTGTTTGCGGTTCCAAGGTCGATTCCTAAATCCGTTGAAAAAAGGCCAAGTATTCTGTCAAGCATTGTTCAGGATCGATAACAAGTGGGAAAAATATAGTGTAGGTTCCGTATGAATCAGAAAAAGAGGGGTAACAGAAAAAACTTTTTGCAACACGAATCCTTTCATTGCCGGAAATGACGCCGAAGTCAGGTCCTGCCGTAAGGCAGTCGGTTTAGAAAATCTGATAATCGTTGTGAATTTCCAGATACTTGAAAACAATCGCAGCAACAAGAAACAATATTGTCAGAACGATAAAAACAATATAGAGTGCTTCGCTGTTTTTGTCATCAGTAGACCTTTGTCGAGGCATTGTCTCCCTCCTTGACCTTCAAACCGTTCCGGTTGATGTATTTTTTGATGACCATGGCCGAGCACATATCCTTAAAGACTTCTTCCACTTTGGCTTTTCCGATGTAATTGTTGTCCCGGTAAATGGTGAAAATATAACCGGGCTCAACCTTGTCTTCTTTGCCTACGCTGAGCATCACCAGATTCAAACCCGGATTGACCGCAAGAACATATGCATCAATGGGTTTGGTCGGGCCTTTCTCTTTTTTAAGGACAATGTCAGTGATCGGAATTCCCTGCTCTTCCAGTCTCTTGAGCATCCATTGTTTTTCATCCAGCTGTTCCTGGACACCGTTGATCTGTTTGTTGAGTTTGACAATATCCTGTTTGTAGTTGGAGTTCAGATCCTGGAGTGCGATATTCTTTTCCACGGCTTCGTTTTCATTGCGAGTCGCGTCATCCAGATTCTGTTTGAGTTTTAGAATATCCTGGTGCTGTTGTTCGATCTTGTCCTGCCGTTTGGCGAGTTCGTCATCCTTGTCCTTGATTTGCGCCTTATAATCGTCGATAGCGATTTCCATCTTGCTGATGGTTGTTTTATGTTTGGTGGCTTCCTGTTTATACTGCTCTACCTCCTGGCCCAGTGACGCAATTTTATCATCTTTGGTGATGAGTAATTTCTCATACCGGTCCTTTTCTGAATCAAATTTTTTCTGCAACTCAATGTACAGTTCTTCCTGCTCCTTGTAGTCCTTGAGCTTGTTTTCGTATAGCTGCTTGAAATTTTGCTTATTGGAATAAAGTACCAGTGTGACAAAGCAGAATGCGACGCTCAAAAGAAGCTCAACGATTATCAATATTTTAGCAGTCTTTGACATAGTACCCGTCGTGCCTCCATAAAGTTATGCGTGGAAAAATAACAATAATTTATTTCGATTATTATAGTTATGTTCATTTTGCAGTCAAGATGTTTTTTTCAAGAAAATGCGAATTCGTCTTTCTCTCCAGCTGAAAGTAAAAAATTCATGAACGTTCATTACGTTGCCTTAATTTCAATAACATTGTTCGGGCAGCGATGTGCGCACATTCCGCAACCCACACATTTGTCTTCATCCAGGCACATTCTGCCGGACTCCTCAATGCGGTAAGCAAACATTTTACAGATGTCGTGGCAGATTTGGCACCCCACTCCGCATCCGCATGTCAGACATCGGGATGCTTCGTTAACGGCTTGTTTTTCCGACAGGATTCTCCGATGATCGGTGAAATCCTTGATCCGTTTTGCCGCAGACATGTTTGGGAGTGCTGTACGCTGCTGGCGGGGACGGTCGGCTGTTCGCATGAGTACCGCTTCTTTGTCCGCTTCAATCTCGTCAGGTGGATAATCCAGGAACGCTTTCTTACCTGACAAAAACCTGTCCATGGACACTGCTGCGCGTTTGCCGTGAGCGATCGCGGAAATTACATCCCCCGGTCCGGTCACGCAGTCGCCACCGGCAAAAACACCCCGTACACTGGTTTCCAGTGTATCGGGATCCACTTCCACTGTCGCGTCCTGTCGGGTTCGGACATGGAGCTGCTCCACGGACTGGCCGATTGCTGAAATTACCATATGGGTCTTGAGGGTAAAATCCGTTCCCTGTACTTCAACCGGACGCCGTCGGCCGGAACGATCTTTCTTATAGGAGAGCGTGTAGTTGGACATTTCAATTGCCGACACCTGGCCGTCCGAAGTCAGGATCTGCTGCGGAGAAACCAGGTACATAATCTTTACGCCTTCTTCTTCAGCTTCATTCACTTCCTCATCCGTGGCCGGCATCTCGTCACGGGTACGGCGATAGAGGACGAATACCTCCCGGGCGCCAAGGCGACGCGCGGTTCGTGCCGCGTCAATTGCGGTAAATCCGCCGCCGATGACTGCCACGCGCCGGGGGATCTTGGGCACTTTACCCTGAGCCGCGGACCGAAGAAAATCTACAGCTGCAATACATCCGTCTGCGTCTTCACCGTCAATGTCGAGTGACCAGCCCTTTTGCGCGCCCACGCCCATAAAGAATGCCTTGAATCCGTCCTTCTTTAATTTGGGTATGGTGATGTCTTTGCCGAAGACCGTTTTGCATCGGATTCTAACCTTCAGCTTTTTGAGGGTTTCCAGTTCCTTGTTCAGTTCCCGATCGTTCAGGCGAAAGGCCGGAATGCCGTAGCGGAGCATGCCGCCGGGTTTTTCCGATGCTTCAAAGATTGTTACCGAATACCCGGCTCTGGCCAGGTCATAGGCACAGGCAATGCCGGAGGGACCGGAGCCGATAACCGCGACTTTTTTTCGGTTCTTTTTGGCCATGCGGTCGAGAATGCCGGGGCGCCATCCTTTTTTTTCCGCCATGTCCAGCACAAAACGTTTGATTTCACGGATCATGATCGGTTCGTCTTTTTCACCGCGAGTACACGCATCTTCACAGGGATGATCGCAGACCTTTCCGCAGACAAACTGAAGCGGAGACCGGGACATGATCAGCTGATAGGCCTGCTCAAATTTTCCTTCCGCGACCGATCGTACATACCCCTGGGCGGGTACCGAGTTGGGGCAGGCATAGGTGCAGGGGGCGGTGGGGCGAACATCTTTTATGACGGCATGCCCCTTGTACAGGGTTAGATCCGGGGCCGAGGTAATAGCAGGAACCAGGATATCCCGCATGTCGGAGAATTTCTTATATCCCTTGTCCTTCATATACGTCTTGACCCCTTGGATGAATTCAGGCATAAAGTCGAACCCGTGGGTGATGGTCCGGGTACAGATACCGACCAGGTCCGCGCCGCACATGGCCATTTCCACCGCATTTTCCCACGTACTGACACCGCCCACGCCGTTGATTTTTACCCGGGAGCCGTTGCGTTTGCGGATTTCGTAGACGTCCCGCAGACCCAGGGGGCGCAGCCACGGTCCGTTCATGCAGGCCATACCGATTTCTTTCTGCAGGTGGTATTGCGATTTCTTCGGGTTGTCCAGATCAATGGGGGGGATGCCCAGACGATTGGCGGTGCCGCCGACCGCGTCCGCTCCTGCCTTGTAGGCAGCCTCGGCGACTTGAGCGATGCGACCGCCTTCGGGAGTCAGCTTGAGAAATAGGGGAACTGTGATCGCCTTTTTGACTGCGCGTACGATTTCTTCAGCAATGGAGAGCTGTTGTCCCATGGATGCGCCGGTTTTGGGGCCGCCTGTATCTTTGCCCGAGACTTCCACGTTAAACGACATGTTGGGGCAGCACATGTTCAGTTCCACAATGTCTACACCTGCGGCTTCGCACTTGCGGGCCATCGTTGCCCAGCCTTCCGGACCTTTGTCACCCGCATAAGTGATGTTGGAAAAGAGTACAATCTCGGGTGTGCGTTTCTTGCCCTGTTCAATCAGGTGGAGCAGTTCATCCAGCAACAACCGCTTTTCCGCAGTGAACGTCAGATAATTGTTTTTCGGATAATACCCGTATCGGGGTTCCCGATTAATATACGGCAGGGGATAGACCGTGAGTTTGAGGCTGGCTCCGCCCCAGCCGTTGTCCCGGATTGCTTCAAGCTGTTCAATGGTCATGGTGGTGGGACCGGAGGAAACATAAAACGGGTTTCTGAATTTGACCCCCGCAACCGTAACCGGTATATGAAACGTATTCTTCGCCATACTACCACTCTCCGTTAATGGTTTTTCCGCTGGCACTTGATTCATACATGGCTGTGATTACTTCAATGCATTTCAGCCCCACGGCCGCGTTCACACCCCAGCGGGGTTTCTCGTTTGTCGCGATGCAGTGGATAAAATAATCCAGCTCCTTGACATATCCGAGATTGTAGAACTCATCCACAGCCGGACGGGTCCATCCCAGAGTGTTGTCTGCTTTTTCGATTGTGTATTCGTATCCGGGGCGGCTGTATACGGATACAGGGGAGCTGAACGTAAGGTCGGTTTTGATCACGCCCTCAGTGCCGTAAATTTCAATTTTGTCGTCCATACCGCCGACTGTAATGTAATTGCCTTCCATAAAGGCGCGTTTGCCGTCTTTAAACTTCATTATCCCGCAGGCCCAGTCTTCACCCGAATTGTCCTTGTGCACAAAGTTGTCATCCCCGCCGCTGTTCGTAAATCCGGTGACTTCCACTACCGGATTGGCACCTTGATTTCCCAGCAGGTAAATGGCCCATCCCACCGGATGGATACCCAGATGGATCAGGGAACCGCCGCCGCAGGTCTTTGCATTTTTGGCAAAGGGACTGTGTGTGCCGTTGTGAACCTCCTTGGCTTTAATGTAGAGTACCTCACCAACGGCGCCTTCCTCAATGAGTTCGACCGTTCGCTGAAGCGCGGGCGCGAAACACCAGTCTTCAGCATAAAAGAGTTTGACTCCAGCTCTGGCGCAGGCATCTACCATTTCACGGCACTCATCCGCGGTAATACCCAGGGGTTTTTCGCAGATCACGTGTTTACCGGCATTGGCGGCCGCAATGGTAATTTCATGGTGCAGGAAATTCGGAACACAGATGCTGATAACATCAATGTCGTCCCGGGCGAGAAGTTCGTTGTAGTCTTCGTAATAATCCGGAATGTCCCACTTCTTGGAAAATGCTTCGAGGTTGTCTTTGGCCGCGAATGCCTTGATCTCTGCCTTGTCCGGAAAGCGGGTGTAGCAGTCCGCATGAAAATCTGCTGCAAACTTGGAACCCACAATACCGATATTGACTTTTTTCATAATGAGTTGTCCTCTGCGAAATGATGGTCTGAAACAGGTATGGCCATTATAATATAATGAAGGAATGCAAAAAAGCAAGAGATTTCAAGCGTTGATTTCAAAATTCAAAACGATCAAAGCCCACGACTGCCCTAACCAATAGCGAATACCATAAAATTCTGGACATCCGTCCCGGAAGTACAGTATACATTATTGAGAGCAACAAACAAACAGCCTTTTCTGGCAATGGCGTAACGTATATGGGAGTCTCAGTGAATCGAATCAACGAAAAGCGACAACGCAACTCGCGAAAATATAGCGCAGTAGTGTTTATCCAGATTCTGGTTCTGTTTACAGCGGTTCTGCCGGAATCCGGAGTGGCGTACGAAAAGAAGAAAACATGGGACAAAACCCTAAACGCCAATCCCGTGGAAGGAGAACGGGTTTTGGACGGCTGGTATGTATTCGGTCCACTTCACACCAGGACGCTGTTGTGGAAGAATCCATATCCTCCGGAAACAAACGTGGATCCCGGACTTGAGGTGGACTACCATGGAAAGAAAGTCAAATGGGAAAGACAGTCTATGCGCAAGGGCAATCTGAAAATCAGTTCAAATCAATGGAGGGAACACTTTGTATTTGCCGACTTTGCCTGGAGCCAACCGGAACGTGTGATATTTCAAGTTCACGCAAGAGATGTACGGTACATGAAAATCAATGGTAAAAAGGTGTGGGAATGGGATTATATCTCGGGACAGGAATATTTCAGTATCACAGCTGATCTCAAGCAGAAGAATCGTATTTTCTTACAGATGTCATCGCACTGGCATGCTCTTTTGAGGATTACGTACTGCTCTGAACGGGTGGCGCGTGAACGCGTTAAACTGCTGCTTTATCTGAGCGAACAGTTCAGCGGTGATCACCAGCGGATATTCAGTGCCGCAAAAGAGATCCGCCACTACCTGCACGCGTACGGCGGGAACCTGAGCCCGGAATTCAGGAATCGCTCGTATCAAAGGATAAAGGCGGTTCTGGAGCAGTCGTTGACCGGTGACATTTCAGTGGAACGATTCGTATCCTATTTGGAATTCTGCCACAGCATTGGACTGCAGCCGCAGAGTCTGAACAGTCTGCGGGAAATGATCTCACGGTGCCCCGAAAAAGACAGACCTGGACTTTTATTTAAACTGGCCGGGATGTATATCACATCATTCGGTTCTCCGGCCAGGGGCTGGGATTTATTCAGAAATATCATGAATCAACCGGAAATTGCAAAGAGCCGTGTGAGTGATCTGACCAAATTCTGCAGTGATCACGGGTTTTACCTGGAAGGAGCTGAGCTGCTCTCTGTACTTGCAGGTAAAATTCCACCGAAAAAACAGCTTGATATCCAATCCCGGATATCCGCACTGTACAGACAGGCCGGGGAAACCGAAAAGGCGCTTGTAACCTGTGAAAAAATCAAAGACGCAGGAGCAGAGATGAACAAGAATGACAACGAAACATCAGAGAAAGTCAAACGAGCCGGCAATTACATCTCATCGCTTTTTCGGATGATAAACAAAGAAAATGTCTGTATTCTTCCTCAGGCCATTGGTTTTGGAAATGAATTGGATTATATCGGTAAACTGGCTGCAAACGGACAAATCAAAAAGGCGTATACCGAGCTGAACAGGCTAATCAAAACATTTGGATCCAATATCGTTGATGCCGGCAACGAATCTTGGGTCGGAACAATGGTTCGTATTGAAGAGACCATGCAGAGCTGGCCGGAAGAATTCAAGCAGGCGGTTTTCAAAAATATAAAAGAAGTGGCTGCAAATGCGATCCAGGAAATCAACATCTCGGACCGGAAGGCCCATCGAAAATTATGGAACGCATGCCGAATGTCTGCTTCAGCAGCCGAATTATTTGTTTCGCATGCAGAATATCTGCTGATGACCGGGGATGTGAAAGAAGCGGCCAGCTGGTACGAGTCGATTATAAAACGGAATCCGGCTCCATCGCTGTATCTTTCCTACGCATACGCGCTCTACCTTTCAGGTCAGGATCAACGTGCCCAAGACATAAAAAATCATCTGGATAAAAAAAAGCGCACCGCGCGAGTCCGTTTCAGAGGCAAGAGCACGGATTTGATCAGCGGACTTGACGCATTGTCAAACGAATTCACCCATGATCCGCAACCGGTTCCGATTCGAATACCCTCGGTAAAGGCATGGTCGGATCGTGTTTCCCCTGAGGACCGCATTCGCTGCAAAGCGGACAACGCCTATTCGGGTATTGTGCAGCCGCCGTGTGTGCCGGTGAGAAAGGACAACATCCTGTATGTGTATACCGGAGCCGTTCTTCGTGCAGTGGATATCCGCACAGGAAAGCACTGCTGGTCGGTGCGCGTCAGAGACGGAGCCCGGATTCTTGATGAGACGCCTGTTCCGGTGTTCCGAATGCTGGTCTGCGAAGACCGGATCTACGTCCGGGTTCCGGGCCGCGAGTATGCGCTCAAGGCCTACAGCCGAACCTCGGGCAAAGAAGTCTGGTCAAGCCGGCGGGAGCCCGGACTGGGCGGACTGCATATTGCATCGGAACCGGCCCGGGTTAACGGCTTGATCGTTTTTACTGCCGCGCTGGATCACCGATGGGGCAGGACCATTTTCAGCACCGAGCTTTTTGCCGCTGCTGTTTGTCCGGATACCGGACAGTTGATCTGGAAGCAGCTGCTGGTTGCGGGAGACAGCACCTATGGGAACGAACATCTCTCCAGACATCTTCCGCGTGCGCTTGAAATCAATTACGGTATTTTTATTCAGACCAACAGGAAAGTCTTTCAACTGCTGGACCCGATAACCGGATCCGTGGAATGGGCACTCAGGTACAGACGTTCGGCTGAGCAGAAAAACCGCTACACACTCCACGAGAATATTGCTGCAGCGTACAGAGACAGCGTTGTTGTCGCACCGCGGGACAGTTCGTACATATACTGTCTGGATATTCAGAAGGGCCGGATACGGTGGATTGTCTCCAAAGGTCTCAGCCCGGTGCTGTGCGGTATCTACAAAGGGAGTGCAGTCCTGCTTGGGAGGAATTTATGTCTGAAGCATATGGTTTCCGGAAAGGAACTAAAAAGTACCCGCGTATTCAGGCAGAATTACTTTCCACTTCCGTTCCTTTCCGGAAAACGGCTGTGGATCTCTTATCCGTCATCTGCAGCTGTGTATGATCTGGAAACCTTGAAGGAGGTACAGGGGCCTTCGTTCATGGAACAGACACGCCTGTACCCGGCATACGGATGTGCTGTGGCCGAACATGCGGATCATATCACCGTGTACAGGAATTCGTCTGATGAAGTGTCGCCTGCAGGCGACACTTCTGCACAAACGAAGAGGTTTGTACCTGCGGCAAAAAACTGCATGGTACACCACCGTGTGCTGAAAGGCAAACAAAAGCTCCTCAGCGGCGGGGACAAACCGAATTCACCGACAGGTGCTGTAAGGCCATTGCTCTGGTGGATGAAGCCCATGGATATGTCCGGATGTGTCGGCATCCGGAGCGGGACGGAACTGCTGGTGTGGAGTCATGACTGCATGCGGCTGATCGAGACCGAACGGTTTGGTGAGATCCTCTGGGAACACAGTTATGATCCATCCGGATTTCGGGTCAATCATGCGCAGAATATCGGAAACAGAGTGCTGGTGCGTGGGTCGCGGGATATCTCCTGCCTGGATATTGCGTCGGGCAGAGAGCATTGGCGTGTCCGGATGCCCATGTATATCAGCTCTCTGCACTACAATGACGGAAAAGCATATCTGTATTCTCACAAAAGCTGGAGCCGTTCATACCGCTGGCGGACGGATCTTTTGAATGTTGAGAATGGTGAGATCACCCGTTTTTCAGCAGGAAACAAGTATGCGGTGCCTGTTCTTTGGGACAACAAGAACCTGATGCTTTTCAGGAAACAGAAGGGATTTTATGCCGTTGATGTAAATAGCCGTAAAAGACTGTGGGAGAAAGAAATGGAAAATCGCTGGTTCAAAAGAGCGTCCATCATCAAGCCTGCCGCTGGCGAACCGATTCTGTATATGCAGCGGGGCGAAGACCTGCTGCTTATGAAGGCGTATACGGGTACACTTCACTATAGCGCAAAGGAATGGAAGCTGCTTTCGGGGATATGGCAGGCGTATGGTGAACCGTACGCGTATTACAAGAACAGAGTCAAAAGGTTGAATTGGAACCGCAGTAAACAGACGCTTGAAGAAAAATGGAATACCGCAATTAAAGATTTGGATCACCGACGGATGATACGTTACGGCATTGTCGGAGAAAACCTTGCGGTATTCAGTCATGCAGGAGATCACTACATCGAAATAACTCAGCTGGACCGTGAAACCGGAACGATCAAGCGAAGAGATAAACTCGTGCAGGTAAGCGGGGGATATCATACCCTGCACTCCCCGAGATGGTACGGAAACAGAGTCTACGTCATGAGCGACCGAATGCTCTACTGCTTTCGGTTTCCGGTGAACAAGACCCTCCTTGCTGAGCAGAATGCACAGAGAAAGAAAATGCTAAAGGAATCTTTTAACCGAGCGGATAGAGCCCGTTCCATACGCATGTATGAAATATCATCCCGGGAATTGCGACCTTCGCTGGATTTGATAAACAAGAAACTTGTGCTGAATACCAACGATCAATGGTTTCCCTCAGACGGAACAGACGCCTCAAGATGGAAAGGAACTCAGGATGCGTCTTTGACCATTGGCGGGATCACCCCTGTGTATACCCTGCGGTTTCAGATCGACGTGACCGACGACACGTGGATTCCGTATACAGGGGATCAATTCGCAGGAGACCGGGTAGTTCTTACAACCGGTATCAACACCGCATATATAGGTATGAACACAAATCTGAAACCTGTTGTCAGGGGTTTGGACAGCCGGTACATCGGCAATTATTCATGTCAGGTTCTAAACAGCGGAACCATACGGTACACATTTGAATTTGATTTGCATCCACACTATTTCAAAGAATACCACCATTCGAGACACAGTACAAACTCCAGCCTTTCCATTGGTGTGATGTATGTTGATGACGATGGAAACGGTGTAAAAGGGACCCTTGCCTGGCCGTATCCCCATGAGTGGGGAGTGCTGAGGCTTGGACGGAAGTAGATACGAAGCTTCGTGTCGCAGGTGAGCGTCGTGAATTCACCGAATATGTTTTTGAGTTAGAATGGTAGTGCAGCCTGGATTTGTCCAAACAGGTTTCCGGGCTGTGTATCGACGGCTACATTCACATCCACTATTTTTACATCTCTTTGTGCATAATAGGCGATCAGGGGGGAGGTCTGTTCACGAAATATGGTAAGTTTCTTTGTGATGAAGTCAAGACTGTCGTCTGTCCGCTCGCTACGGTCACCGCCGCTGTTCAGCTCAATGCGCTTGACAACAATCTCCGGAGTGCAGCAGAGGTGAATGACCATCCGTACATCAGCAACAGGTGCGATTCCCTCAGCCTGGCCGGTATGGCGGGGGAGGCCGTTCAGAACAAGGATGCGATTTTCTTTTTCCGGAAGTTTGGCAATGAAACCGGACAGGATTTTTTCTGCAATGGAAAAGTGTTCATCATCCAGGAGAGCGCCTTCATTCAGTACCTTGTAAATGTAGTCCAGCTCTCGATCTCTCAAAGCTGGGAATGCCTCGCGTCCGGAGTTGTGTGCAATCCTCAGGTTTTCTCCAAAGTCAAAGTGAAAGAATGATTGTTCTGGAGAGGATTGCGACTGAAGATATTCACCGAGTGGGGTTTTGCCTGTGCCGGTTGGGCCGATAATGAGTAGGGATGGACAAGGTGTCATGAGAGATGAAAAGACACAGCCCTGAAGGTTCGGGGCTGTGTCTGGTGTTAACGTTATGCGTCTGAAGCAAGTTCCTGTGTTTCCGGTTTCTTAATTGCAACGGTTAAAACCGCAGCACAGACCAGAAGACCAGCCGAGATATAATACGAATATGTATATGATCCTGTTTTGCGAAAGATCATGGCTGCAAGCTGTGACAGCATGAAACCGCCAACTCCCCAGGCAGTAAAGATCAGACCATAATTCATACCAAAATTCTTAAGTCCGTAAAAGTCTTTGGTGAATGACGGGAAAAGGGCTAGATTTGAACCATAATTGGCTCCCACGAGTGCAATCAGTATTAGTGAGACAGCCAGAGTTCCTATAAAATTTTCAGGACTTGATATAGACAATAATATAATCGCTCCCGCCTGGATAAGTAGAAAGAGAATCAATGTTGCTTTTCTTCCTATTTTGTCGGATACCATTCCGGCGATTACTCTGCCGCCGCCGTTACCGATGGCAAGCGCCATTACCATGAAAATGCCGGCCTCAATCTCTTTGCCAAGAGATTTGGCCATAGAAATGACCATAAGCCCGGCACCAGCTCCGCAGGCGTACATGAACCACAGTGCCCAGAATTGCCATGTTTTAAGCATTTCGGACGGTTTGTAATCTACTTTGTTGGAAGCGGTCGACGGATCGGGTGGCGGTGTGCCTTCCGGAACGTATCCTTCGGGAGGTGTTTTGAGGAACTGAGCAAGCAGAACCACGATAATTAAAAAACCAATGCCCAGGTACATAATCGTACTTTCGAGGCCTTTCCTTTCAATCAGAGCGTTGGTCAGAGGCGCTGCGTAAGCAGACGCTAGCCCAAAACCCGATACGACCAGACCGGCAATAAGTCCGGTTTTGGCAGCAGGGAACCATTTAACTGCAGGTGGGGTAGCTGATGCATAGCCGAAACCGATACCCGCACCAGCCAGAACGCCGAACCCGATTACATATCCGGAAACAGATGAACCACTCATGCTGCAAATGATCATTCCCACTCCAACAAGTATACCGCCGATTGTTGCAACCAGTCGTGGGCTTAGTTTATCCTGCATACGGCCGGCCGGTACCATAATAAGACTAAATACTAGACAGGCTACAGAATATGGAAGCGCTTTATGGTCTTCTATCCATCCCCATTCTTCAGGAATACCTCCTCGTATTACACTCCAAGTATATAGAATACCCAGGGCCAGATTAATGCCCAGTCCTGCAAATGTGACCTGCCAGCCAATGTTTTTAACCTTGTTTGGCGAAGTCATAAAATCGTCACTCATTTAAGAATTCCTTTCGAAATGAATCTGTCTGTGCAAATCGTGCAAATAACAACCAAAGAAAAAAGCCCCCGGTTAAGGGGGCTTTTCAAAAGCGGTCTATTCTTTGTTTTTGACCAGCTCATCCACAACGCTCGGATCAGCCAGCGTGGAGACGTCACCGATTTTATCGGTTTCGTTCTCAGCAATCTTCCTGAGAATACGACGCATGATCTTGCCGGAACGCGTCTTGGGAAGAGCAGATGCGAACTGGAGTTTGTCCGGAGTCGCGATCGGGCCGATTTCCTTTCGAACGTGTTTAACCAGCTCTTTCTTGAGTTCGTCAGTGCCATCGACACCGTCAACCAGGGTGACGAATGCGTAAAGTCCCTGTCCCTTGACTTCGTGGGGCATGGGGGCTACGGCAGCTTCGGCAACCTTGTCGTGACTGACCAGAGCGCTTTCAACTTCAGCGGTTCCGATCCGGTGACCGGAAACGTTGACCACGTCATCAATCCGTCCCATTAACCAGTAGTCGCCGTCATTATCAATGCGGCAGCCGTCACCGGTAAAGTACAGATCATTGTACATGGAAAAATAGGTGTCGATGAAGCGGTCATGGTCGCCCCACATGGTGCGCATCATGCCGGGCCACGGCTTCTTGATGCAGAGCTTACCGCCTTCGTTGCGGCCGCATTCGCTTGCGTCTTCGCGCAGCAGAATCGGCTCAACTCCGAGGAACGGACGGTTGGCACTGCCGGGTTTGAGTTCCATGCAGCCGGGAAGCGGTGTAATCATGAAACCACCGGTTTCGGTCTGCCACCAGGTATCCACGATCGGGCAGCGTTCACGGCCGACGTGTTTGTAGTACCACATCCATGCCTCGGGATTGATGGGTTCGCCGACCGAGCCCAGGATTTTGAGGCTGGACATGTCATACTTGGCGGGCCATTCATCTCCCTGACGGATAAGGGCACGAATCGCTGTCGGAGCTGTGTAGAACTGGGTGACTTTGAATTTGTCAATCACCTGCCAGTAACGACCGGCATCCGGATAAAGCGGTGTGCTTTCGAACATCAGACTTGTGGCGCCGTTGGTGAGCGGGCCGTATACAATGTAGCTGTGTCCGGTGACCCAGCCGATGTCAGCTGCGCAGAAGTATACGTCGTCTTCTTTGAGATCAAAGGTCAGCTTGTGCGTCAGGGTGGTCCATACCAGGTAACCGCCTGTGGTGTGGACCACGCCCTTGGGCTTGCCGGTGGAGCCGGAGGTGTAGAGAATGAAGAGCGGATCTTCTGCATTCATTTTCTCGGCTTCGCAGTCAGCAGAGGCATCGGCCATGACTTCGTGGTACCAGATGTCCCGGCCGTCTTCCATGGGAACGTCGACATCGTCACGTTTGACAACAACAACTTTCTCAATGGAGGGGGTTTCTTTCAGGGCTTCGTCGGAGATCTGCTTGAGCGGAACGTCCTTGCCGGCACGTTTGGAAACGTTGGACGTGATCAGGACCTTACATTCCGAGTCATTGATTCTGTCGCGCAGCGCATCTGCACTGAAACCGGCGAAAACGATGGAGTGAATCGCACCGATACGGGCACAGGCCAGCATGGCAACGGGCAGTTCGAGGAACATGCCGAGGTAGATGCAGACACGATCTCCCTTTGTAACGCCCAGGCCTTTGAGGACGTTGGCGAACTTGCAGACTTCTTCGTGCAGTTCTTTGTAGGTGACTTTTTTGTCCTCATCTATTTCATCACCCTGCCAGATCAACGCTGTCTTGTTTTCGCGTTCGGTTCCGATGTGCTGGTCCAGGCAGTTGTAGGAGACATTCAGTTCACCATCTTTAAACCATGTGTGCTGAATCTTCCGGCCCTGTGTGTTCCATTCAAATTCTCTGGCAACAGTGGGTTCCTTGAACCATGAAACCATTTCTTTTGCCTTTTCAAGCCAGAAATTGTCTGAATCATTGATGGAACGATCGTACATTTCCTGATATTCTTCCATGGACTTAACGTGCGCTTCTTTCTGAAGTTCTGCCGGCGGTGCAAATTTTCTGCCTTCGCTCATTAAAGAATCCATTGATTTCGATTCTTCAGCCATATAGAAACACTCCTTTCACTAAAATAAATGAGGATAATAAACGGATGTTACCAAAATGAAGAAATCATAATAATAGAAAGGTGATTCGCAATATCAAGGAAAAAATTTTTTCTGGCGAATTTGGGTTAAGACAAATACGGGTAAAGTCAGGATTATTCCGTTTATGCCGGCAGATATTTTGTGGTGACAGGTGTTTTGTTTTGTATGTTGCAGCAGGGATTATTGGAGTGCGGGAACTGAATTTTTTCTTGACTAAAAGGCGCGGCAGAATATACTCTAACCTTACTTCAGATAATGAAATAGATAATTTATGACCAGGGACGGATAATGGAAACGAAAAACGGTAAACTTTATGTCGGCGGTGTCAGTTGTGAGACACTGGTAAAGAAATACGGCAGTCCGCTGTATGTCTATGACGAAGAAATGATTCGCCGGAAAGTTCAATCGCTTCTCAAAGCAGTGGCATATCCAAAATTCAGTATTCACTATGCCTGTAAAGCCAATTCCAATCTTGATATCCTGCGGATTATTCTTCAAGAAGGATGCAGAATTGATGCCGTATCTCCGGGTGAGGTCTTTTCCGCACTTCACGTGGGGTTTAAGCCCGACGATATTCTTTTTACCGGGAATAATGTAACGGATGATGAAATGAAGTACGTTATTGACAAGGGGATTATGGTCAATATCGATTCGCTGTCCCAGCTGCGTCGATACGGAAATATGAATCCCGGAGGTCGGATATCCGTGCGCATTAATCCGGATGTGGGGGCCGGGCATCATGATCACTGTATTACTGGCGGTCCTGATTCCAAGTTCGGAATCTATTTTGACAAAGTCGACAGTATCAAGAAAATCGCTGCCAATCATGATTTGACGATTGTGGGAGTTCATCAGCATATCGGATCCGGTATTCTTGATCCGGATCAGTACATTCTTGCCATGGATGTGCTGCTAAAGGCAGCTCCCGAGTTCGCGAATCTGGAGTTTGTCGACTTCGGCGGAGGTATCGGTGTCCCGTATGCCCCGGAAGACCGGGCCATTGACATCAACCGGTTTGGCAAAAAGATTACGGATCGTTTCGACAAGTTCTGCGATGATTACGGCAAAAAAATTGAACTTAAGATTGAACCTGGACGCTATCCGGTCTGTGAAGCCGGCCTGCTCCTGACAACGGCTAATACTCTTAAATCCACTCCCAAACATCATTTTGTTGGAACAGATTCGGGGTTTAACCATCTGATACGCCATCCGCTTTACCTTGCGTATCACGAGATTGTGAACGCGAGCAATATGGATGGTGCGGAAAAGCGCAAGTATGCGGTTTGCGGGAATATCTGCGAAAGCGGGGACCTGTTTACCCACGGAAGACTGATTTCCGAGGTCAAGGAGGGCGATGTGGTCGCAGTGCTCAATGCCGGCGCGTACGGGTTTTCCATGAGTTCCAACTATAACAGCCGTCCGAGACCCGCAGAAGTGCTGGTCAACGGCGACAAGGTTACCGTTGTTCGTAAACGACAGACCTACGATGATCTCCTCGAAGGACAGAATGTCTGAACCGGTAAAGCACAGACCGTATTTGTACAGAGAGCCTCTATGAACTGGAAAAAACTTGGATGGCAGGATATTACCCTGGAGGTTCCGGAAGACTGGTGTCTTCATTCCGAAGGTGGTAACTGGAAATCCGGTTCGCTTCGGCTGGATGACGGCGTGATGGTCACCATGGAGTTAAAGTGGGAACGGTCTGATAAGGCTGCGGACCTGGATGCCACTCTGACCGGGGTTCAAAAGCAGATGAAGCAGTTTGACAAAAGCATCAATTACACCGATGCCAGTCCACTGGCGGCGGTAATCAAGCCCAAGAGATTCAAGTATACGTTAATGACATGGGAAGGTGTGGTCAACGGCATCGGGATGGTGTCTCTGTGCAAGAACTGCAATACGTCTCTTGTGCTTCGGCTGTACTGGGATCCCGATTCAGCACTTGGGCAGGACGTGCTTTCACGGATCTTTACTTCGATACAGGACCATTTGCGGTCAGACAAGATGTCCTTCTGGTCGGTATACGGGCTGAACGTAACCGTCCCAGGAAGTTACCAGCTTGATTTTCGTGAATTTCTCTCCGGCAGAACCCAGCTGGCCTTTATACGGGACAAAACTCGTGTTGAATTCATGCGGTTGAGCTTCGGGGGCATGGTGCTTGAGGAAGAAGATCTTGTTACATGGTTTCGAAGAAATCACAAGTTTATTAAAACCCTGTCCGGACCGGATGACAATGAGATTCACGGCCATGAAGGCAAACTCTTCAAGACCGTACAGCGCAGAAAGAAACAGGGCCGTGGAGATATGCAGGTAGAGTCGCTGCTCTGGTATTGCGAACAGAACGATAAGATCCATCTGGTACAGACCTTGAGTACAAACCAGAAGAGTATACCGGATGCCGTTGAGGCTGCCGGCCGTCTAGCGTGTCATTGACCAATCCTTTGTAACCAGATCATGTCGCTGATTTCTGTTGAAAATTTATCCAAAGTATACCGAACATTTGACCGGAGCCAGGGGCTTCGGGGGGCGATTGTTGATTTTTTTCGGCGCATTTACCGGGATGTCCGTGCCGTATTCAGCAATCTCTATAATGTAGGCAATACCTATATCATTGAAGGGCATCTTGACCGCGTGTTGCTTCGCCCGCTGAACTCTTTCTTTCAGGTGCTCATGGAAAAGGTTGCTGTGGAACGCGTTGTCGGTTTTGTGCTTTCCGGTGCGATTATGGCATACGCAGCGGTTTCCTCGTTTATGCACTGCTGACACCTGTCATCGTCGTGTTATGCATGGCGGTCGGCTATTCCGTCTGGTCGTGTGGAGTGCGGAAATATGAAAGCACTGGTTCGTGAGAGCGGATATTTGCTTGACATTTTTGTAAATGACGTATAATCGATATTTCTGAAAATAAAACCTGATGTATTACTGGATAAAAAGACCGCTGAGAAGGGGCACGATTGGCAAGTAAATCAAACATGCGTAATGCGTCAAGATTCAAGGGAAAAGGAGTGGTTGTTGTCCCGGTTCTTTTTCTTGCTTTTCTGGTTGTATTACTGTTTGTCCTGCCCACCTCAGCAACCAAAAAAAATATTGATAACGTCCCAAAGTTTGTGGGATAAGTTGAAGATGGCTTGAGTTGTGA
>CAZGEP010000066.1:18029-23071 GCA_964524955.1 uncultured Planctomycetota bacterium | reverse complement strand
GACCATAATGTCCGCATGAAAACCGCTATCCGCAAAGATACGGTATTTATAGCGTTCCGTTTCTCCGGAATTCTTCTCAACCGGTACGATCCGCTGATCATCCGCAATGTCTGTTCACTTCTGTTTCGGTGCCGCAGCCTTGACCTCTCCCCCCCGTCCGAAGTTGATAAGCGGCGATTCGTAAAACGGAAACCGGCCCAGTTTTTTACCGTTGGTTGTGCGCACCGATACGTTGTTTGTGCTGCCCTGCCAGCGAAGGTCCAGCACGTGCTTACCGGCGCTCCAGGTAATATCCCGGACAGCATCCTTGCGTTTCTCCTCAACAGTCCATGCCATGGCCTGTTCACTGAACGTCGCCAGACTGCCCACATCATTCCTGGTTGCCACCTGCACGACAAAACCACAGGACATATTGTTAACAGCGATTTTCTTTTTCGGCTTATAACCAACCAGGCAATGCAGGCTGAGCCCGACATCTTTCGTAACCGAAATGGTGTATTGTTTTGGCAGAAGCGCTGCCGGCTTCTCCGGATTCACACCCCAGGCATCCAGAAGCCGTATCGCCACCAGTGCTTCGCCAACACGCCAGGCAATAACCGCACCGGGCTTCAGCTGCCGCCGTTTTCGATCAAAGGGCTTGCCGTTGAGCAGAATTTCCTCGATCATCTTCTGGCTCTCGCTGGGATCAAGAACCAACCGGAGGTATGCGCTCTGCCGGCGTCCCTTCATGTCGGCTTCGTACAAAACAATCGCACGCGGCCCTTCCTGGTGGTGAGCAAAGGTAATCGAACCCCGAGTACGCGAATCCGGATTATGCGCCGGTACCGGTGTGATGAAACTGGCCCGCTCCTCCACATTGGATCCCGCGTAGGTGATCTTAAACGGCAGGGCCTGATCCCCATTGGTGCGATAGCCGGACTGCGTACCCAGCGTCACATCCGGTATCATATAGAGCGTGCGATTAACCCGGACATCTTTCGTCCATCCCCCGTGCGATGCACGCAAGGTCATGGGAAGTTTGCTCTTCTTGGGAATCCACGCGCGCAGCCATTCCGATACAGGGTAGTCGGAAACAACAAAGTTGTAGTGGAATGTACTCAAGGGCAAAGGTCTTGTACCGCCGCCGTGGCGGCGAATCAGCACAGCGACAAGCGACTTACCGGTCAGCCGGTCCCGGGGATAAGCGCGGCTTTGCGTTCCGGCACCGATATCGGCCTCCCAGTGCCAGTTCATAAAAATGTCCGCATACCAGAAATCCAGCACCTGTTTGATTTTCTTGCGAAAAGACACCGCCGACTTCGGCACATGATCCCATAGAACTTCCAGTGCCGCGATGTTGACCGCGGCATAAGTCGTGCTGTTGAACTCATTAATGCCGTTGCGCGACACATACTGTATCCACTGTTCGAGTTGCTTCTCAGCATCCGTAATCAGAACCGGTCGCTCCATAACGAGTCCAAGCATGGCCACGGATGCCACTTTGAGAAACCAGATGTTGTCGTAGCTGACCTTTCCGTTGTGATTTCTGATTGCTTCCAGGCACAACGGATACGACCTGCGCAAACGCTCTTTGATGTCGTCGGTCAGCTTGTCATCATATTCCAGCAGGTAGGTGCAAAGCCACGGACACAGAAACGCAACCGCGTTCTGATCGTCCGGCTTCTTTGTGTCGTGAAACATAAAGAAGTTGCCGTACCACCGCGTCCCCTTGTCCTTCAGCCACTGGTGATCCAGTAATACACCGATGAGCTTGTTGGCCCGATCCAATCGATGACCGGTCTCCAACAGAACCGCTGCGTATTCCGGGGTCGCCTGAGCCACCATCGGTCGCCCGGGACGGTTTCCTCCCTTGCGGACAATCAGACGCAATTGCGGATCATATTCCACGTCGCCAACCCGAAGACATTCTTCCACTACATATTTTCTGTATGACACATCGTCTGCGTATGACCGCGCAGCAATCGCCATGAAGATTCCCCCTGCCAACACCAGACATATTGTTCGTACAACCATACGACAAACTGACTCCTAAAAGCGTAAAAAGGCTTGTCCTGTTCTGATTTCTTTTTCCACACATCAACCATAATTATACCTGCGACTGCACAGAAGATGCGAAACGTCAAATTGGAAGAGAGGACAGAGTGAAATATCAGCTCACGCGCTGTCCGGGCCGGGCGCCTTCATCCGGTGAGAGAAGAAAGAGTTCGCTCTCTCCTGGACCGGCAGCCAGCACCATGCCCTCGGATGTGCCGAACTTCATCTTTCTCGGCTTGAGATTGGCTGCGATTACTACAAGCCTGTCAACCAGGTCTTCGGGCTTAAAGGCTTTTTTGATTCCCGCGATAATGTTCCGCTTTTCGATCCCGATATCTACGGTCAGCCGGAGCAGCTTGTCAGCCTTTTCAATGCTTTCTGCCTCTACAATCTTTCCGATACGCAGGTCCAGACGCATGAAATCATCAAATATGCATTCCGGCGCAATGGGTTCGTATTCGGTCTGCGGTTGAGCGGCATCTTCTTTCTCCTGCCTGGACTCTTCGATCATAGCTTCGAAAGATTCCTTTTCCGCGCGCTGAATAATGTGGGTGAATTTGGAAATCGCGTGGTCTTCGAGCAGTGCGGTATGGTCCTGCCAGACCATGGACGGGATGTTGAAGAGCTCTTCGGCCTTGCGGGCGAATTCCGGAACAACCGGCTTGAGGTAGAGCGCGATCAGGCGAAAGGCATTGAGTACAGCCGCGAGGGTTCCCCGGGTTGCCTCCGGGTCGGTCTTGATGGTGGCCCACGGCTGATGGTCTTCGATGTATTTGTTGGCCTTTTCCGCAAGCTCAAGTACACGGGCCAGCACCCGGCTGAACTCCGTGCCCTCGTACATACGGGCAATATCGTCTCCGGCGGCAGTGAATTCATCCAGCATAGCGCGTGCGTCCTCGGGAATCGTTCCCATCCGGCCGTCGAGTTTCTTGGCCAGCATGGGTGCGGAGCGGGAGGCCAGGTTCGCAAACTTGCCGACCAGGTCGGAATTGACTTTGGCGATAAAATCGTCGACAGACAGGTCAATGTCGTCCATGGCGGAACTGAGCTTGTACGCATAGTAATACCGGAGATATTCGGGATCCAGATGTTTAAGATAGGTAGCTGCGTTGATGAATGTTCCTCTGGACTTGGACATCTTCTTTCCGTTTACGGTCAGAAAACCATGAATGTGAACCTTGTCCGGCAACTGAAATTCAGCGCAGGAAAGCATGGCCGGCCAGAAAAGAGTGTGAAAGTACATGATGTCCTTACCGATGAAGTGATGAATCTCTGCATCGGGATTCTTCCAGTAATCCAGGTAGTCTTTTCCGTTCTTCTCGGCCCAGATCCTGGTGGATGCGATATAGCCGACAGGTGCATCCATCCAGACGTAGAAATATTTGTCTTCGGTGTCCGGAATTTTGAATCCAAAATACGGTCTGTCCCTGGAAATATCCCATTCCCGAAGTCCCTGGCTGAACCATTCCTGAAGTTTGTTGACCGCGCCCGGGTTAATGTGTTCGGCCGACGCCCATTTGTTGAGCATATCCGTGAAGTCCCCCAGTTTAAAAAAGTAATGCACGCTCTTTTTCATTACCGGCGGTGTACCGCACAGGGAGCAGAAGGGGTTTTTCAGATCCGTGGGGCTGTAGGCGGCACCGCATACTTCGCAGGAATCTCCGTACTGGTCCTCGGCCCGGCACTTGGGACACTGCCCTTTGATGAACCGGTCGGGCAGAAACATTTCATCTTTTTCACAGAAATACTGGTTAATCTCCCGGCTGGTGATGTGGCCTTTTTCACGGGCACAGGTATAGATCAATTCGCTGAGTTCGCGATTTTCATCTGAATTGGTGGTGGAGTAGCTGTCGAATTCGATATGAAAACTGCTGAAGTCTCTGCGGTGGCGTTCATTCATCTCACCAATCAGCTCTTCCGGGGTAATCCCCTGGTTGCGCGCGGATATCATCACGGGGGTTCCGTGTGTGTCATCGGCGCAAAAGTACAGACATTCGTGTCCGCTCATTTTTTGAAAGCGCGTCCAGATATCGGCCTGGATGTATTCAACCAGGTGCCCGATGTGAATTTCTCCGTTGGCATACGGCAGGGCCGCTGTGGCGGTAATGGTTCGTTTCATGTAGATTCAGTCCTTAATTTTTTCCGGATGTTTTCTGGAGCCATTCATCGAGTTTGGCTTTGACCTTGTCGGGAGCCGATGACCCCTCGGTAACCAGCGAGTTGAGGTATCCCTGGGGGGTGAGTACGGCAAAGACGTCTTTTCCGATTTTGGAGGAAAATCCCTGCAGTTCCGTAAGCGTGCAGTCGCTCAGGTGTTGCTCTTTTTTCTCAGCAAAGGCCACAATCTCTCCCGTGATTTTGTGCGCTTCGCGGAAGGGAATGTCGTGCTTGACCAGGTATTCGGCCAGGGCAGTGGCTTCCAGGTACCCTTCCTGAAGCAGCGGGTCGATGTTGTGCCGAACAAACTCCACAGAATCCATCATACGGGCGAGCACGGACAGGCTGGCCAGCACAGTGGCTGACGCATCAAAGAGCGCTTCCTTGTCTTCCTGCATATCCCGATTGTATGCCATGGGGATACCCTTCATAATTGTGAGAATGGAAACGAGTGCTCCATAGACCCGTCCGGTCTTTCCGCGAATGAGCTCGGCAACATCGGGATTCTTTTTCTGCGGCATCATACTGCTTCCGGTACAGAACTCATCCCCGATACGGATAAATCCGAATTCCGATGAGTTCCATATAATGAGTTCTTCGCAGAGCCGGGACATGTGCATGGCATTGAGCGAAAGACAGAAGATGTATTCCACCAGAAAATCGCGGTCGCTGACGGAATCCAGGCTGTTTTCTGTGATGTCGTCAAAGCCCAGCATCTCGCAGACGACCTTGCGTTCCAGAGCAATGGTACTTCCCGCGATTGCGCCTGAACCGAGCGGTGACTTGTTCAGCCGCTTGACGCAGTCCGACACCCGCTGCCTGTCCCGCTCAAACTGCTGGACATAGGCCAG
>CAZGEP010000066.1:0-18019 GCA_964524955.1 uncultured Planctomycetota bacterium | reverse complement strand
AGCATGTAATGCGGAAGCAGTACCGGCTGGGCGTGCTGAAGATGCGTACAGCCGGGCAGAATAATATCATCAAACCGCTTGCCGACGCGGCAGAGCGAAGCCTGAAGCGCCTTAATCCGGCGCAGGAGTTTTTCGGAGTTCTCCCGAATCCACAGCCTCAGGTCCACTGCAACCTGATCGTTGCGGCTGCGACCGGTATGAAGTTTCTTGGCGGTGTCGCCGATCTTATCCATAAGTGCGGCTTCAATGTTGGTATGGATATCTTCGTGCGTGGTCTGGAATTCAAAACGGTCTTCGGCAATCTCCTTACGGATGTCTTCCAGGCCGTCCACAATATCCGCACATTCCTTTTCGCTCAACAGACCGATCCGTCCCAGCATCTGGGCGTGCGCAACACTGCACCGGATGTCCACGTCATAGAGTTCCCGGTCAAAGGAGATGGATTCGGTAAAGAGTTCCACTTCCTGGTCTGTATCGGAGTTGAATCGTCCGCCCCAGAATTTCTTCATCATGTCCTCTCAAAAAACGCATGTGGCTCGTGGCTCCCGATAAAAATCGGCAGATAAAGAAATCAACCTGATCGCAATAAAAACAGACAATCAGGTTGACAGAATTCAACGTCATCTCAAGCTGATCGGCGGCTGAAGCACTTCAGAAAGAATAATCGCTTGTTTCACATTCCGGGTGGTCAGCTGAATACCTGCCACGCGTGGCGCGTTTGTTGCGGGTTTCTTTCTTTCTTTGGCAACAGCAACCTTTCTTGCCGCAGAAACAACCGACTTCTTCGGTGTGACTGGTTTCTTCGATGTGACCGGCCCGGGTCTTACCGAAGACGATTCGAATTCAGTCTCCGCCTGAACCTTCCGGGGTTCTGCAGCACGTTCCTGACGCACCTCCTGCGGTTTCCGCGGTTTGGGGGTTGCCGGTTTGGGCCGGGGTGGCTCCACGGATTCTTCCATCTTCTTTTTTACATTGTTCAGAAACTGCTGTACGTCCGATACGTTTGCCTGAAAGGGTCTCTCCTTCGAACCCGTACCTGAAGAATCTCTGCCGGACCGTTTCTCAGCCTCCTGTTTCGAGTTGATCTTATTGATCAGCGCTCCAACAATGATAAAAATGATAAAGAATATCAGTTCACCCATCAGAAGCTTTCCTTCTCCGGCTTGTCGCTATCAGCAATATTGTCTCTCATTTTTGTGTCCGCCTGAATGTTCTGCAATTTGCGATAATCCATAACCCCGAGGTTTCCTTCGCGGAAGGCCTGGGAAATGGCCTTGGGAATTTCGGCTTCGGCCAGCACAACCTTGGCCCGGTTTTCCTGGACCTCGGCCTGCATTTCCTGCTCACGCGCCACAGCCATGGCCCGACGTTCTTCGGCCTTGGCCTGGGCCACGCGCTTGTCGGCTTCGGCCTGATCCGCCTGAAGCTTGGCGCCGATGTTGGCACCGACATCCACGTCTGCAATATCAATGGAAAGGATTTCAAAGGCGGTTCCCGAATCCAGACCTTTTTCCAGCACACGTTTGGAGATCATGTCCGGATTTTCCAGCACTTTCTTGTGGGATTCCGCAGAACCGATGGTCGTCACAATGCCTTCACCCACACGAGCAATAATGGTCTCTTCCGTTGCACCGCCAACCAGGCGCTGGATATTGGTCCGCACGGTTACCCGAGCCCTGGCCTTGAGCTGAATACCGTCCATGGCCACGGCCGCTACGGTGGCCCGGGTATCGACCGGACAATCGATCACTTTGGGATTGACACAGGTCTGAACCGCTTCGAGCACGTTCCGGCCGGCCAGGTCAATAGCGCGCGCCACATCCAGGTCCAGATCGATATTGGCGCGATTGGCCGCGATCAGTGCATTGACCACATTCGTAACGTTTCCGGAAGCAAAATGATGCTCCTGAAGCTGGTTGAAGGTAATGGGCAAGTTAGCCTTAAATGCGGTAATCAGGGCGGTTACGTTGACGGAAACATCCTTGGGGCTTCGCCGCACCAGAAAAACAGATTCAAGCTGATCAGTGGTCAGCCCTTTTACGCCTGCCTGAACCGCTGAAATAATAGAATCTACAATCTGACCGATATGCACCCCCCTTAATTTCATGCCGATCAGGTTGAAAAAGGGCACTTTTGCGTTGGCCATGTAGGCCTTAAGCCAGAACCCGAAAAAACTGACAAAGATGAGAAACGCAAAAAACCCGACAACAAGAACGATACCGATGATGATAACCCACCAGCCCATTTTACAGCCTCCGTTATAAAAAAAGTACTCTCTGGAAATGATGTTGTATCACCCGAATCATGAGAAGGAGAACACCCAAGACAGGTGTATACCGGCAGTTTGCACTCTACAAGGTAGCGTGAAAAAACTCCCGGAAAACCCATGAAAAGAGTTGACACTACGGAAATGTTATTATAATAACAATCCTTTTAAATCTACAGTTAATTCGGATTTTTTTGTAAAAAAAGATGTTAAACCGTTATCAGGAATATATAATAAAGATTTATTGTACATTATATGAGGTAATTTAAGGAGCAGAAGATGGCAGTAGCATTGAAGCTGGAAAAACGAGACAAAATGACCACCAGCCAGATGAAGAAACTTCGGAAGGGCGGCAAGGTTCCCGCGATTGTCTATGGCAAGGATCTGGACAGTAATGTCATGGCATCTGTTGATGAAGTGGACATGAGAAGAATTATCCGTGCACATGAACAGATTGTGGAACTGACCGGAATTGAGGCCATTGAGAAGAAGCAGGCGCTGCTCAAGGAAGTTCAGGAGGATACGCTGTACAACATTATGCTCCATGTGGACTTCAACGTCTTTCACGCGGGTGAAGAAATCACACTTCAGATTCCGATTAACACCAAGGGTGAGCCCGTGGGTGTCAAAGAGGAAGAAGGCGTGATGACGCAGGAAATTCACGAACTGGAAGTTATGTGTAAACCCGCGAATGTACCCAAGGAAATTGTGGTGGATGTCAGCGAACTGCACATAAACGACACCATCAGCCTCAAGGATATACAGCTTCCCGAAGGAGTCCGGACCGATATCGATCTGGAAGAGACCCTGGTAACGGTACGGCCGCCCAAGGAAGAAGAAGCCGAACCTGCTGAAGGCGAAATACTTGAGGAAGGTACTGCCGAGCCTGAAGTTATTTCCGAGAGGAAAGACGATGCTGAAGACCAGGCAACCGATGAAGAGTCTTCATAAACCCGCAGGAATGTACATTCTTTCGGTTGATTTTGTTCTTTTGAATCATTAGGATCAACTGTGAAAGCAATTGTCGGCCTGGGAAATCCCGGGGATGAATACAGGAATACCCGTCACAATATCGGGTGGTTAACCCTGGACGCACTGGCCGACAAATGGCGGCTCTCGGCCTGGAAAAAAGAATTTCAGGGGCTTTCTGTTCGAAAGACTCTACGGGGTGAGGAATTTATAATCCTCAAACCCCAGACATATATGAATAACTCCGGCAGCGCGGTCGCTTTGATGAGCCGCATGCTGGGAATTCGCCCCAAGGATATTCTCCTGGTCTTTGATGCTGCCGAACTGGACTTCGGCAGCATCCGGATCCGGAGAAAAGGAAGCAGCGGAGGTCATAACGGAGTACAATCCGTGATTGACGGCCTGGGTACGGAACAGATCCCCCGGGTCAAGATCGGAATCACCAACCCGGACCAGGAAATACATGGCCTCAGGGATTTTGTACTCTGCAGATTCAGCGACGAACAGCAGCAGGCGCTCCCCGGTATCATCCGGCAGGCAGTGCAGGCCGTTGAACGCTGGGCGTTTGAAGGTGTCGATGCAGCAATGAACCGTTTTAATGGTAAGGAGAGCAGATGAAGCTTTACGAAGGAATGTTCCTGGTCAGCACCAGGACTGCGAAAAAAGATGAGGGAGCCGCAATGGACCTGGTCACCGAACAGATCACGCGGCACGGCGGCGAAATCGTGGATGCCCGGAAATGGGATGACCGCAAACTCGCGTATCCGATTGAAAAGCAGACACGCGCTGTGTATTTTCTTGTGCATTTTAACGCACCGGAAGAGTCGGTAAGCAAGATCAATTTTCAGTGCAATCTGAATACGGAAATACTCCGGCACCTGATTCTGATTGACGAAGACGGTGTGGAAGAGAAAGCCGAGACCGAAGAAACTCCGGCAGAAGAACCGGTAAAAGAAGAAGCTGAACAGGCTGTGGCCGCTGCAACCGAAGCCAAGCAAGAATAGAGGAGAAATTCACACATGGCAAGCTATAATAAAGTTATTCTCATGGGCAATCTCACCCGGGATCCAGAACTCCGATATACACCGAGCAACACAGCGGTCTGTGATTTCGGCATTGCAGTCAACCGAAAATACAAGGACGAAGAAAAGGTCTGCTTTGTGGACATTACTGCCTGGGCCAAACAGGCGGAACTGATCTCCGAGTACCTGTCCAAGGGCGATCCCATCATGCTTGACGGCCGCCTGGAACTGGACCAGTGGGAAAACAAGGACGGCGACAAACGATCCAAGCTCAAAGTCATCTGCGAAACCTTCACCTTTGTAGGAAGAAAAGGCGGGGGCAGCATGGAACCGTCGGCGCCGAAATCCTCCGGTTCAGCCGGTTCCAAGTCCGATGAGGATGACGTACCGTTCTAATTCATTCACCCTAAAGAACCTAATCATTCAGGTTCCCATTCCAGCTCACCTTTGATGGTGTAGAATCCGCGGCCAGCAATTTCCGCGTGCCATGCGGCATGTCCATCCATAAACAGAAAATTAGCGCCCATCTCTTCACCGGTCCGGTGTCGCGAGCTGACAGACACGGAAGATCCCTTGGGCTGATATTTGATGGCGGTATTGTCAATCCGGCCGTCAAAGAGCAGAATCAGTCGCGACTCATTCTCAGACGTACTCAGTTTATAAAAAGGAGACCGGCCGCCGTTATCCAAGACAGAATTCATCTTAAATGATTTGTATCTCAACTCAGAGTCTTTCACAGTACAATGTTTGACCTCATGGTTGAAGTCCACATACGGATCCATAAGATCATACCAGCAGCAGTCGTGCGGCGGGATGGTGCTGCCTCCGTCTTCATGAGGAATCACACCATAGTAATCGATGGAATAATTGTAAAAGGCTGCACCGAGATTTCTCAAACGACTCAGGCAGCTGATCCGCCGTGCCGTCTGGCGGGTACTGGCAATCGCCTGAACGGCGATTCCGGCAAGTACAGATATAACGGCTACCACCACCAGCAGTTCAATCAGTGTAAACCTTGTTTGCTTCCTTCCCATTTCTATCTCCTCGTTTGCGTTTCATTCAAAAACAAAGGTTCCAAAATATTCAGGTCTGTGAAAATCCGGTGTCTGTGTTTCAATGGGCGCCCAACTTGCCCAGTGCGGTTCAGGCAGCTGATCGCCGCATTTATATACATTCCCCTTCCACCGGATGCCGGAGACCGGCGCTTTCATCCCGGCATGTTGGGTGAACACGTTAAATGGAATGCGCATCGAAAGCTGCCATCCCGCTGAAGGGCAGGGCTGATTTTCGACAGCAACACCAAAGGGCAGGCTGGTGGAGATCTCAATAGCCTGCCGAATCTCCGGCGGAACAGGAACCCGTCCCTGACGTCCTGTACCGCTGAAAAGCAGCAGCGTGCCTGCGCAGTTGGTTTCAAAATTAAAATAGGTTTGATCGTCCGGTGAAATAAAAAGCTCGGCACAGCTGTCCATACAGACCGGATCATTCGGCTGGAGATGAACCGCACGAATGGTTTTCTCAATAACTGTATACCGGACATAGAGTGCGATTTCAGAATACATCAGTTCAGCGCGTGTCTGCGGCAGCGAGTCTGGATTTTTGTCCGGCCAGTTGTCCTGGCTGACATTCAGCGCAACGGCCTGCTGCCAGATATCACTGCAGCGTAATTCGGAAATCGGAATATCCGTTGAACTCTTTTTAATTATACTGTCCATACTACAACTCCACTTCGCTGTCGCGAATCATCACATTGTCGATCAGGCGAACCTCTCCGAGCTTGATGGCTCCGGCAATCACGGCATCGGTTCCTGTCTGATGAATGTCTTCCAGTGTCCAGGGATCCACAATAGAAAAATAATCCAGCTCGATATCCGGCTCTTGAATAATATGCATGGAGGCATCTGCAATAATATCAGAAATCGCCCCCCTGTTCAGGATAAAATTTTCTGCTGCCATCTTCAGACCTTCAAAGAGCCGGATGGCCTTCTTTCGGTCCGCCGCACTGAGATAGGTGTTGCGCGAACTCATGGCCAGGCCGTCTTCCTCCCGCACGGTCGGCAGCACTGTAATTTCCACCGGAATATTCAGATCCCGAACCATATTCTGAATAATAATGGCCTGCTGCGCATCCTTTCTGCCGAAAAAGGCCCGATCCGGTTCCACGATATTAAAGAGCTTGGTCACTACCGTGCACACGCCCTGAAAATGATGTGGCCTGGAAATACCGCAAAGGGTATTGGTCAGGCGTCCGCTGACCGAAACCAATGTATTGGGCTCATGCGGATAGATTTCTTTCTCATTCGGCGCAAACACGCAATCCGCACCTTCAGATTCAGCCTTGATCAGGTCAGTCTCCAAATCGCGGGGGTATGCGTCAAAGTCTTCTCCCGGTCCAAACTGAGAGGGATTCACAAAAATGCTGACCACGGTGTAGTCGCAGTCCTTGACCGACGCCTTGATCAGGGAGAGATGCCCGGCGTGAAAAAATCCCATGGTGGGGACAAACCCGATGCTCCGCCCGCTTCGCTTGAGGGGACGGAGCAGTTCTTTGAGCTCGGTAATGGTTTTGCAAACAGTAATTCTGGATTTCATGATTGATCAAGCCTTTCAAGCATTTGCGCTGCGGTCCGACCCGATATCGGATCGATAACCCCCGGCGCAATTTCAACCAGGGGCTGAAGAACAAATCCACGCTCTTGCAACCGCGGGTGCGGAATCGTTAAATCCGGCGTATGGATCGTCCGGGAACCAAAGAAAAGGATGTCAATGTCAATGGTCCGAGGTCCCCATCGAATGGTTCGGATACGCCCCAGGTGCTGCTCAATGCGGTGAATTTCCGACAGAAGCTGCTGCGGAGATCCCGTGAATTCACCTTCCAGCACGCTGTTCAGGAATTTGTTCTGGGGCGGACCGCCCATGGGTTTGGTTTCGATTATTTTCGAAAGCTGTTTGACATCCATCCCCTGGATGCGTTGAATCTCTTCCACCGCCTGATGAATATTCTCCTGTCTCTGCCCCATGTTGGATCCAAGACCCAGGTATATTCGTTCACTGCTGGCGGCGACTTCCATGGTCAATACGTTTTCTGTCCCGGCGTCTCAGAATACGAGGCCCACACTTCCCAGACGGCGACCGAGTTCCTCCAGAATTTCCTTTTCCGCTTGCTCACCCGCGGCTTCAAAGGTTGCGGAAAACCGGATATAATTTCCGACATCATCCCAGGGCACAGTGGAGATCAGCTTTTCCCGAATCAGGTACTGGGAGAAGTCTTCTGCGGTCTTGAATTCGTTTCCCGATTTCGTTGCCTTGGGGATCCGAACATATAGATAAAAGGTTCCCCGGGGCATGGTTGCGTCAAATCCGATGTTCCCCAGAACATCACAGAGCCCTTTGAGTCTCCGCTCGTACTTGGTTTTGATTTCATCCGTAATCTCCGGATACGCCAGCGCCAGGGCACAGGCCTTCTGAATGGCCTTGAACTGTCCGGAGTCGTAGTTGTCCTTGACATTGGCAAACGCGGATACGATCAGGGGATTGCCGGCAACAAACGCCAGGCGCCAGCCGGTCATGTTAAACGCCTTGGACATGGAGTGAATTTCCACGCCCACATCTTTGGCACCATCCACGGACAGAAAACTCAGCGGGACCGGGTCAAAGGAGAGCGCTGCGTAGGCCGCGTCCTGAATCACGATAAACTGATGTTCGTTAGCCATTTGAACGAGTTTTTCAAAAAACTGCGGCATGGCCACGGCACCGGTCGGATTGTTGGGATAGTTGACCACGATTGCCTTGGTCCGATCCAGAAGCTCACGGTCAATGCTGTCCAGATCAGGCAGAAAACCGTTCTCCTCGCGAAGCTCCAGATTGTGCACCTGCCCCCCATACCAGCTGGCATGCGTTCCAAATACCGGGTATCCCGGAACCGTCATCAAGACCACGTCGCCGGGATCGACAAACGCGGACGGCATCATGGACAGGGCGGATTTGGAGCCGATCGCATGAAGGACTTCGTCTTCCGGATTTACATCAACCTTGTAGACATTCTTCAAATACGCGGCCGCGGCTTTACAGAATTCAAGGATTCCGTTGTCCGCGTAGTCCCGGTTGCCGTGTTCATCGACTTCCTTTTTCAGGGCATCACGCACGATCGGGTATGCCATCTCATCCGGTTCGCCTACACCGAAATCAAGCAGAGGCGTATCCGGATGCGCTTCCCGCGCCGCTGCCTTGGCGCGTTTGATCTTTTCAAATTTGTATACCTTGGTGTCTTTGCCGAATCCGCTGCCGCCGATCCGCTCGGCAAACAGAGACTGGATGTAGCTTTCGGTTTGCAATGTCCACCTCTTTAAATGAAAAAAGTGACCCCACGGGGATTCGAACCCCGGCTGCAGGGATGAAAACCCTGTGTCCTAGACCTGGCTAGACGATGGGGCCACTATGGGCAAAACATCTTCACTTCCATAAAGCGTACGGAAAATTTTATAATAAAATCGAATAAGTCAAGCGAATTTTTAATAAAAAAGTAAAACCCGCTGCCCGAAGATCCCTGCCGGCAGCGGGTTTTGAAGAGCATTTCGAGTCTGACGCCCGGTTACCTGGCGACTTCCTCCACCCGAACCTCCCGTATCAGGGTCACCTTGATCTCACCCGGATAGTTGAGTTCTTTTTCAATGGTTTCGCGGATGTCGCGGCACACCTTGGCGCTTTCCTTGTCATTGATCTTGCGGGAATCCACAATCACGCGCACTTCCCGGCCTGCCTGAATGGCGTAGGCATTCTGAACACCGTCAAATCCGGAAGCCACCTCTTCCAGCCGTTCCAGACGTTTGATGTACTTTTCCAGGGTTTCCCTGCGCGCACCAGGCCGACTGGCCGAAATCGCATCTGCGGCCATAACCAGCGGTGAATACATATTGTCCATGGGACAGTCTTCATGGTGAGAGGCAATGGCATTGATAATGTTGGAATCTTCGTTGTACCGCTTGGCCAGGTCAGCACCAATCTGCGGGTGCGATCCTTCGGACTCCTGGTCCACGGCCTTTCCAATGTCATGAAGCAGTCCGGCCCGTTTGGCCTTGACCGGATCCAGCTTGAGTTCTCCGGCCATCACACCGGCCAGCTGCGCAACTTCAATACTGTGCTGAAGCATATTCTGCCCATAGCTGGTTCGATACTTGAGTTTTCCGAGCAGCTCGATCAGCTGGGGATTGACCCGCTGCAGGCCGATATCATAAACGGTCTGCTTTCCGGTCTCTCGAATTTCTTCATCCAGTTCCTGCCGGGTTTTTTCCGTAACCTCCTCGATACGGGCAGGATGGATACGGCCGTCCAGCACCAGCTTCTCCATGGTCCGCCGTGCGATTTCCCGCCGTACATTGTCAAATCCCGAAACTACAACCACTCCCGGCGTGTCATCCACAATCACATCAATACCGGTAGCGCTTTCAAAGGCCCGGATATTCCGACCTTCTCTTCCGATAATCCGCCCCTTGATGCTGTCGTTGGGCAGATCCACGGTGGAAACCAGACTCTCGCTGCTGTGGTTGGTCGAACACCTGGAAATCGCGAGGGATATGATATTTTTGGCTTCGTTCTCTGATTCCTCCTTAATCCGCTCCGAATGCTCCCGGATCAGTCGCGCGCTCTCCTCAGTCAGTTCACCCTCCAGTTTCTGCAAAATCAAAGTCTTGGCTTCTTCTTTTGACAACCCGGAAATTTCCTGAAGCTTGTCCTTTTCTTCTTCAAGAACCTCGTTCAGTTCCCTCTGTTTGAGGCTCAACTCGCGTTCCATGTCGGAATTCTTCTGCTGAAGCTTATCCACAAACCCCTCTTTCTTGTTGAGCATATCCATTTTCTTGTCCAGGCTGTCTTCCCGTTTTTCCAGACGTTTTTCCTGAACACGAAGGGTTTCCTTAACATCCTGTGTGGATTTCTCGAACTCCTCCTTCATGGCGAGCATCTTGCTCTTTACAGAGAGTTCAGCCTCCTTTTCAATCTGTCTGGCATTCTTTTTTGCCGAATCAATAAATTCGTCTGCGGCTTTTTCTCTGGATTTCAGCGATCTGCTGAAAAAAAGAATCGTTGAAACAATACCCACCGCAAGACCTGATGCTATCCCGATAATCACATACATACTCATAATGATACTCCTTATCTAATCAGTTTCGCACGGAAACTGCTCACATGGATTAGTGGAGGGAGGCAGTACACTTAAGACTAATAACTACAGGAGAATAAAACAGAATTGAACGAAAGAAGAACCGCACCGGGATGGATACACCACTACATACAGAATACCCGGTGTATAGCTGAAACAGTAAAATTCGTAATGGGAAAAACGTTTGTTCTGATATTCATCGGACTAACTTCACACGCGCCAAATATATTTTGAACCTTTAACTGAAAGGTTACGCAAAATAAAAGTATATAATTAAGAACTGCTTTTGTTTCAACGTTCTCTTCACTGAACTGACTTCTGGTACTCCTGTAAGCAACGTCTTGCGTGAAAATCCCTCCAAAATTAAATAGTACACATTGTCTTTTTCAAACAAAATGTTAACACAATTCTTATTATTGTCAAGCATTTTTCGAAGGCTGATTATTTTTGAAACTCTGCTTGACTAGTTTCTATTTGATGGTATTATCAATACACAACAGATTCGCAGCAATGGAAAGGGCCTGTAACGGTCTGATTATGAGACTCTTAAGTCACGAATCAAAAATTACATACTCGTATTTGCTGAAATGGTCTGTTTTAGCTCCGGTTTCCGGAGTCCTCTGCAGCTCAATTGTCTGTCTCTTTTCCCTGCTGATTTCCAGCCTCAATACCTTCGCGATTTCCACTGCTGTTCATCCGGTCCTGTGGTGTTCGGCAGGTGCCGCAATTGTCACGCTGATTATTTACAAACTTCGTCCAGACGCAATTGTGGAAGGCATTCCTTCCTATATCAAAGAAATGTGCGAAAATAACGGGTGCCTGCCAGCCGGGCAGACCATTATGAAATTCGCTGCAGCTGTAATCACGCTGGGAACCTTTGGAAGCGGCGGTGTAGTGGGTCCGCTGGGCCGAATCACCGCAGGCGCGATTTTTTTCACCAGCAAGGGCTTTCGAAAGATTGGGTTCTCCAAGAATGACATGTACACCGCATCCATTTGCGGCATGGCTGCGGGCGTGGGCGCGATCTTTCACTCCCCGATCGGTGGCGGCATCTTTGCCGTAGAAGTCATCCGCAAGGCCAGACTGGGCTACAAATCCGTATTTCCCGCAATACTTGCCAGCACCGCAGCTGTTGTCTTTTCAAAATCCGCGGGCTGGGATGCGATCTACAGCATTGATGCCCTGGCTGGCAGACTGAATTTCTCCATTATCCATCTGGTTCTGATCGTTGCCATTCTCTCCGGTCTGGTCGGAAATGGTTTCGAAAATCTCTACGCATTACTGGTCAGGGCCCTGCGTCGCGGCAGGAAACCGATCTTTCTCAAAGCCCTGGCCGGTTCAGCCGCAGCATGCATCTGCGCCGGATTGATCAACCCGGATCTACTGAGTACCAGCCAGAATCTGTTCAGCCTGATTATGAAAGGAGAGCTTGTTGCTGTTGCCGGAAATCTGAGCGGATTCATGCCCCTGGCCGCAGCTCTCTTTATCATTATGGTTCTGAAGCTGACCTTCAATTGCATCACCGTGGGATCCGGGATGAGCGCGGGATTCACCGGACCGGCTGTGCTGGCCGGCATGCTGCTTGGTGCCAGTGTGGCAACGGTCTCCGGAATTCCTCCGGCCACTCCCGAATTTCATGCACTTGTTGCTGCCGGTTTTGCCGGAATCCTTGCCAGTGCCATGAACGTACCCCTGGGCGCTGCCGTGATTACAGCTGAAGTCTTTGGCACGGGGTACAGCGCCTCGACAGCCCTGTCGGCCATCATTGCATTTCAGCTTTCTCGCAGCGGAACCATCCACGAATATGCTATATCCGAAAGCGAATTCTCAGAGTAATATTTTTTATGGAGGAATGCGTATGGAAGCCCCTGAAGGGGCGGATCCTTTCAATTCGTTTGCACGCAAATCGTTGTACAATACAATTGTTTGAATCTACTTTCATAGGTCCGAAAGGCCCAAAATGCTTACAGAAAAATACAGCAGTGAATTTCTGACATCTTCTTTTATCCCCCGAAAAGAGTGGTCACCCTTTCCCGCAGCCGATGACCGCGGAAAATGGAAAAAACTGCTGGAAACACCCCTGAACCGCGAACGCATGCGCCATATCACCGGAATGGCACAGGGAATGGCCAAGCAGCCCTGGCCCGCACTCTCTGCCACCCTGTTTATGGAATTTGAACGAAATGGAAACCGCTCGCGTTTTGAAGCACCATACATGGAGCGCCGGTCCCGGCTGTCGACATTCGTCCTGGCCGAATGCTTTGAGCACCGAAGCGTCTTTATCGATCAAATCATCAACGGTCTGTGGCTGATCATGGAGGAAACCACCTGGGCCCTGAGCGCACACGCCTATCGTCCCGAACACGCGAACAGCCAGGATCCACTGCCGGATACCGGTCAGGAAACCCTGGCTCTCTTCTCCCTTCAGACCGCCATGTTGCTGGCCGACACCTGGTATCTGCTGCACGACCGGCTGGAAAAGGTCTCCCCGGTTCTGGTTAAACGACTGCGGTCCCAGCTGATGACCCGTGTAATTGAAAATTTTGAGAACAATACCAGTGAACATGATCCAGAGCTGGAGCTGCGCTCTTTCCCATGGATGAACGGACACAACAACTGGACCCCCTGGTGTTGCTCCAGCCTGCTGGCCACAGCCATGATCCTGATAAATAACCCGGAACGGCTTGCCCGTTTTACCCGAGTCCTTATGCGCGGAATCGACCGTTTTATCGACCAGTACGGCGATGACGGCGGTTGCGATGAAGGTCCGGGATACTGGAACCATGCTGCCGGCAAGATGGTCTTCTTCCTTGACATGCTCCACTCCAGAACCCATGGTGCTGTGGATATCTTCCATGAACCCAAAATCCGTGAGATGGGTCTGTATATCCAGCGGGTTCACCTGGGAAACAACTGGTTTGCCAACTTTTCGGATGCGCCGGCCCGCACGCGTGCCAACCGTATGCTGACCTGGCGCTATGCAGAGCGAATCAACTCCGACCACCTGCGGGCACTGGTCGAACACCAGCACACAACACCATCCGGGGATTACGTCTCCCTGTTCGGCAGCAGCAACCTCGGCGACATGATCCGCGAGATGTTTGAGATGCCGCAGACCTTTCCCGGCAGTCGGCTCAAACTCGAAAAAGAAGTCTGGCTGCCGGATGTCCAGATCATGGTTTCCCGCGATAAAGAGGATTCCGTTGAAGGCATCACCTGTGCCGCCAAGGCCGGCCACAACTCCGAAAGCCACAATCACAACGATATCGGCCAGTTCATTCTCATGGCCGGAGGCTGCCCCGTGATCGTGGACAGCGGCAGCAAAGCCTACACCCGGGTCACCTTCAGCAAAGAACGATACCGTCTGATGGAACAGCGCTCCCTGGGGCACAACGTCCCCATTGTCAACCAGATCGAGCAGAGAGGCGGAAAAGAGTACCAGGCCGGGGATGTAACCTTTACCAGCGAACCCAACAGGCGCATACTGTCCATGAACCTGAAAAATGCCTACCCCGAACGGGCGGCCATCAACTCGCTTGAACGGAAAATTCTCCACACAACCGGCCCGAAGTCCAGCCTGGAAATCCAGGACACCCTGGACTCATCCCGAAAACGATGCAGCCTGGGCATCCATCTGCTCTCGACCTCAGAACCCATTGAGACCGAAGCCGGCATCTGGCTGCTCAATTCCAAGAACGAATGCCCGATCCGCCTTGAATTCGACCCCTTTATCGTCTCGTGTGTTGTGGATTACCGCCAGTACGATGACCGAAATCTGAAGAACATCTGGAACGGCGGGCTCTACACCATTGATCTCGGACAGACATCGGATACCGGAAAAATGACCATAGTCTTCCGCTTTGTCCGGCAGGGATAGGTCGCCGTCACCGATATAAAAACAGACGGTCTCCTGTAGTTACAGGATAGCCGTCTGTTTTTTTCATATAATTTCCTTGAACCCCGCTTGTGAAGCCGGTAAAATGCCTTCATTCGCATTTCCCACAGGGCTTCGGTTTACGAAGCAGTGCTATTCAGTGAAACCGATACCGATTGCGACTGCAACCAATAACCATGACCCGAACATAACCCGGACCTGTATATGTTCCTGAGACATTCTGCTGCATTCACACTCATTGCCCTGTTCACCGCTGTACTGCATGCAGCCCCCCCGACGCCGACCTTTACGAATATCCGCTACAGCAAAAAATACAAACGCAGTGTACTGGATTTCTGGAAAGCCAGATCTTCAACACCCGCGCCTCTGATCGTCTTCTTTCACGGCGGCGGGTTCAAGGCCGGTGACAAGGGCGCTTTCCGGCGACAAAAAATCCTTGCTCAATACCTGAAACAAGGCATCTCCTTTGCCAGTGTCAATTACCCGCTGCTGGGAAGCACAGACTACCTCGGCATCCTCAAGCATACCGCAGAATCCATCCGCTTCCTGAAATCAAAGGCAACCGAATGGAATATTGATCCGAAAAAAATAGCCGTCATGGGTGCATCTGCCGGCGCCATGATCTCTGAATACCTGGCATACTGGGAGGATCTGGGCATCACAGCCTGCTTTGCGCTCGAACAGCCCTACCGCTCCTGGTTTCTACTGGCAAAGGTATCCAAGCCTGCGCCACCGCTGATCCTCTACACATCCTTTCCCAAAGACGACAACGTCCACAACCCGAAGTATGCACGAATGTTCAAGGACTACTTTGACAAGGCCGGCATTCCGTGCCTGCTCTACGGCAGCAAAGCCAGCGGTCTGCCCCGGCCCCCGAACGGAAAATCCATTGAGAAAATCGTGATCAACGTATTCCGCGAAGAATGGAAGAAGAAAAAAATCAATACACCGGAAAAAAAACAGAAAAACCTTTGATAATGGAGACATAAATAATGAAACTGCGCTATCGCCAGGTACATCTTGACTTTCACACCTCACCCGAAATCCCGGGAATCGGAACCGCGTTTGACAAAAGCGAATTCCAGAACACCCTGCAGCAGGCACATGTCAACTCCATCACCTGCTTCTCCAAGTGTCACCACGGATGGTCCTATCACCCCACAACGATCGGAAAGATGCATCCGCACCTGGAGTTCGATCTGCTGCGTGCCCAGTTTGACGCATGCCGCGAAATTGACGTCAATGTTCCGGTCTACATCTCGGCCGGCCTGGACAACATGATAACAGAAGAGCACCCGGAATGGCGGGAAGTCAGGGCTGAAGGCGGGTTTCCGGGCGGTGCGGGAAATCCGGTCAGCGCCGGTTTTCACACAATGTGCTTTAACAGCCCCTACCTTGACTACCTTTGTGACCAGATCGTAGAGGCCGCACGCCTCTTTCCCGACTGCCACGGCATTTTTCTGGATATCATCAGCCAGCGAGACTGCTGCTGCACATTCTGTCTGAAACAGATGAAAGAAGAAGGCCTGGATCCGACCAATGCCGAACATCGCTGGAAAGTAGCGGATAAGGCCCTGGAGAAGTACTTTAAACAATCCACGGCTGCGGCACGCATCGACAATCCGGACATGCCCGTCTTTCACAATAGCGGCCATATCCAGAAAGGCAACCGGAAAATCCTGGAATACTTCAGCCACCTGGAACTCGAAAGCCTGCCCACCGGTGGATGGGGATACGACCACTTCCCGCTCTCAGCCAGATACTGCACCGGCCTGGACATGGACTTCCTGGGCATGACCGGAAAATTCCACACATCCTGGGGAGAATTCGGCGGATTCAAGCACCCCAACGCACTCCGGTACGAATGCGCAGCCATGGTCGCATTCGGAGCCAAGTGCTCGGTCGGCGACCAGCTCCATCCCAACGGAAAGCTGGATGAGAGCACCTACAGCACGATCGGAGCCGCCTATGCCGAGGTTGAGTCCAAAGAACCCTGGCTGGACGATGCCGAATCCGTAGCCGACATCGGCCTCTTCTCCTCTGAATCTGTCAACAGAACGTTTCGCTGCTCAGATCCGGATGAGGGCGCAGTACGGCTCCTGCTTGAAGGGCACTTTCTCTTTGACGTACTTGATGCAGACATGGATTTTACAAAATACAAAATGCTGATCCTGCCCGATTACATCTGCCTCGAACCCAAACTGGCCGAACAGATCAGCACCTATCTCAAGAACGGCGGCAAAGTAATGATGACCGGCGAAAGCGGACTCAAACCGGACAAAAAAGGATTCCAGCTGGACATTGGCTGCACACACGAAGGGACCAGCCCCTTTCAGCCGGACTTCGTTCAGCCTGAAAAACGCATTGCACCCGACTTTGTCACATCCCCCTTTGTCATGTACCTGCCGTCCCAGCGGATCAAGGCAGACACAGCCCAGTCCCTGGGCAGCGTTTTTGATCCATACTTTAACCGGAACGTCTTTCACTTCTGCAGCCACCAGCACGCACCCAACCAGCCCGACCCCAGCGGATTTGACTGCGGCGTACTGCACAACAACCTGCTTTATCTGGCGCATCCGGTATTTCGCACCTACCGGGGAAGCGGTGCCGTGGCCCTCAAACAATACGTGATCAATGCCATCAACCTGCTGCTCAGCGATGACGCAACCGTTCGAACAACCCTGCCCTCAACCGGGCGCATCACCCTGACCCATCAGCCCGAACACAATCGCTACATTCTTCATCTATTATATGCCAACACCCTTAACCGGGGCGGACACCTGAATCAGAAAAACAGTGCCGCAAGCCGGGCCATGCAGCCCAGAGAAATTATTGAGGAACTGGTTCCGCTGCAGAACACAGACGTCAGCCTCTGCCTGGAAAAAGATATCAAGCGTGCCGTGATGGTGCCGGAAGGCAGGGAGATCTCCATAGAGAAAACGAATGGATCCATCAAGCTGAGCGTGGATGAATTCACCTGCCACGCCATGATCGCACTGGAATACTGACACATGGGTAGCAGTGTTTGTACCACCGCCAGCCCATACCGCTGTGGTTGAACGTGCAGTGTTCGGAGATGTCCGCGTCCGTTCATTTCTCCGATCAGTGTATTGTCGCGGATTGCCTTCTCTTCCAGCAGGTTAAAAACGCTGGACTCAAACACTTCCCGGGATAATGCAGAGAAACTCGAAATCCGCGTCAAAGGGATTTTTGAATTGATGCTGCTCATCCGGAGGCACAAACAGACTGTCGCCTGCTGTGACTTCATGTTCAGTACGAGAACTGTCTATAACAACGCCCTTCCCTTTTTCCACCTTGACTACGTGTTCAAATGGATGGGTATGCTCCGGCGTGTTGCCGCCAGGCAGAACCTTGAAATGACGCATGAGGATATCATTCGATCCCTGTTCCGGTCCAACCAGAATCCGAATCTTTACATCCGTAGCGCCATCCATAACCACATCCTTAAAGTCTTCTGTGTTGCGTCTGTTTAATTTCATATCTTCTCTCCTCGTTATGTTCTCTATATTAATAATCCCGGTTAAACCTCGAAAAGATGATTATATGAATACCTGAAATTATTGTCCACGAAATAAACGAAAACTGTTGGAAAATCATAACACAACAACATAGGTCTTAATACGACGAGTGATTTGGGAAAAACAATCGGCCGCTCTGCCCTGTAAAATAGGGCCTGATACGCCGCATGG
>CAZGEP010000065.1:0-23161 GCA_964524955.1 uncultured Planctomycetota bacterium | reverse complement strand
GCTCCAGCGTCTTCTTCCTGTACACCATGTGTCTGCCGGGAAGAACAAACCGGAAAACCAGGCTTCGGATATTGGCGTGTAAATCCACAACCAGGTCTGGTTTCATGCATACGGCCTCGTCGCGAAGCGCAAGCAAAGCACCCAGCGAATACGGAGCAGGAAGCTGAAGCACCCGGTCTACACAGGGGTTTCTTTCAAGCAGACATGCATGAACATCTTTGGTTACATACGTTATTACTGCATCGGGAAAGTTGTTTTTGAGCACACGGAGCAGCGGAGTTGTCAGCAGAATATCGCCGATAGAACTGAATCTGATTATGAGTATATTCTGAGACGGCGACATTTTTTTGGGGAAAGATAATGAATGTACCTGGCACATTGATCCGTAATTCTTCTTCTTGCGAGCTTTCGGCATCCTGCCTTCAGCTCACTGCGAATTTGAATACCGGCCCACGATCATGGACTCATGAATGAAAAAGATGGGGAGAGGCGGATTCGCCCTCCTGCCAAAAACTCCTGTTTTTGTCTTCCGGGCCTGCCGAAAGCGCCTGACGCAGCCATCCATGGCTGCTTTTCATCCACTGGATGCGGCGTTTCGGCTTCGAATCCGCATCCAAAACGATCTTCTATTCTGTGGTTTTCCCGGATACAACGACTCATGAATGAAAAAAATGGGGAGAGGCGGATTCGAACCACCGAAGGAATTCTCCAACAGATTTACAGTCTGCTCCCTTTGGCCACTTGGGTATCTCCCCATTCAGGAGTCAAAACAGCCACCTGTGAGACTCGAACCCACGACCTATTGATTACAAATCAATTGCTCTACCAACTGAGCTAAGGTGGCATTTCGTGCCAAAGCATTACCAATATAATAAAAATACAAAGATTGTCAAGTCCGATCTGATAAAATATTTCTCGCACTTGCATTCGCAGATTGCGTGGATACAATTACCATATAGGTATATGAATTTTCGATGAACGCATGATGCAAAATACAGCCGGAGAGAAACTGAATTTTTTAGGAATATGCCGTACATGTCACTCATCTCCCAGAAAGCTGAAAAGATACGTCTGATTCTCCTGGATGTAGACGGCGTCCTTACCAATGGCGGAATCATGCTGGACAATCAGGGGAATGAAATGAAAGTGTTCAATACCCGGGACGGGATGGGCATCACACTGGCCCGAAGCGCGGGACTTCTGACCGGTATTCTGACCGGCAGGACCTCGGAATGCGTCCGCCGAAGGGCAGAAGAGCTTAGATTCGATATTGTGGAACAGGGGCACTTTGATAAGCTCCCGGCCTTTGATTCCATCTGCTCCCAAAACGATATTCAGCCCGAGGAGATCGCATACATGGGCGATGATCTGCTGGATACTCCGATTATGAACCGCGTTGGATTGGCCGGTGCTCCGGCGGATGCGCACGCCTGTGCCAGAAACGCGGCCGACTGCGTTACGGAAAACGCAGGAGGTGCGGGTGCGGTCAGGGAATTTATTGATTTAATCCTGGATGCCAAGCATCTTCGAGACCAGACATACTCCGGTTTTGTGAAATAACACGCCGGAAATCTCTGTTTGAAAGGAAACACCCGTATGAAATACATCCTCATAATCATAACATGTTTTTCCTTCCTTCTCCTTCCCGGATGTTTTGGCGGGGGCAGTTCCAAAGCTGACGGCAGGAAGAAGGAAGCGGCCCGTCAACTGAAGAACCAGAAAAAGGAGTATGACCTCAACCAGGACGGCAAACCCGATGTGTGGATCCAATATGACAGCAAGGGCCGGATGAAGGAAGTAAAAAAAGACAAAGATCACGATGGAAAACCCGATCAGTTTCAGGTGTATAAAAAAGGCGTTCTCTTTTCCGGAAAAATAGATGTCAACCGGGACGGCAAAATCGACAAGGTCATGTTCTTTGACAAAGACGGCAAGAAACCCGTAAAGGTGCTGATCGATATGGACTATGACGGATACTTTGACTACTGGCAGACCCAGAATGAAAAGGGCGTTCCTCAGCGGTTTGCAGACAGCGACGGAGACCGAAAACCAGACAAAGGCGGGGTATCCCTGATCAAGGCACGGGATTCTTTTGCTGCCCAGAAATACGAAGAAGCAATTGAACATTACCAGGAAACCCTTGAATATTACTCCCGCTGCAAACGGGCATACGGTGAAATGGGAGTCACATACATCAAGATGAAAAAATACAAAAAAGCGATTGAGGCCTATCAGATGTATTTGAAACTCGGCGGAAGAGACCCGGAAATAAAAAAAGAATTCGAAGCCCTGAAAAAGAAATTTACTAAACCAGTCCGCAAGTAGGTAAACGGAACAAAACAATGAAAACTCGCACGATTCACGCAGCAATCCTCAGTACCGGAACCGAGCTGCTCCAGGGACGGTCCGTGGATACGAATTCGGCCTGGCTGTCCGCACGTCTTGCAGAAAACGGTGTAAAAACCGTCTTTCACATGACTGCCGGAGACAGCCGGCAAGACATCCTGGACGCACTTGGCACTACCGGTTCCCGAGCCGACATCATCATTTGTAACGGCGGTCTGGGTCCCACAGACGATGATCTGACCCGGGAATCCGCGGCTCAGCTCTTTAACCAGCGCCTGGTTGACGTTCCTGCAGAGCGGGAAATCCTGGTTGAAAAATACACCTCCCGCAGCAAAATCCCCAGAGGTTCCAACCTTCGCCAGGCACTCTTTCCAGAGGGGGCTGAGATCATCCCCAACCCCGCCGGTACGGCAGCTGGATTTGCCGTTTTTCATCAGCAAAAGCTCTATGTCTTTATCGTAGGCGTACCGCGTGAAATGAAAGCCATGTTCGACTCTCAGGTTCTGCCGCTGCTCAAACGACATGAAATGCTTGATCCAAATCCGCCGCGCCGACACGTTTTCAAAATAACCGCCATCTCCGAATCCTCGGCTGGAGAAAAATTCTTTTCCATCTGCGGAGATGTTGGTGTAGAATGCGGAATTACTGTCAGTGAAGGCATCATCTCCGCCGCACTCTGGAGCACAGACGAAAAGAAGATCCACCACGTCTGCACAAAGGTCCGTCAGGCATTCGGAAACCTGATTTTTTCCGAAACCGGAGAACGCCTTGAACAGCGTGTTGTCCATGGTTTCATTGCATCCGGACGCACACTGGGTGCCGCTGAATCCTGCAGCGGCGGCAGAATCAGTTCCTTGATCACAGCCGTACCTGGCGCATCACGTATTTTCCAGGGCAGTGTAGTCGCCTACAGCAATCAGCTCAAGACAAACCTGCTCGGTGTTTCCCAGAACACACTTGATCAATACGGTGCAGTAAGCCCAGAAACTGCCGGTGAAATGGCTGAAGGCGTCCGAAAAAATATCGTCGCTGATATCGGTATCTCGGTTACCGGAATCGCAGGCCCGGACGGCGGTACACCGGACAAACCCGTAGGAACGGTATGCTTCGGCCTTGCCTGGGAGTCCGGAACACAGACCGAGACCCGTACCTTTCACGGAGACCGCAATGTCATTCAGGACCGTTCCGCCAAATACGCGCTCTTTCTACTGCACCGCCTTCTTTCAGAAAATCCGGGAGACGCGCAGTGACAACCAAACGCACATACCGTTTTTCTAACGGCCCCCTGATTCTGGCCTCCGAGTCCCCCCGCCGTCGGATGCTGCTTGAGCGACTCACCCCTGAATTCGAGGTCATTCCCCACACCTTTGATGAAAATGCGAATCGCTGCGACAGCCCGGAACAGGCAGCACTGGAGCACGCAAAGCATAAGGCCCTGAATATATCGGAAAAACATCCAAAACGGATCGTGGTCGGCGCAGACACGATCGTAACCGTAGATGGCCAGATCCTGGGAAAGCCTCTTGACGAAGCAGATGCCCGCCGGATACTCCGACTGCTCAGCGGTTCCCGTCACCGTGTCATTACCGGCGTATGCCTGGCACAGGATGCAGCCATACTGGATGCCTATGCAGAAACCACTGTTATCACCATGGGAATCATGACAGACAGCGACATCGATGCCTATATCCAGAGCGGTGAACCCTTTGGCAAGGCCGGTGCGTATGCCATTCAGGAGACCGGTGACCGGTTTGTGCAAAAGGTCGAAGGCAGCTTTTCCAATGTCGTGGGCCTGCCTGTGGAAAGCCTGACCAAACACCTCGAACCGTTTCTGGAGAACTGACATGGACGTTACCTATACCGAGGCCGTCCGAACCGCACTCAGCGATGCCATGGACCAGGATGAACGGGTTTTTCTGATGGGAGAAGACATCGGTCTCTACGGAGGCGCCTTTGGTGTCACCCGGGGACTGCTGGACCGATTCGGTGAAGAACGTGTACGGGAAACACCCATCAGCGAGGCCGGGTTCACAGGCCTGGCCGTGGGCGCGGCCATGGCCGGCGCCCGGCCCGTTGTTGAAATCATGTTTTCAGACTTCATGACCCTGATCGCTGATGTCATGATCAACCAGGCGGCCAAATTCCGGTACATGTACGGTGAACAGGTTTCTGTTCCCATGGTGGTCCGGTCTCCCTCGGGCGGCGGACGGGGCTATGGCCCCACTCATTCTCAGTGCATGGAAGCCCTCTTTTTCGGGGTTCCCGGCCTGAAGGTGGTTGCGCCCTCTACCCCTGAAGATGCCTACTCCCTTCTGGTAAACGCCATCCACGATCCCAATCCCGTTGTTTTCAGCGAAGCCAAGGTACTGTACAGCATGAAAGGACCGCTGACCAAAAACCTTGAACAGGCTCGGCTCGGTACTGCTGCCATTGAGCGCAACGGCTCAGACCTGACCCTGCTCTCCTACGGTCCCGGCATGCGGATCGTTCGCGAAACTGCTGATGCGCTGGCGGACAAAGATATTCAGGCCGAAGTACTGGACCTGCGTACGGTTTTTCCCTTTGACACAGAGACCATCCTGGCGTCCGTACGCAAGACCTCCCGGGTGGTCATTGTTGAAGAATCTCCACGGTGGTGGGGAATCGGCACGCGCATATCCGCCATGATCACCGAAGAGGCCTTCTTTGATCTGGAAGCTCCGCCTGTCATCGCAGCAGCGCTGAACTCTCCTGTCCCTTCGGCCGAATCCCTTGAAAAACAGGTGCTGCCCGATGTCAATAATATTATAGCTGCGGTACGAAAGGTCCTGGAATAGCATCCTGCAAAACAATCTTTTTAAGGAGTCTGTCCTGTGAAATGTTTATTCCTTCTTCTGCTCGCTGCTGCTGTTTGCTCGGTCCGAAGCGAAGGCAGTGAAAAAAAGATCCACCATGATCCCATACTGCTCAACGCCAACTGGCTGAAAATGGCAAAAAAGGCTGTACAGAAAGAACATCCCGCTTTTGCAGCCGTTTACGAACGTCTCATACGAAATGCGGACAACTCCCTTACCCAGGGACCGTTCAGTGTTATGAACAAAACTAACACTCCTCCCAGCGGTGACAAACACGACTACATGAGCCAGGGAGCGTACTGGTGGCCGGATCCGAATAAGAAAGACGGCCTTCCGTACATCCGCCGCGACGGCGAACGTAATCCCGAGACCCTGAACAACTCGACAGACGTTAAAGAAAAGGGAAAAATGACCGGCCATGTGACAACCCTGAGCAGGGCATGGTTTTTCAGCGAAAAAGAGAAATACGCGAAACGCGCTGCGCTGCTGCTTCGCACCTGGTTTCTCGATCCAAAGACTCGCATGAATCCTCACCTGGAATACGGCCAGGCCATTCCCGGCAGAGTCAAAGGACGCGGCGTTGGTATTATTGATACCGCGTCCCTTACAAATATCATTGACTCCGCATGCCTGCTCTCCACTTCAGACGCATGGACGGAAAAAGACCATAAGGCACTTCAAAAGTGGTTTGGGGCATATACCCAGTGGCTGCTTACCAGCAGTCACGGAAAAGACGAACGCAAAGCCCACAACAACCACGGTGCCTGGTATGACGTACAGGTTGCTGCCTTTGCCCTCTTTGCCGGAAACAAGGCTGTTGCGGAAGAAATTCTGCGCACGGTGGGAGAAAACCGGATCGCCAAACACATCAAACCCGACGGAAGTCAGCCCCACGAACTTGCGCGTACCCGATCCTTTTCATACACCGCCTACAACCTGATGGCCCTGTCCAGCCTGGCACGACTGGGCGAACACACGGGCCTGAATTTATGGCAGTATAAAGTCAACGGCAAAAATGCCATCCAGGCGGCAATCGACTATGTGGGCCCGTTTGCGGACCCGGAAAAGAAATGGCCGCACAAACAGATTACCGAACCGGTCAGAACCCGCTTACTGGAGCTTCTGCGCCACGCATATCTGGTGTACAGCGACCCGAAGTATCTGAAATGGATTAAAAAAATACCAGAAGAAGAAAGAGACGGAGACATGTCCATCCTGCTCTATCCCGCAGAGCTTGAATAAGACCGAACCGACCATAGGCTCCTTTGAGTTGAGTCTTTCTTTGAAATGAGCAAGAGCGTGTACCAGAAAGAACCGCCAGGAAGTACACACACAATCACTCATGACTATTCACTGCAGTTATAAGCTATCGACCGCAGTCATCTCGGGACTTCTATGGTTTCAATGATCTGGCGGATGATCGTGTCCTGCGCCGAAGAGATGCCTTCCATGTCCTGCGCCGCAATTACGCTCAGCCGATGGGCCAGGGCCGGGACCGAGAATTTTTTCAGGTCATCGGGCACCACATAATCGCGTCCCCCCATCAGGGCACGCGCCCGTGCGGCGCGCAGCCAGAGCAAACCGCCCCGGGGACTTACACCGAGTTCTACATCCGGGTGACTGCGGGTTCGGGCAATGACCTCGTGCGTGTAATCCAGCAACGAATCCTCCACACGCACACCAGCGGCCTGTTTCTGAAGCGCGATCATTTCGTCGCAGGTAACGACCGCTGGAAGGGATTTAACCTCCGGCTCGGTGGAGCCGTGCTCATAGAGCTGCTTTTCCGCGTCCGGATTGGGGTAGGTCATACGCAGCCGAAGCAGAAAGCGGTCCACCTGTGCTTCGGGAAGGGAGTAGGTGCCTTCAAACTCCACCGGGTTTTCCGTGGCCAGCACAAAGAACGGAGTGGGCAGACGAAAGGTACCGGCATCTACGGACACGCCCCGCTCATCCATGGCTTCGAGCAGGGAGGACTGGGTTTTGGGGTTGGCCCGATTAATTTCATCCGCGAGAAAGACATGGGTAAAGATCGGTCCCTTCTTGAAACTGAACTCCCCCTTTTCCCGGTCAAAGACGCTGGTACCCAGCACATCTGCAGGCATCAGGTCGCTGGTAAACTGAATCCGCCGGAACTCCGCGCCAATGCTTCCCGCAACAGACCGCGCCATCACAGTCTTTCCGATTCCCGGGGGACCTTCGATCAACAGGTGTCCGTTCGCAATCAGACATACGACCGCATTTTCCAGCAGTTCTTTCTCGCCGTAAACGGTTTGTTCGAGATTTTCCGTGAGTTTTTTTATCTTTTCCATTTAATCTATTATAACGGATTGCTCAGCAAAAAGGATATAATTTCCAGCTCCTGACTGAAATCAATGCTGCTGACCACCACAGATTCGGAGATACTCAGTTTGACTGGTGTAAAATTAAGAATCCCCCGAATACCAGCCGTTTCCAATTCTTCAGCGGTCTTCTGTGCAACCACTGACGGAACGGTCAGGATGGCCACATCGACATCATTTTCCTGAATCACACGGCTCATTTGATCGGCATGCAGAATACGCACACAAAAAACCGTCTTTCCGACTTTCTTCTCATCCGTATCAAATCCTGCAACCAGCCGGAACTGTTTCTGGCGTTCACACAGATATCCTGTAATCGCCGACCCCAGCCTCCCCAGCCCCACCACGATGCAGTTTCTGGGCATGTCGGAATTGAGGGTGCTGCTGATGCTATCAATCAGCTTCTGTACATCGTATCCCTTGCCGGCTTTTCCGATACCGCCGAGATGATTCAAATCTTTGCGTACCTGATACGCGGGAATACCTGTATATTCACCGATTGGCGTTGAGGATGTGGAGCGAATCCGCAGCTCTCTGAGTTTTTCCAGAAACCGCTTGTACAAACTGAGCCGGCGAACTGTTGGAATGGGTATTTTTTCCGAATTCATAAATTAGATACCTGTCTGCATTCCTGAATATACAGGTGCTCAATAGTTAGAAACCAACTGCCCTGAATGTATAAATAACGGCTTAACTATCGGTTTATACCGTTTTTCGTTCAGTCTTACGATTATAACCAGGTAAGCCGCCACATTCAAGTGATAAAAATTCAGATTTTCCTGCTAAAAAAAACTTGCACTTTGATTTTCGGTTACTGATTTCAGCATTTTTACAAAAAGTCGTTGTCCGAATAAGCCTGCATATCATCTGCTCACCCAGCAAAGAGAAATATTTTCAAAACAATAACTTGCACTATTACTCTCTTATTCATGCATGTTTTCTATCTATTATAAAGAAATTTTTCATTTTACCTGTTGACAACCGCGTTTTCCTTTATATTATACCTTTACATTTAAAGATATATCTACTAAAATAGGCTTCTTCATTTTTTGTAGCGTCTTTATTTGTGGAAACAACACTGTTTAAGCATTGTTCAAAGAGGAGCTGATATGAGTGAAGCATACAAGGACATAGTCGCGAAGTTCGAAAATAACTCAACGCGGCTGATGGACATTCTGCTGGAAATCCAGGATATTGAAGGCTATATTCGCCGTGAAGCTGTGGATTTCATCGCAGATGCTGTTGGACTTTCCCGTGCAGATGTGGAGGAAACGGTAACGTTCTACCATTTCTTCACAGAAAAACCTCTCGGAAAGTATGTCGTCTATCTGAATGACAGCGCAGTTGCAAACATGATGGGCCGGACAGAGGTTGCCCAGGCGTTTGAAAAGGCTGCCGGCTGCAGTTTCGGTTCAGTAACAGATGACGGGCTTATCGGGTTGTACGACACCGCCTGTATCGGCATGAACGACCAGGAAGTGGCCGCGATTATCAACGGCAAGGTCTTCACCAGAATCACGGCCGAGAAAGCGGAGCGACTCGTGGCAGACATGAAGGCGGGAAAAGACGTCAGCGAAATGATCACCGATCTGGGTGACGGGGCCAATGCCTCTGACGTTATCAAGTCGCCGGTTCAGAACAACATCATGAAGGAGGGTGCGGTACACTTCTGCGATTATCAAGCCGGCAGCGCAGTCAAAAAAGCGGTCGAACTCTCCCCCCAGGATGTGATCGACGTTGTCACCGAGTCGAACCTTCGAGGCCGCGGTGGAGCCGGATTTCCCACAGGAATGAAATGGGGTTTCTGCTCAAAAGCCAAAGAAACAAAACGTTACGTATTCTGCAATGCGGACGAAGGTGAACCGGGCACGTTCAAGGACAGGGTTCTCCTGACCGAGTATCCGGAAAAAATGATCGACGGCATGATTGTCGCCGGTTATGCAGTCGGTGCGTCAGAGGGCATCATCTACCTGCGCGGTGAATATCGTTACCTGGCCTGCAAGCTCAACAACCTGCTTGACGATTACCGTAAACAGCGTCTTCTGGGCAGCAATGTCGCCGGCAAAGACAATTTTAATTTTAACCTGCGTATTCAGCTTGGTGCCGGTGCTTACGTATGTGGCGAAGAGTCCGCACTGATCGAATCCGCCGAAGGCAAACGCGGCGAACCCCGCAACCGCCCCCCCTTCCCGGTCGAAGTCGGCTTTCAGAACAAGCCGACAACGGTTAATAATGTAGAAACCTTCTCAGCCGCCGCCATGATCGTGCTCAATGGCGCAGACTGGTTCAAAGGCATGGGAACAAAAGAGTCTGCGGGAACCAAACTTCTTTCCGTTTCCGGCGACTGCAGCAAACCGGGAGTTTATGAAGTCGAATGGGGATTGAGCGTACAGGAAATGCTGGATATGACTGACGCAGAAAACGATGTCCAGGCGGTTCAGATCGGCGGCCCCTCAGGCACATGTGTAGGCCCCAAGGATTTCGGACGCAAGATCGCCCTTGAAGATCTGCCCACAGGAGGCTCGGTGATTATTATCGGTAAAGACCGGGATCTTCTGTGTATCGTGACAAACTTCATGGATTTCTTCTGCGATGAATCCTGCGGTTCCTGTGCCCCCTGCCGAGGAGGCACCACCCTGATACGCAGCCGGCTTGAAAAGATTCGCAATGGTGCCGGCACGCAAAGTGACCTGGATGATCTGATTGAACTCGGTGACATCATGAAGACGATGAACCGCTGCGGACTCGGTCAGACAGCCGCCAACCCTGTTGTAACTACCATTGCCAACCTGCCTGAGGTATACAAAGCAAAGCTGAACGAAGACTCGGACGAGATGCCGGGCTTTAACCTTGCTGCCGCAGTCAGTGAATCATGTGAATATGTAGGAAGAACACCCAACCTATAGAAGGAAGAATCCATGGCCGAAAACATTAAATTCACTATTGACGGAAAAGAATGTGAAGGAAAACCCGGGCAGACCATTGTTGAAGCTGCCAATGACAATGGCGTATACATCCCCGTGCTGTGCTATTTTGAAGGTGTGAAACCAACCGGTTCCTGCCGGATATGCACGGTCAAGGCAAACGGACGCTTTCTTGCAGCATGCACAAGCATGATCGCCGAGGGAATGGAAATTGAGAACGAAACGCCCGAACTCAAAGACAAGCGAAAGGCTGTCATTGAAATGCTTTTTGTTGAAGGCAATCACTTCTGTCCTTCATGTGAGAAGAGCGGTAACTGTGACCTTCAGGCACTGGCATACAAATATGAGGTAATGGCTCCGCGGTTCCCATACGAATTCGCCCAGCGCGAACTGGATGCAACAACCCCGAAACTGATTATTGAACGAAACCGCTGCATTCTCTGCCGCCGGTGCGTTGCAGGCATTCGAAATTCGGACGGCAAGGGCGTTTTCGCCTTTACCCATCGCGGCAACAAAGCAGTCATAAACATTGATCATGAGATTGCCGCAACGCTGACTGACGAACAGGCTCAGAAAGCAATGGATCTGTGCCCGGTTGGCGCTATTATCAAGAAGGAAGAGGGATTCAAAGCGCCGATCGGCACCCGTAAGTATGACAAAAAACCTATCGGTTCTAACGATTAATGTAAATATATACCAAGGAGCCTCACATGAGTAAACCAGTCGTAGCAACTACATCTCTTGCAGGATGTTTCGGTTGCCACATGTCCATTCTTGACATTGACGACAGAATTCTTCAGCTGATTGATCTGGTGGAATTCAACAAGTCCCCTGTTAATGACATCAAAGTCTTTACCAAGGAATGTGACATCGGCATCATTGAAGGCGGTGTCTGTAACAGTGAGAATGTTCACGTTCTTAAGGATTTTCGGAAAAACTGCAAAATCCTCATTTCTCTTGGCGAATGCGCCATTATGGGCGGGCTGCCTGCGCTGCGCAACAATATCCCGGTGCGGGAATGCCTTGAAGAGGCCTATCTTAACGGGCCGACCGTTAAAGACGCGAACCCGGAAAAGATTCTGCCCAACGACGATGAACTGCCGATGATTCTGGACCAGGTATACCCCTGTCATGAAATTGTAAAAATTGACTACTACCTTCCAGGCTGTCCTCCGCGTGCCGATCTGATCTGGAACGCACTCGCGGCACTGGTTACCGGTAGCGAAATGGACCTGCCGTATGAAGTGGTCAAGTACGACTGATTTTCTGGCGGCATAGACGTTCAATCATTTAGAGTAAGGAATAAACATGACAAAGAAAATCACTATTGAACCGGTTACCCGCGTCGAAGGACATGGAAAAGTAACCATTCATCTGGACGACAACAATAAAGTTGAGCAGAGCCGTCTTCATATTGTAGAATTTCGCGGCTTCGAGCGTTTTGTACAGGGTCGCCCCTACTGGGAAGCTCCGGTTCTGGTTCAGCGTTTGTGCGGAATCTGTCCGGTCAGTCACCATCTTGCAGCGGCAAAGGCTATGGACGTCGTTGTCGGCGCAGGAACAGGTGAAGGCCTTACATCAGTCGGCGAAAAAATGCGCCGCTTGATGCATTACGGACAGATGTTCCAGTCTCATGCGCTTCATTTCTTTCACCTGGTATCCCCGGACCTGCTTTTTGGTATTGATGCAGACCCGGCCATTCGAAACGTGATTGGTGTAGCTCTTGAACACAAAGAACTGGCAATGATGGGCGTCATGATGCGTAAATACGGTCAGGAGATCATCCAGGCAACTGCCGGCAAAAAAATTCACGGCACAGGTGCAATTCCCGGCGGTATCAACAAAAACCTGAGCATTGAAGAGCGCGATGAGTTCATCAATGGTATCGGCGGCAATGCACAGCTGACCATCGACCAGATGATTGAATGGTCACAGGCCTCCCTGGCGTTTCTCAAAGATTATCATGCCAAGAACACGGAACTGATTGACAACTTTGCTGTCTTCCCCTCCAAACATTTCTCACTGGTACGAAAGGATGGAGCACTGGATCTGTATCACGGTGTCCTTCGTGCCGTAGATGCCGAAGGCAATCGTATTGTTGACGATGTTGATTACCAGGAATACCTGGACGTGGTATCCGAAGAAGTTCGCCCGTGGAGTTACATGAAATTCCCATATATCAAGAGCATCGGCAAGCAGGATGGATGGTACCGTGTAGGCCCGCTGGCCCGCCTGAATGTCTGTGATTTCATTCCCACACCGCTTGCTCAGAAGGAATTTGAGGAATTCAAGGCATACACCAACGGCAAAGTCAATAACATGAGCATGCACTATCACTGGACACGACTGATTGAGCTTCTACATTCCGCTGAAATGATGAAAGAGCTTCTTTCTGATCCGGATCTGCAGAACGACGACCTTGTGGTCAAGGGTGAACGCCAGCCGAGCGGTGTGGGACTTCTTGAAGCACCTCGCGGCACCCTGTTCCACCACTACAATGTTGACGAAAATGATCAGATTACCATGTGCAACCTGATTGTATCGACAACCAACAACAACGAACCCATGAACCTTGCGGTTAATAAGGTTGCTCTCTCGCATATTCAAGGGCAGGCGGAAGTAACCGAAGGCATGATGAACGCAGTTGAAGTAGCGATCCGCTGCTATGACCCCTGCCTCAGTTGCGCCACACATGCGATTGGGAAAATGCCTCTTGAAGTAAGCATTGTTGATCGAAACGGGAAAACCGTTTCAATGATGCGCAAAGGAATGAAGGACTGACTTGAAACTTCTAATTTACGGATATGGAAACCCGGGTCGTTGTGATGACGGCCTGGGTGTTTTTTTTGCTGAAGAAGTTGAACGGCTGAACATGTCGAATGTCACAGTGGATACGAACTACCAGCTAAATGCAGAAGACGCGCTGCTGGCAGCGGACTTTGATATCGTTGTTTTCGTTGATGCATCGAAAAATGATATCCCCGGATATCGTTTATGCTCTCTGACTCCGGCAATTGAAATTGAATTCACCACACATGCGATGTCACCTGCCTCTGTCATTGGTCTTTGCGAACAGCTCTACAGCAAAAAGCCGGCGTCATATATCCTTGAAATTAAGGGGTATGAATGGACGATTGAGGAAGGATTAACCGATGACGCCAGGCAGAATGCAGCCAAGGCACTTGCCTTCCTGAAACCACTTCTTGAAAAACCATCGCTTGACGCATTTGAGTCTGCTGCATCCAATGACTGACCAACGCACGTCCTCGGACCTGCATTGTTTATCAAAGAAAGGTTTCCCATGCATGAATACTCCATTGCTGAACATGTGATAGAAACCGTACTGGATGCCGCCCGGGACAAACCGTTAACCGTCATTCGCCTGCGGATCGGAACCCTTTCCGGCATCAACCAGGAGTGTCTTCGCTTCTATCTGGAAAACATATTGGTTGAAAAGAAGCTGCAGAATGTTACAATGGAGATTCAAACCGTTCAGGCGACCTGTACGTGTGAATGCGGCAGGGAATATGAACTTGAGGACATCACGAAAGACTGTCCTTCGTGCGGCGGGTTTAACCGCGAGATCACCGCAGGAAACGACTTTATCATTGACAGCATTGAGGTGCAGGATGGCTGAAATATCCATTAACAAGAGCGTAAAAGAAAAAAACAATAAAATCGCAGCTGAAAACCGTGCCTTCTTTGACAGTCTGCAGCTGATCACGGTCAACATGATCAGCTCCCCCGGTTCAGGCAAGACATCCATCCTTGAAATGCTCGCACGCAAGCTCAAAAAAGAACTGGCCGTCATTACCGGCGACATTCAGACTGGTCTTGATGCAGAACGCCTCAACACGTCCGGCACCCAGGCAATCCAGATTGAGACACAGGGCGCCTGTCACCTTAACGCGGACATGATTCGCACAGCCCTTGAATCAATGGATCTCAGCGGCGTTTCCATTCTGGTTATTGAAAATGTCGGAAACCTGGTCTGCCCCTCCACCTTTGACCTGGGTGAACATATCAAGGTCGCGGTCTTAAGCATTCCCGAGGGGGATGAAAAACCGGTCAAATACCCCGCACTTTTCACCCGCGCTCACAGTGTGGTCTTCAACAAGATGGACCTGGAACCCTACATGAACTTTGATATTGAGCGCGCAGAAACCGACTGCAGGCGACTGAACAGCAATGTTCGCTTTTTTCACACATCCTGCAAAACCGGAACCGGCCTTGACCAGCTGGCCTATTATTTCCGGGATACCCGGAAAGAGATCTTCCAATTGGCAACATGACTCATTCCCATCTTATCATAAAAGGCGCTGTTCAGGGAGTCGGATTCAGACCCTTTATCTTCCGCATCGCAAACAAACACAAGATCACAGGCAGTGTCACCAATACGGATGCCGGTGTGGTCATTCAGGCGTTCGGCAACCCAACCGATCTCAGCAAATTCATCCGGGCCATATCCGAGCAGGCACCCCCGCTGGCCCGTATCCGGTCCGTTGACCGTACAGACACAGCATCTGCCCCGAAAAATGTTCCCGGTCGGTTCGAGATCCTGGACAGCCAAAGCACCGCAGTACGAAGCATTGAAATCACCCGGGACTCCGCCACCTGCGAAAACTGCATCCGCGAACTCTTTGATCCCAACGACCGTCGATATCTCCACCCCTTTATCAACTGCACGGACTGCGGTCCCAGGTATACCATCATCCGCGGACTTCCCTATGACCGGCCGAAGACCACTATGGCTGACTTTGAGATGTGTGAAGACTGCGCCCGGGAGTATCAGAATCCCTCGGATCGTCGGTTCCACGCACAGCCCGTATGCTGCCCGAAATGCGGCCCCCGGTTCACATTGCTGGACTCCCACGGAAAAGCAATCCCATCCGATAATCCAGTCCAGGATGCTGCGCTGCATATCCGGCAGGGCCGGATCGCTGCGGTCAAGGGTATCGGCGGATTTCACCTGGCCTGCCGCGCGGATTCCGATGAATTCGTTCAACGACTGCGGCAACGGAAGAACCGGGAAGAAAAACCCTTTGCCCTGATGCTTCCGGACCTGGACACCACCAGGCAGATCGCAACCCTTTCGGACGCGGAACAGCGAATGCTCTGCGGACCGGAACATCCGATTGTACTGGCCAGGAAAAAAGATCATCACAGCATTTCCCGCTACACTGCACCGGATGTAGCCAATTACGGCATTATGCTCGCGTATACACCGGTCCACCATCTGCTCTTTCATTACAGCGAACTGCCGGTTCTAATCATGACCAGCGGAAACCAGACCGATGCCCCGATCCGCATCACCAACCAGGAGGCCCTGGAAACACTTGATGCCATTGCAGACGTTTTCCTGGTCAATGACCGCGATATTCATGTGCGAAACGATGACTCTATCACCCGTGTGATTGGCGGAGAAAGCATGATCATCCGCCGCGCCCGCGGGTTTGTTCCAGAACCCGTGCCCTCGCCCGTGGACATTACCGGCATTGTCGGATGCGGACCGCTGTTAAACAGCACTGTAACCATCGGCAGAGGCCGGGATGCCTGCGTTTCACAATACCTGGGCACTGTGAACACCATCAAAAGCATGAATCATCTTCGCACTACACTTGACAACCTGCTCCGGCTGCTCGATGTGGCTCCCGAAATCTATGCAGCGGACATGCATCCCGATTACCTGAGCACTGCTCTGGCTTTAAATTCCGGCAAGGAAGTTGTTCGCGTTCAGCATCACCACGCGCACGCTTCCGCATGCATGGCTGAAAATCATTTGGAAGACAAATGCATCTGCGTCCTCTATGACGGTACCGGCCTGGGCGAAGACCACACCTCCTGGGGCGGCGAAATTTTTATCGCAGATTACACCCGATACGAACGCAAAGCCCGGCTGAGCCTGAGCCGGTTGCCCGGCGGAGATCAGGCCGTATACAATCCCGGCCGTATGGCCATCGGTGCGCTCTATCCCCTTCTGGGCCGTTACGCAGCCCATGCATGCCCGTGGATGGCGGAAGAAGAAAAAACCATCATACTTCAAATGCTTGCGAGTGACACCAACTGCCCGCTGACCTCCAGTGCCGGACGGATGTTTGATGCCCTGTCCGCCATGCTTGATGTCTGCCGCAAGCGTACCTACGAAGGTCAGCCCGCCATTGAAGTTGAGGGAGCGGCAAAACCGGACGAAACATCCGAGTATAAAATCCAGCTGAATCCGAAAGCGGAACTGCTGGAGATTGACAGCACATCCATACTCTTGAGCTGCATGAACGATCTGGAGCAAAACGTTTCTGCTGACATTATCTCTGCCCGGTTTCACAATACTCTTGCCCGGGCAACTGCTGAGGCTGCAAACACCATCTCCGTTCAATCCGGTATCACCACAGTCTGCCTGAGCGGCGGATGTTTTCAGAACCGCCTGCTCACTGAACGCCTGGTCTCACTTCTGGGCGAAAAGAACCTCACCCCCATCCTCCACCGCGCCGTCCCACCCAACGACGAATGCATTTCTTACGGCCAGGCCGTAATCGCAGGAACGAAAAGAGCGTCAGGCATTACGGATTAACACTTCTACGTAGGATTTTGAGTACGATCTTATTCTTTGTTGTATTGTCAGCAAATTATACCCCGTTTGCTCATTACCAATTTACAAATAACGAGCAACAGGTTTTAATACACACAGCAAACCAAGTGACAGCATAAATGGAATGGTCAATATTGGAAAAAACCACGTCAAGTCGACACGTGAGATGAGATATCCCCCTATCACCGGACTGGCCACGCAGCCAAGGGAGCCGGCTGCAATTGTAATCCCAATGACTGATCCGGACAGACCCGGATTGAGTTCTGAGGTAAAACCGATGATCATGGCCCAGATGCCCGAAAAAAACAGACCGGAAGCTATAAAGAGCAGGATACTGACTCCCCAGCTCCAGGCAAACGCCTGCATGCCCATGCACAGAATGCTGCCCAGAGTCAGCACAATCAAAATCCAGCGATATGATATGCGCTCCGGAATATAACTGCAGGCCAGACGTCCTACGGTCATGGTGCCCCAAAAGAGTCCATTGGTATAAAGCGACCAGTTCTCGGGTGCATCAAACCGCTTTAAAAGATACGTGGGGGCAAAGACAAGCAACGCTGATTCCGCAAACACATAGATAACAATCATGATGCAGGGACTGATAAACCGAAAACGCATCAGCACTTTTTTGAGTTCTGCCCATGAAAACACATCCTCTTTTGCTGCATGAGTTGAGAAGGATGTCAACCCAGCCATGATCAGCACAACCACTGCCATTCCTGTAATTACCGTAAAGGACAACCACCATGAAACGCCTCTGGGGAGCAGCCATCCGGCCAGGACCGGTGCCACAATCGCACCCAGACAGTAAAAGACCTGCTGGAAATTCAGATAAAATTTCTTCCGTTCCGGAAAAACATCGCACAGAAGAGCAACCCCCATGCTCTCCATAATTCCCCCACCCATGCCCATCAGAAGCGCACCAGTAAAGAGACAGGTCAAACCGGATGCATTAAAGCAGATCAGACCTCCTGCTATCATTAAGATACAGGATGATATAAATATCTTTTTCTTCCCGATTATATCCGCAAGCACTCCGCCGATCACTGTGGCACCAAAGAAGCCAAGAAACTGCATCGAGAATATTCGGGCAAAATCTCCTTCTGAAATCTTGAATTCTGCAGCCCCGCGATTAATGATTGCAATAACAATGTTTGCTGAGAACGAGAATACAAAAAGGGAATAAAACGACAGCGCTGCAGGTAAAACAGTCTGGTGCTTTTTATTATTCAGCATGTAATTGTTTTTCTCTGGGCTTTCTGCGCCTTTTTTCGGTTCAATGCAGTGTTCAGTGATTAGGAGTCTGTCTTTTAACCGTATGTTTCGTTGACAATAAAGGTTGAATTCACCAATAACGATTAACACGACAACGTAGTGTTAACAGGATTATAGAAAATTACACGCTGAAGCGAACGTCGAGCATATCTCCGTCCTGGACAATGTAATCCCGGCTGACCAGCTGCATGTCGCCGTTGGCTTTGGCTTGTTTATAAGAGCCGGCTTCTTTGAATTTCGCGTAATTGAAGACTTCGGCGCGAATGAATCCCTTTTCAATGTCTGAGTGAATTTTTCCTGAAGCATTGACAATGGGTATGCCCTGGGTGACCAGATAGGCTTTGGATTCTTTTTCTCCGGCCGTATAAAATGTAATCAGACTGAGCGCTTTGAGACAGGCAGAAATAATCCGGTCCCTGGAAAAGGATTCAATGCCCATGTCAGCCATGAACTCCTGCTGTTCATCCGGTTCCATCTCCAGGAGTTCATTCTCGAGCTGGGCACATATGCTCAGGGAATCTGCGGCAAAGGATTCCGGCAGATCTCTGTGGTCTTCATCGGTGTTGTAAATCACCACATGAGGTTTCAGGGTCAGGAATTGAAAGGAACGGATCACTTTCTCCATTTCTTCGGTCAGCTCCAAATCACTCAGCGGCTTTTCAGCTTCAAGGATATCCCGCGCCTTCTCCAGCAGTGCCTTTTCCTTCTCCGCCTCTTCCGGTACGTTGGTGCGGGCGGGCTTCTGAAGTTTCTCCAGCCGTCGCAGAACAATGTCCAAATCAATAACTGCCAGCTCGGTCAGAATATCATAGAGGTCGTTTTCCGGATGTCTTTCCAGTCCGGGGGTGTCAAATCCGCGAACCACGAACAGCAGCAGATCCGTATCCCGGAGCGCGGTGATGGTCTCGGATGCGCTTTTATTCTTGTCATCCCTGGCCTGCGCGTCCAGAAATTCGGCAGCCGCATACGTAACCTTCTTGGAAGAGAGCATCTCAGCCAGTGTATTCAGACGCGGGTCCGGCACTTGAATAATGGCCTTTTGAAGTTTTCCGGAAACCGATGGTTCTTCTCCGGTTACCAGTTTGAATATTTCTGATTTTCCGGACTGGGGAAGTCCAATAATACCGATCTGCAATTTCAGTGTCTCCCTTCGTTAGATCCGTTTAAACAGTTTGTCCAGTTTCTTCCGGTCCATGATAATCACAATGGGCCGACCGTGTGGGCAGGTTGGAGGAATCACCCCCTGAACCCATTTATCTATCAAGTCACTGATCTCTTCAGCACTCAGATTGTCCCCTGCTCTGACGGCCGCATGGCAGGCACAGAGCTCGAGCATCTTTTTGACTGTATTGCGCGGATCGGTATCGGGTTTAATCTCCAGGCTTTGAAAGAGAAAGGTTTCGATATCCAACCGCTCGGCCCTGGCTGGAATCGAATGAACGGCCAGGGCTTCCGGACCAAAGTCTTCGATCTGAAATCCCGCTTCCTGAAATCCTTGTGCCGAATCCAGCAATTGCTGTTTTTCTTTTTCCGTCATTTTTACAGTCACTGGAAAGAGAAACTGCTGTACATCCACGCTTTTGCTTTCATATTCGCTGATCAGGTTCTCGTACAGATACCGCTCATGCGCAGCGTGCTGATCCATGATCACCAGATCATTGCCATGACGGAAGACAAGATACATGTTATCAACGGTCAAGACAGGTCCCTGTTCAGCGGGCGCCTGGTCAAATGCAGCCCGTACATCGGAAACCTGCGGAAAGGGCTGTTCCCTGGAAAACAGATCTGTCTGCGACTCTTTTTCGGATGGAGTCCATGATGATTTCCCAAAGGACGCTGCCGACCCAATCGGTTGCGAATCCGAACGTTTCGATACGTCGTGAATTCGCCCCATAGAAGCAATGTCTGAAGCCGGCATCTTTTGGCCCAGAAGCTTCTCCCGGATGGCCCCTACAAGAACGTCGTGAACATGACCGGCGCTGCTGAACCGGACCTCAGTCTTGGCCGGGTGTACATTGACATCCACGTTACCGGTCGACACATCAATAAAGAGAACTGCGCCCGGATACCGCTTGTCCGGCAGCAGGTCCCGGAAGGCTTGCATCAGGGCATGGTGAATGGTTTTATTGAAAATCGGGCGCTGGTTGACAAAAAGGTATTGCCGTTCCCTGGAACCGGATGAATATTCGGGCGAAGTGACAAAGCCGTGTATATTCAGCATGCTGTCACTGCTGTGTATTTCCCTGAGCGCACTGGCCATGTCTTCGGGCAGAACTTCCCGGAGTCGGGATATCAGATCCTTTGACGCATTCAGGTTGAATACTTCGCGCTGGTTGTGGTGCAAGGTCAAGTTGATGTCCGGGTTGGCGCAGCTGTATTTGACAAACAGATCGCGGATGTGCGAGAATTCCGTGGCCGGTGACTTGAGAAATTTCCTGCGCGCCGGGATATTCCAGAAGAGGCTGCCAACGTCAATAACGGTCCCGGTCCTGCCGGAAGCAGGCATGACTTCAGAAATCTCATCACCATTGACTTCAATGGCAAAGGCGGTGCCGGACGTGTCTGCGGATATAATTTTCATCCTGCTGACCGAACCGATACTGGCCAGGGCCTCTCCCCGGAAACCAAAGGTACCGATATTGTCGATATCCGACTCGTCTGCGATTTTGCTCGTGGCATGCGGGGCAACAGCCAGCTCAAGTTCATCCGGCGGAATTCCGTGTCCGTTATCACTGACAGCGATCCTTTTCCGGCCTCCGTCTTCGATATCCAGTCGGATTCTGTCCGCGCCCGCATCCAGAGCATTCTCAATCAGTTCCTTAACCACAGACGCAGGACGCTGAATCACTTCACCGGCTGCGATCCTGTTCCGAATGTGCAGTGGAAGGATCTGAATTCTGCCTCGCATGTTATCTCTCGATAAATTCCTGGTATCCGTAATAGCTCATCAGCAGATCCAGGAGAATGATGGCAGCCATATTCTCAGCCACCGGCCAGACGCGTGCAACAATCGTCGGATCTCGACGGGTGATCGCTGCAAGATCTGTATTCTCGAGGGTGTATTTGTCAATCGTATGCTGCTTGATGTCAATGGTTGGTGTGGGTTTGACCGCCAGTCGAACCACCAGTGTCTGTCCGGTGGAAATACCTCCGGTAACACCGCCTGCATAATTGGAGTCAAAAACCACCGTACCGTCTTTGGAGCTCATTTCATCGTTGGACTGCGATCCGGTCATATCTTTGACACCAAAACCGGCACCGACTTCAACACCCTTGACCGATCCAATCCCGAGCATGGCCCCCATTTCACCATCCAGTTTGCGGAATACCGGTTCGCCGAGGCCTGCAGGAAGGCCGGTTGCAATCACTTCCACTACACCGCCTGCGGAATCGCCACCTGCGGATATTTTGTTACAGGCATCGACCATTTCCTGCGCCGTGTCAATCTCCGGACAATTCAGGATGTGATGCACACCGTATTTATCCGCAATGTCTTTGGGATCAAACTCAGGTGTCTTTGCACGAATATCTTCAATTTCCTTTTCGACTTCGGCCAGTATGCACATTTTCTTGAGAAAACGCATGTCCATCTTGATACGGCCTTTTTCGTAAATCTCCTGGTAAAACGGATCATGGTCGCATCGCATCTTTTTGTAAGATTCACAGCATTTCTGGATGGTTGCTTCATCGGTTATATCACACCGGACACCGGCCAGCTCGCGTACAAATCCGCTGATATTGATTCCCTTGCTCTTCAGAATCTTTTTGGCAACATAACCAGCCCCCACAATCGTGGCTGAGTATCGTCCGCTGAAGAAACCGGCACCAATGGCGTCATCATCCGGTCCGTATTTCATGAATGTGGCATACGAGGCATGTCCAGGCCTGGGCGTACGATTGGTATCCTGATACTGTTTGATATGGATAAAGTGACGATCCAGGTTGGGAATCAGCATCACCAGGGGCGTGCCGTTGGTGTGGTTCTTGTTTCCCGCCCCCTCCACCGTGTCCGCTGCGTTCAGACCGCTGTAGATTACCGGAAGATCCGGTTCCTTTCGCGGTGAAGAGAGTTCATCAGCACCCGGCTTACGGAGCAGCAGGTCTGCATAGATCTCTTTTTCCGTAAGTTCCATTCCCGGCGGCACTCCGTGAAGCATACTTGTAAGACCTTCCTGGTAGGATCCTCCCGCAACACTGACCTGAAACATTCTTCCGTAATGACAACCAAGCATATTCATCTCCTTAAACAATTTCTATATAATCGCTTGAGAAGTATACTGACCCCCTGCTTGAATTCAAGGTTTTGTTTGGATTTCATTTCAATTTAGTTGCAAAACATGAGAGCAAATACTATAATCAGAATAAAAATACTCTCATTCAATTCCGGAGGCTTTGATGAAGGATATACTCAAGAGCGCCCTCAAGGCGGCAGACGCGGATTACGCTGAAATTCGTTTCGAAACCGAAGACAGCACCAGTCTTGCTTACAGAGGAAAAGAGGTCGAACGGGTTTCTTCCGGCAAGTACAGCGGTGGCATTGTACGGGCCTGTAAGAACGGAGGATGGGCAACGGCTGTATTTGATTCACCCGACGACATCGACTTTAATGTCCGGGAAGCATGCCGCTCCGCAGCACTTGTCGGCAAGGTGAAAACGCAGCTTGCAGAAACCGATCCCATTCCGGACAGGGAAATCCGCGCACAGATGAAGAACGATCCCAGAGGTGTCAGCCTGGATGACAAACTCAAGGTCATTGGAGGCTACAATGATATTATTCTCAGCGCAGCTCCAAAGATCGAATCCTCCATGCTTCTTTACTCAGACAAATTTCGAACCGTTCACTTTGCGTCCACACAC
>CAZGEP010000064.1:0-23886 GCA_964524955.1 uncultured Planctomycetota bacterium | reverse complement strand
GAAGGAGCGCGCAGCGCTCCTTCAACTATATAATTATGTGGATTCCATGTTTGTTCTTAATTTCATTGAAAAGTATACGAGAATCCTTGATTAATGTCAAATATATTTTATTTTTATATTGATAAATCTTTTCCTTGTTTAATATATAATACTTATATGGAATCTATATAAGTGTGCGAATTTAATATCACCAGGATCAAATGGACGATTTCAAAAAATATCTCTTAGATAAAGCTCATATTTCCTCCAAAAAAATTCTATACTACATTTTGTTAAAATTAAGGAAAATTAAGGGACAATAACTTTTATCTTAATGTATAAAATGCAGTTATGTATACTGAAGCCAAGTGACAATAGTTGTTGAATGAAACCAGGTGTTGTGTATAAAAAGAGTGGAGTTCATTTCGTGTTGCCTGTTTTTCAGTCTTTTCTGTTTGCAGTCTTGACATTTCGGTAAAAAATGGTATTATTTATTCCAGAAGCTGTCATTTATTGACAGTTTCTGGAGGGATTGCCATGACAAAGCTAACTGAAATCATTCTAAGACAATTTCCAGCCACATGCTTTACTATTTCTGATGTGGCTGTCCTTGTCAATGGCACAGACAACAAAAGATACAGTCTATTAAAGCGTGCTATGGCTCAAAAGGAAATCATCAAGATCAGGCGCGGCCTTTACTGTCTTTCTCCGAAATTGACCCGAAAAAGAATCAATCCATTAACTGTTGCTCAATATGTATACGGTCCGTCTTATATCAGCCAGGAGTCAGCATTGAGCATTCATGGCTGCATCCCTGAAGCCGTTTTTTCCGTAACCAGCACATCAATGGATAAGTCCAAAGAATTTAATTCGCCGTTTGGAATCTTTCTCTTCAGACGAGTGCCGCAACAGACATTTTATGCTTCTGTTGAACGCCGATCAGATCAAAACAATGAATTTTATCTCCTGGCAAGCCCGCTCAAAGCATTGGCAGACCTTGTCTATTGCAGGCAGAAAAACTGGAAGGGGTTGAAGCCCCTGATTGAAGACCTCCGGATCGACTTCTCGATTCTTCCGCCAGGATCTTCTGAAGAATACGGAAGATTAATGGACAATTGCAGGAGCAGACGCGTCTGTACATTTCTAAAAACACTTCAGGAGGATATGAATTGAGCATTCACCTTATTCAGGATCGTCTGCAATCCTATCAATGCCGTACAAGCCTGGAGGAAGAACATGCGATCAGAGAGATTACCCAGGAGGTCATTCTCGCCGCACTGAGCAGGACTGATTTTTTCAAACACGCTGTCTTTCAGGGAGGAACATGCCTTCGGATTTTCTACGGACTCAACCGATTTTCCGAGGATCTTGATTTTCTTCTGACTCATCCGAACGCTTCCTTTACGCTGGCTCCGTATATAAAGGCTGCGGCAAAGGAACTGACCGCTTACGGATATGAGATTGAAACTAAAGATCGCTCCACTGTCAACACAACCGTACAAAAGGCTTTCATGAAGGACACATCTGCCGGAAAGCTCCTCAAAATCAGCCAGACAGACAAAAGCGGACCGATGCGGAGTATACGGGTTAAACTGGAGGTGGATACCAATCCGCCGGATGGAAGCGAGGACGAACTAAAATACATTGATTTTCCGTTTGTTTCACAGGTAAGCATTCAGAGTCAACCGAGTCTCTTTGCCGGAAAGCTTCATGCCCTGCTTTGCAGAAAATATGTTAAGGGTCGGGACTGGTATGATTTCTTATGGTATACCGGCAGGCAGATATCTGTAAATTTGAATTTTCTCTCATCAGCCCTTAACCAGTTCGGACCATGGAAAGATCAGAACCTTGACATCACCATGAAGTGGTGCTGTGACATGCTTGAGAAAAAAATTAATGCTATTGACTGGAAAGCCGCTGTCGAAGATGTAAGCCGCTTTGTAAAACAGGAGGAAGAGCCTTCCCTGAAACTGTGGTGCAGCGACCTCTTTCTTTCTCATATGGAAAAAATGAGAAAGATGACTTGAGGTCCAGAGGACTCAAAAGGAGCCTGCTTAGCGCTACAACGACGGTTTCAGATCATCGCCCTTTTCAATGACGATGGGACATCCCCCCATCCTGTTAAAGTTTTCGCAGTTCTCAGTTACTTTCGACAACACAAAAACATAAAACAAATTAGACGGGTCGGCGAAGCCATGTTTTTGATGCGCTTCAGGCGGAATTAACGGGATTGACAGGATGGAAGAAGACGGTGAAGACTTGCACTCTTTACCCCTTACACTTCTCTCTTTACTGTAGTTAAAGCCATCGACTGCAGTTATCTCTCTTCACTCTTTACTCTTTTCTGAGGTGCGAGGCATCGCTTGCGCATGGCCATGGGGGAGAGGCCGCAGTGTCTTTTGAAGAGACGGCTGAAGTGGTAGATGTCTTCATAGCCGACGCGTTCAGCGATTTGTGTGATGTTAAGGTTGATGTCCGGCAGCAGGTGGACGGCTTCGCGCATGCGCAGGCGGATCAGGTATTCCACGGGCGCGCAGTCAAAGTGTTTTTTGAATTCGCTGGAGAGGTGGGGGATGGATTTGCTGGCCTCGGCTGCAAGGTCTGCCAGTGTGATTCGTTCTGTGTAGTTTGCTTCAAGCAGGCTGCGAATGTGCATCAGCCATTCGGGTATGGGTTCTGCCTGAGGTCTTTCTGAGCGGTCCCTTGCCGCGTACCGTATCCAGTTTTCCAGCAGGTTCCGAACAATCACGGGATCCGATTCTGCACGAAGGGCTTCCTGGTGGATCCGCTCCACGGTATCTTCAAACAGGGCAGGGTTGGAGACGGGGCCGGGGACTGAAAGCGGGATGCCGGCTCTGTCAATCATCGTTTCAATGCACGGGCCCTGGCAGTGGATCCATGTATGGGTGTATTCCCGCTGGGGATTTCCGTAATACTGGCCATGCCCGGGTGGCCAGATGACGAAGTGGCCGGTGTGAAACATGTCTGCTTTCCGGCTGTTTCCGATATACACCGGATCATAAAATAGCATAAACAGATAGTCTCCGGTTCCTTTGGGCCGAAAGACAGTTCCGGCGGTCATTTTCTCCTTGTAACCGACTCCATTCAGGGTTATCCTGGAGGATGGCAGCGGGTTTTCGATAAAGAAACGCTTGAATGTGATTGTTGCCATATCATAAGATCCTGCAAAAATATTATTACTTTACCCATTGTGCTTGCGGTTTTCAAGGATAAAATCTATTACGAAACAGAATGGCTGTCGGTATTGAATGGAATTAACACGACTACGCAAGATGTGGGGTTCGTAAAAATGGTGCGCAGTAGTGTTAAAGACCGAAAACGAGCGATTTCGATTATTTGTTTTTTTTAAGGAGAGGTGTTATGAATATGGGAATGGGACTGGGTAATATGATGAAGCTTTCTGATGCGCGGACCCGAATGATCAGTGCGGAGAATGTGTACGGGAAGAAGGGCGCAGGCGGTATGGCTTCGCTTGAGGACAAGGCGGAGGCGGATGTGGCAGCAATCGGACAGAATCCGTGCAAGGCTGCGCGTGCTGCCCGGGATCTTGGGGAAAAATGGAAGGTGCGGCCCTGCATTCAGATACTGCAGAATAGTACGGTAACGATCATGGATACGGATGGACCGGGTATGATCCAGCATATTTGGATTACAGTAAACAATAAGTTTCACCGGGATCTGATATTGCGCATCTACTGGGACGGCCAGGATTTTCCGAGCGTGGAGGCCCCGCTGGGGGACTTTTTCTGCACCTCATGGCGAAGGAATGTGGATGTCCTGTCTCTGCCGATTAATGTCAATCCGAACAACGGGCTCAACTGCTATTTCCCCATGCCGTTCAAAGAACATGTCCGGGTAACGATTGAGAATCGGTCTCCGGAGGATCTGGGCGCTTTTTTCTATGCAATTACGTACGCAGAGTGTGATGTGCCAGATGAAGATGCCTATTTTCATGCCCGGTTCCGCCGGACCAATCCGCTGCCGTACAAGGAGGATTATCTGATTGTAGACGGGATTGAAGGCAGGGGACAGTATGTCGGCACCTACATGGCATGGCAGCAGAATAATGCCGGCTGGTGGGGAGAGGGCGAGATCAAGTTCTTTATGGACGGTGATCATGAATTCCCCACGATCTGCGGAACCGGTACCGAGGATTATTTTGGCGGGGCCTGGTGTTTTAACCGGAATTTCAGTGCGCCCTTTCTAGGATACCATGAGGGCAGTCAGGAGCGAAAATCAGGGAGTCGACATGCCATGTATCGGTTCCATGTGATGGATCCCATCCGGTTCGAATCGGATCTGCGGGTGACCATGCAGGCGATCGGCTGGCGGAGTGAGGGTCGGTATCTGCCGCTTCAGGATGACATCGCCAGTGTGGCGTACTGGTATCAGACGCTTTCGGGAAAGGCGTTTCCTGAGTTTCCGAGTCGGGATGAGCTGGAGATAATTTAGAACCCAAATAGTGGATTGAGTTTATATCCCTTGCAGTCGATGGTTCCGGTGATCCTGATTTTTTTATTTTCCATCAGATTGATCATTCGCGGCGGGGTGACGGGCTGTTTGTCTCGGATGATCAGGGTCACGACCGGTCGGGTGTAATCCTCGGGATTGGCAGCAATGACTTTGGCAATTTCGTTGTTGTTCAGATGCACCAGGCTGCCCACCGGAAAGAGGGAGACTTGTTCAAGGAAACCCCGAAGAAAGGAGCGGTCCAGCAGTCCGGAGCGGGCCATCTTCAGCAGCATGCGCACCGCGTCATAGGGCTTGTATGCCTGTCGGTAGGGCCGTTCCTGGCAAAGAGCTGCGTAGATGTCAGAGATGGAGACAATCTTGGCAAAGTCATGAATCTGGCTTTGTGTCCGCTGGTTCGGATACCCGGTTCCGGAAGGCCGTTCATGGGACTGGTATGCAATGTAGGGGGCGACCCGGGGGAGTGAGGATTTTTTTTCCAGGATGTTGATACCGAGCGTAGCATGTTTTTTCAATTCCTCGATATCCCTTTCTGATAGTTTTTCCCGTTTGTTGACCAGCTGGTCCGGTATTTTGAGCATACCGATGTTGTGCAGCAGCGCGCCTATTCCCAGTTCATACAGGTCTTTTCGGGAGAACCGTGCAGACAATCCAATGATAATGGACAGGATCGCCACGCCCACGCTGTGAGAGAAGAGATACGGATACGTGTCCGCAAGCGCCAGGGCATTGTGCATGATTTCCTTGTCTCTTGCCAGCAGACCAAGTATGTTGGAAATGATCCGGTCTGCGGTTTCCATTTCCACAGCTTCATGATTGCGGATAATGCCGAAGAGACTGGACGCGTCTTTCATGATGTTCTCAACGTGTTCGGTTACTTCTTTTTTCAGGCTTTTGCTCCGGAATGTGAATTTCTTGTCCGTGGATACGGAATTCATAAACGGAACATCGCTCGGATATATCATAACGTTCTGGGGATCAGCGAGCAGCTCGGTATTAATGATTTGCGCGGCCTTCACATCGGCTTCCGGGATGATGATATCCGCGATAGCAGGTTCTTTCTGGTCGAGTTCGGCAAGGATTCGTTCGTATTTGTTGTATTGCCGTATCGCCTTCTTGTTGTCGGCTCTTCCCGCGGTATATACATAGTTGTCCCGGCTTCGGATTTTATCAATGATTTCAGGGGTCAGAAGAACGCTGGCGTTAAGAAGTTTAATTTTTTTCCGGTCGTAAATAGGATAATCGATCCGTGTGCCCGGTTTGAGGGAGTAGGCATCGATTTTACTCATGTTCAGCAGCTCGGGAAGGAGTTTGTTTTCCTGTTCGGTTTCCGGGATGAACAGCTCGGTAATACCGCTTTCATTAAATGCGGTAATCATGTTGGCGCGGAATACGGAGTTGCGGGTGGCGATGACCTTTCCGCTCTGGTGAAAATAATTCACAATTGCCTGCTGGCCGCTCAGAATTTTCTTTACGGAAATGGTTTTCATTGCTCCGCCCACCTGTACGTCATCAGTGAAAGGATTAAGAGTACAACGGCTTCCATGAGAATGGCGGTTGTCGGTACCATCGCCGAGGCATTTAATGCTGCTTCCTTGAACGTGGAATCAAGGGCCTGAAATCCCAGAATCAGAAGAATAAAGAGTCCAATGGCAAGAAAGAGTTTGGAAATGCGTGTTTTGATGGCAATGCAGACGCCTACAAAAATCAATGTCAGTACGAAAAAGGGAAGGATCAGCCGGGAGGATTGCTCCAGTTTGGCAACCAGGGGTTCCGGATACAGATTCAGCGAGGTGTAGGAAAGGGTTTCGGGCTTCTGTTTGAGCATGAGCAGTTCTTTCAGGGAGAGAGAGCAGGTGACACGCAGGGCTGCGGCATTCAGCTTGATTTTCTTGTCTTTGATCAGGGCGACGTGCTGTTCTCGCAAATCGTATTTGACTGCTTTCTCGCCGAGACGGTCATAAATTTCCAGCCATCCGTTGGTCAGCGACCATTCTCCCGGGGACCAGGTTGCGGAACTGAAATTTCCCTGCGCAATGATATCTCCCTTTTTGTTCAGTCGGGTAAGGGTCACACCGGCGGCGCCTTTTTTAAGGGGGTCAAAGAGATTGATGCTGATCAGCTGAGTGCCGCTGTTCATCCATTTGAGTTTCAGGTTGTTCTTATTCTTTTCCTCCTGCGCCTGCAGCGTGCTGATATGTTCCCGGTAGATAATGTTTTTGACCGAACGATTCCAGATGTTGTCAAAATAATACAGCTGGTTTTTGACTTGAATGTGTTTGAAATAAATACGCGGGATAATCTTTTCCTTGGAAAAGGATATCGCAGCGGAAACCAGAACACCGATAAGCAGGAAGGGAAGGGATAACCGGATGACACTGACCCCGAACGACTGAAGGGCCGATATCTCACTTTTTCGGTTCAGCACAAGAATGGTGACAATGCAGGCCAGGAGTGTAACAAACGGAAGGTAGATAAAGGTCAGGGACGGCATCAGGTATCCGTAATACAGGGCTGCTGTTTTGAGTGTCAGGGTCAGCGAATGGTGTTCGCCGAAATCAATGAACCGCTTAAGATTTTCAAAGATATCAAAGACAACGAAGAGCAGTGTGCAGGTCAGTATGCACATGAATAATGTGACCAGTGAAACCCGGATGATGTAGAGGTCGATTCGTTTCATCGCGGCTGCAGAGCTCCTCTGTACATGAAAATGCCGATGGCGCCAATGACAACAACGGGAATCCATGCCCCGAACATGGGATTGATGATTTCCTTGAGCGCCAGTGTCTTACCCGCGATCATCAGCGGATAATAGACCAAAAATGTGACCGCGATTCCGGTCAGGCCGCAGGCCAGACGGCTGGAATTCTTGATGCGCACGCCGATGATCATACCTACAAATGCGAAAAAGAGGGAACCGATGGACAGGGCCGTCTTTTCCTGAAGCGTAATAAGGGATTTGAGTCTCCGGTCGCTGTTATCGGAAGAAACGTATTCCAGAAAGAGTTCAGCCAGAGAGAGGTGAATGACATTCTTTTCCGCCCGGGATAGCGGTTTATCCTCTTCGACTACGGGAAGGCTGATGCTCATTTCTTCGGAGTTGGGAATGAAGTAAGTCTGTCCGTCCCGGTATTCGGTCATGGACACGGACGATAGGATACACATCATTTTGTGCGAGGCCTTGTCCTCTTCCAGACGGAAGTCCTTGGCATAAATAATACGGCTTTCTTCTTCCGTATTTTTAGAGATCAGTATGGGGCGCCGTCCGTTGCGGTCCTTGAACTGATAGAACCGGTACCCGCCGGCCCGGACAAATGTGGTTCCTCGTTTGAGCTTGTTGCGGATAATTTCCGCGACCAGCGTTTTTTTCTTTTTCTCAAAAAAGTCGATGGACTCGGGAAAGATCCACTGGTTGATGGCCAGAGAGGAGACGGTTCCGAGAAATCCCAGAAACAAGGCCGGGCCTGCCAGGCTCTTGAGTGAAATGCCGGAAGAAAGCGCGGCAATGATCTCGTTTTCCGAGGACAGCCGGCCGTATGTCAGCAGGTTGCCGATCAGGCAGGCCATGGGGACTGCAAAGAGCAGGGCTGCGGGGATGAGAAACGGTATCAGCCGGAGCATGAAAAAGGGGCTGATGCCGTGATTGATGATTTTTACGGAATTTCCCATCAGCAGCACCAGCACCAGGACAAATGAGGTGAGCAGGAAATTCAGAAAAATTTCACCAAAAAAATAGTTTTTCAGAATATGCATGGTCAGGTTTTGATAATGCCTTTCACATAGCCTTCCGGCCGGTTCAACAGTTCCTCAAACGCGGTCTGGATCTCTTCCAGTTTATACTGGTGCGTAATGATATCGTCCATGGGAAAGATGTTTTTTTCCAGCAGCGACATGGCCTTGTGAAGGTTCTCATGCTGTTCCGGAAAAAAACCGGGGTGCGTGGCATAGAGAATGGTTCCGTTGATCATGGCGCCGATATCGTATTTGCACTCTGTTCCCTTGATACAGAGGACCACCAGTTTTCCCTTGCCGTAGACCAGGGTGGATGCGTCAAAATGAAAGGGTTTGCTTTCGCCAGTCACTTCGATGCAGACATCCACGCCCCGTCCGCGACTGAGTTCAATGACTTTTTTCTTCAGATCCGAATCCTGCCGCTGCAGCGTGTGCGGGATGTTGAGTTTTTTTGCCAGGCCGAGCTTGGATTCATCCCGGTCTACGGCAATGGTTGTCAGCGCCGGAGACGAGAGAAGCGAAAGTACGATCAGGCCCATGGCCCCGCAACCCGAGACCATGATGGTGTCTCCGGGCAGGGGCGCGGCCATCCGGACTGCGCTGACGCAGCTCATCAACATGTCGCCGAGCGCGTGTTCCAGCTTTACGCTCTTCGGTACCGTGACCAGATTGTTCTCAAGCGCAGATGCGTGATCTGCGAACGCTTCGGAGAAAATGCCTGTAACCCGGTCGCCCTCTGCAAGGTTTTGGACCCGGGGGCCAACCTCGACTACGGTTCCCGATCCCTGATGCCCGGGACGAACAGGATAAATCGTTTGGTCGTTGCCCTGATAGGCGGGAACGTCGGACATGCAGAGCCCGCAGGCATCCACCCGGATCACGACTCCCTTGTCCGGACACTGGATTTCGTCTTCCATAATTTCAAATTGCCCCGGACCGGTCAAAACCGCTGACGTACGTTTCATGATTGTATTCCTTATCAAATAAATTTATTTGCGATCTCTTTTACGGTATTCGGGAGTGAATCATCCCTGGCGCCCATTATAATAAGTATATCGCCCGGTTCAATACATTCATGGGCCTTTTCAACGAATTCTTCCCGGGAAAGGCTTTGGGCAGAGAGTCCGGATTCCTCAACTCGTTCCGCCAGATCCTGCGAGGTTACCTCGCGCGATACCGTACCTCCGCTGTAAAACACCGGAAAGACGAATAGCCGGTCGCGAGGGGTGAGTATTTTAGTAAAGGTTTGGGCAAAGGCATCAAAATGAAATTTCAGCGGCGAAAAACCGTGGGGCTGAAAGCAGGCAAGGATTCTTCGGTTACCGGCGATGGTACGAACGGTTTTCAGTGAGGCAAGAATCTTTTCCGGATTGTGGCCGAAGTCGTCAATCAGGGTAATGTTCTGTCCGGTTGGAACCGGCTGCAGGCGCCGGGCAACTCCCCGAAAGGATGCGAGTCGCTGCGCGCACCATTCAGGAGTCAATCCCAGCTCCATGCACAGGGCCGCGGCCATGGCTGCGTTTACGCCATTGTGTCTTCCGAGAAGGGACAGTGTAATGCGGGTTCCCTTAAGAGAAAACGATGTTCCGTCTGCGGTTGCGCTAATGGATTCTGTTTTCCATGTCTTCCCATTGACCGAGAACGTATCCGGCGTTGTGTCCATGCCGGATATGCGAATGTCTGTTGTTCGTTCGAGGTAGCTGCCGAACATCTTGCGGAGCTCATCCGCTTCATAGTGTTCCCGGCCCATGTTGGTGACGATGCCTGCAAACGGGCTGAACGCGTCAATCGACCGGTCGCTTTCATCAACTTCGCAGCAGAGCATGTCGGATTTTGCGCACGCAAGCCCGAATTCATTCCGGTCGGCTCCCAGAACTGTACCGCCGACAATGGCCCAGGGATCAAAAGGCGAACCAGCAAGGATATGATGAATCATGGCCGTGGTCGTCGTCTTTCCGCTGCTTCCGGCCACGCCGATTCCCTTCATGGCGGAAAAGATGCGCCCGAGAAAACGACCGCGATCTGTGACCGGGATATTGAGTTTACGGGCTTGTATCATGTCCGGAACATTCTCTTCCACAGCTGCGGAACGGATGAGTTCGCAGCCCGGGATCACACCGGAGCCGTCCTGAGGATAGAGCTGGATGCTGCGGCGGTTGAGAAAGTCCAGTTTGTTTTTGGGTGCAGCTCCGGTGTCAATGCTCCGGTCTGAACCAGAGACACAGGCGCCCTGTTCAGCCAGGAATCCGGCCAGCGGAAGCATGCCCGATCCTGTAATACCGGAGAAATGATACGTTTCAGCAGAGAGAAGGTCTGAGGTGGATGGTGTCATGAATCGTTCCGTTGAGTTATTACTCCAGGTTCTTAATTTTGTTTCTTGGAAAATGATATACAACGATATGCCGGTTCAAGGGCTGCCAGCATGTTGTGTCAAGGGTCCATGGTGCGGCGTCCCGGATGTCGGCAATGAGTACGGCCCGGTCTTTTCCGGCGGTTTCTTTCCGGGAAATGTCTGCAATTGTTGTGATTTCGTTTCTGAGTCTGTCCGATCCCTTGAGGAGATCAGATGAGTTTAATTGAATGCTTGCCTGTACAGGAGGCTGTTTGAGGATGTAGAGATCCTGGCCAGAGACGAGTGCGAGAAAATTCAGCGGATAGAGACTCTTGTATTCCAGACGCAGTGTTTCTTCGCTGGTATCCAGGTCTGCCAGAAAAACCGTTCGGTGAATTTCTTCAGAGCGGAGGGGTATGGTGCTCTCGGATGGGCTGCACGAGAAGGTTACAATTTCCCGATCCACAGACTGAGAAACCGGTGCGGTTTCCTCTGCCCGGAAAGCGAGCCTGGATGATCCGGTTATCGGGGTGTTGGCGGAGGGGTTGTGCAGGTTCATAAAATGAATGGTGCGCGACCATTCCTGGCCTGCTTCTGAGCAGGGCAGGGTGATGGAAAGGCGTTGCGATGTGATGCCGGAATGCGGAATCAGAGCGATAATGATCGCCAGACAGAGCAGGACTGTTACCACAGGCAGGATTGGGTTAAGTCGGTTGTTTCTGAACCGGTATCCGAGGACAAGTATAAGAAGCATGACCACGGTATACAGAACCGCGTACCGGTTGATCTCGGAAGAAATACTGCCGGCTGAATTTCGGCAGGCGGTACGTATGCGCTCAGCCGTATCGGATGAATTCTTCAGCCCGGGCCCATAGCGTCCGGCCGCGAACCGCCAGGCCTTTTTACGCCATTTGAGCGCCGGATGGTTGAGCATGGGCCATATCAGGATGCGTCCGTTTCCAAGCGAGGTGTCGATGATATTGATTTTTCCGGATATTTTTCGTTCCTTTCTAAGTTTACGAATCCATTCATCGTATGTCTGCGGAATGCTTGCCGCATTGAGCAAACGGGTTTCATCCCGCAGAAGGCTGTACAGACGAGGGCTTTGACGCAAGACATTGACATGCGGAATCAACAGTATGCCGCCGTCCGCAATCCAGTGAAGCAGGCTCTGGTATTCGACTTTTGAGTTCAGGGCGGACGCGTCCGACATGATGATGAAATCAAAGGCTTTCAGACAGCGAAAGTCCCTGGGAATGTTCTGCGTGTTCGGCAGGATTACATGCCATTGACATTGTTCAAGGATTCTGTGTATGGCCGGATGCATATCACCGATGCACAGTGCCAGGGTGTCGTGATCGGCAAAGCGGCGGAGGGTGATGATTTTTTCTGCAGGGGAGTGGTGTTGCCGGATAACCGAGGTCAGTACGGTGCTGTGAGGATATACATGGACCGGTCGGTTTGCGGCGGCAATGTATTTGTTTTTTCCGGAAAAGACATGGATACTGCCGGATGTGTTGTCCTGAGCGCGCAGTTCCGTCCAGGTGCCGGGCTTCCAGGCATTGGAAAAGGGAAGGAGCACGTCCTGTGGTTCTCCGGCCCTGGAAGGCGAGCAGAAAATTACCATGGTCAGGATAAAAAGAAAATCCCTGCAACGAGTGTCTTTCAGATGATTCATATTCGTTTTATAATGGCCGGAGTCTCACAACCGACCAGGGTGTGTGCGGCTTGTGTTTTTCAATGCTTGTGATATCAAAACAATCGGCCCTGTGTATCCGGTTAATGGAAATATTGTTTTTCCAGCCCAGGCAGTAGCATACGGGATTCATGGCCTTCTGAAATCGACGGAAAACCGGGTTTGCTGAAAGAAACGAGTTGATGATCACTACATTGCCTTCTTTTTTTACGGTCCGGTGAACTTCCTGCAGGGCCCGTTCCGGGTTGGGGATGACGCTCAGCACATGCGACATGAGAATAAAGTCAAAGGAATTGTTTTCAAATGGAAGCCGTTCGCCGTTGGCTGTAATCAGGGAGATGTTCTTGCTGCTTTGACAGGCTTTTTTTCTGGCCTCCACCAGCATCTTATAGGAAATGTCAATGCCCACGATGCGGCAATGTTCCGGAAAGAGCGTGAGAGACATGCCGCTGCCGATTCCGATATCCAGTATCCGGGCGTTGGCAGGGAAATCAATCGATGACAGGGCCAGGAGTTTGGTGGGGTAGAAAAATCGTTCAAAAAGGTGGTCATACATGGAGGCATACCGGTCATAGATCCGCACCATTTTGCTCTGATGTCTTCGGGCCTTTGTCTTTGTCTTTGTTTTTGCTTCCGGTATCAGTACCATAAACGCCTCTTTCCGTCACTGCAATGATTCTCTTGCCTGATTGGCCAGGGTGTCACAGCGTTCATTTTCCGGGTGGTTGTTGTGCCCTTCAATCCATGCCCACTCGCAGTCTCTTCCATCCACCAGTTCGAGCAGCCGCTTCCACAGGTCCGCGTTTTTGACCGGTTTGCGCGTGGAGGTTTTCCACCCGTTGCGTACCCATTTTCCCAGCCAGTTTTCAGTAAAGGCTTTGGACAGGTACTGGGAGTCTGTGGTAATTTTGACCGGTGCCTGAGACGAAACCGCTTCCAGTGCCCGAATCACTGCGGTCATTTCCATGCGGTTGTTGGTTGTGTCTCTTTCCGCGCCGCTGATTTCAACGGGCGTGTCTTTTTCCTGACAGATGATCGCACCCCAGCCGCCGTTTCCCGGATTGGGGCTGCACGATCCGTCAGTGTATATTTCAACAGGGTTCATGAGACAGAGTCCGCGAGCTGGTTGAGCAGTTCTATGCCTTTTTCAATGGTATTCTGGTCCGCGGCAATCGCGATTCTAAAGTGCGTGTCTTTTTCAGAAAAAACATTGCCCGGAATAATCAGCAGGTTGTTTTCTATTGCCTTTTTGACAAACGCCATGCCACTGCCGCCTGGTGCCCTGGGAAAGACATAAAAGGCTCCCTGAGGCCGGACCAGTTCAAAGCGGTCACTCAGGCCTTTGCAAACGCGGTCCCGGTTCTGCTGATACCGGTCGCTGTATTCGGACGTATCGCATTCCAGTGCCTTGACCGCCGCGTACTGGGCTACGGATGATGAATTCACAAATGTAAACTGTTGAACCTTCTTCATCTCATTGATCAACTCCGCCGGCCCGAGAGCGTATCCGGTCCGCAGACCGGTCATGCTGTGGGACTTGCTGAATCCATTGAGGACCAGGGTGTTGCTGTAATATTTTGCCGGATTGTCCGCTTTTCCATCAAAGACAAAAGCGTCGTAGATATCATCGGAGATGATCACGCAGTTATTTTTTTTCGCAAGCTCGACAATACCTTTGATGGAATCCGGAGAAAGTACGGCTCCGGTGGGGTTGGACGGACTGTTGAGCAGGATGGCTTTGGTTTTGGGTCCGATGGCCGGCTCCAGGCGTTCGGGCGTGAGCTGAAAATCCGGATACGTGTTCACGGTTACGGGAATAGCGCTGAACAGCCGGGCAATCTGGGGGTATCCGACAAAATAAGGATCCGCAAACACAACTTCATCCCCTGGGTCCAGGAGCGCGGCAAATGCCAGCATCAGTCCGCCGGATACACCGGCAGTGATAATGACATCTTCAAATGTGGTGCCGATTTTCTTTTCAGCAGAGGCCAGAATGCCGGAGCGCAGCTCTTCAATGCCCTGCGTGGGGGTGTACCGGGTTTTTCCGTCCTGTACCGCCTGAATCAGCTCCTCGGCCACAGGTTTGGGTACAGAGAAGTCCGGGGCTCCGATACTCAGATTAACCGGATTCTGAATCTCTCCGGCCAGGTCAAATACCTTTCGGATACCCGAGGCATCCATGGATTGGGCGCGAGTGGAAATCATGATTTTTTCCTGAACAGATGTTTCTTCTTTTTCCACCACCACTTGTAATTGTCCTTTAGATGATCGTCCAGCTCTTCCAGGCTTCTGAAGATTTTATCTCCCCATTCGCCGGGTTCGGTGAATTCGCATTCTTCGGCCGAGTGGTCTCTGCATACATCCGGCCGTCTTTCGTAGATCCTGCACCGGCCGAACGGATCCAGGTGTTCGCATTCCGTAATAAAGACCAGCTCCCACTGATCCTCATCAATACAGAGCAAAACGTTTTTGTGCGAGATAAACCAGCGCAGCTCTTCAATATCCTCCATATCCTCGGGATCATCCAGTTTGACTACAATATACTTGCAGCACTTGGAGCCGCAGACATAGCATTTGCTGGAGAAAATAGCCGCCAGTCCCAGCATGGAATTCTTGAGCTCACCAACCGTTTGCGCGGTCTGCTCCGTGATCTTGCGGAGTTCTCTGATTTCTTTCTGATGTTTGTCTTTTTCAGCCATTGGCATTCCTGATACAAAAAATATCAATTTTACACAGATGAATTGAAATTGCAAGCAAACTAGGTAAAATTATTCCACCATGTACTACTACTGCCCCGGAGAAAACATTACAGATCAGACCGCGGTCTTCCCCGAAGAAGAGGCGCGGCACATCCGCACGGTCAAACGGCTTAACGCCGGAGACCCCATCCGGTTTTCCGACGGCAGGGGCGGACTCTATAGCGGCCGAATCACAGCTGCAGAGAACCGGCGGAGCCTGGTTGCTGAAATACTGGAGAAACAAGAGCTTGCGCGAAAATTACCGCTCCTGACCGCCGGATTCAGCGTGCCCAAGCAGAAGCGGATTGACACTATACTGGAAAAAGGAACCGAGCTGGGCGTTGACCGGTTTGTGCCTGTAAATTTCGAACGCTCCGAGGTCTGTCTCAAAGACCAGGGAAACAAGACCGACCGCATCAAACGGCAGGTGCTGAATGCGTCCAAACAGTGTGAACGCCTGTTCTTTCCTGAAGTAACACCTGCAATTGCGCTGCAGGAGTTTGCTGCACTTACCGAAACCAGAGATGCACTCTGCCTCTTTGGTCATACCGGATATGGTGCTGTTGGGGTTCGGGAAATTCTGGCAGAGGCTGCGGATCGCAATGTCGCGGTTGTGATTACCCTGACCGGTCCTGAGGGCGGCATCACGGAAACAGAGGCAGACCTGCTGGTGAAAAACGGATTTCAGCCCGTACGCCTGGGGCCCAATATCCTGCGCACCGAAACCGCGGTACTCTGTTTTGCCGCTGCTGCAGGGATGATGTTTGGGCAGGAACAGACCTGAATTATCCGAAAAATGAGCTATAATTCTTCTGGTTATATGGATTACACTATATCTTCAATATGTTTAAAGGTATTTATTATGCGTATTCAGAAGTTACCTGAAATAGTAAACAGGAGTATTCCTAAAAAAGATTCTTTTGCTTGAAGAAAGGATATGCAATGAGTGAATTACTATCTCAAAAGGAACGCCAAATCATTATCGAGCATGTGAAAAGCATGAAACCTTATAAAACTCGTAAGAATATGCCTGCATTATGCATGAAGTGGTTTTGTCTGATTGTTTTAATTGTATAGTTTTTTTATTCGATAATAGCTATTATCTTAGGTGTATTTGAGAAGTCGTCTATTTTGTTGGGTGTTGTGGTTCTCCAAATGGTTTTGCTGAATCAGATAGGGTGGGAACGGTATAAAGAACAAGTGGTTTTGAAGGAAATACTTGAGGCCCAGAATAAGCCAGATGAGTTGGATGAAAATTAAGAAACGGCTTGAATCCCAACTGTGACAAGGAAAAGACTTTTAAACGCAGGAGACGCAACTGACGCAAGAAAAGATGTGGCTTGTACTTTACTTCCGGGCGATTGTTTTTTTCCTGTATATCCCGTTAATTCCTCCTGAGGTGATCAAAAGCATGGCTTGCCGACCAGTCTAAAAAGCGTTTGAAAGATAATTTGACAGGATTGACAGGATCGACAGGATAAAGACATATGTTTGGTTCTTGATTGCCCGGACAAGTCGGTTGGTGACCGGTTTGTGTAATGTTAAGAGGTTTGAGGCTGAGGTGTGATGAACTTTTTCGCATTTCGATTTGCTGACGGATCTGTATTCTTTGCAGGCTTGATCCTTACAGTCCTTTCTGAATCCGCATTGCGATATGTTGAGAAGCGAATGCTCCGCTCAATCCTCACGATCACGATTATTGTGGGCTTGCTTCTTGTGGTTTTGTCCGCAACGCCGCTGCCGACTGAGCTGTACCTGCTTTGGATGGTTGCTGTTGTAACCGGTTGGTTTTTTTCCGCAAAAAACGGAAATCGAATGCACGTTTTCGGAAAAACGTATCGCTTGGCCTGCTGTGGGCGGTTACAGGAGTGATGATAGTATCAGAATCCGTCCATCGCTTGTGCCCTGAGGTAATTGTTTCCGAAAAAACATCTGTCTATGTGATCGGCGATTCCATCAGTGCTGGAATGGGAACCGGAATTCCGTGCTGGCCTGATCTTCTTGACCGTAAAATATCTCTCAATGTGATGAATCTGGCCCAAGCCGGTGCCGTTGTCAACGATGGTTCGGATCAGGCGGAAAAAATCACTCAGCCTGGATCCCTGGTTATTGTTGAGATCGGCGGGAACGACCTTCTTGGAAAAACAACAGCAGCGGAATTTGCATCCGCCCTGGACACTCTGATTGGTCAATTAAAATCAGACGGACATACGATACTCATGTTCGAACTGCCGCTTTTTCCTTTTCAGAATGCCTTTGGCACGGCGCAGCGACGGATTGCATACACGCATGAAATCAGCCTGCTTCCAAAGTGCTTTTTTGTCAAAGTCCTTGAGCAGGATGGGGCTACACTGGACGGTCTTCACCTCTCCCGATCCGGGCATCAGGCACTTGCAGAGCTGATTGCGGAGATTGTTGTAATGGAGAAGCACCAATGATAAATCGAGTCGCGATTCCACTATTGTATGATCGCTGAAATGAGAGTCTTTGTTCGTTCCTTTCGTTAACAGAGCAATCTTATGATTTCATACACGCAGTACAAAACCATGTTTTCGCAGACTCTGTTCGGGTCAGTGGCTGTGATCTGGTCTGCGTTTCAGGCCAGGGTCGGTGTGCTTCGGATATTTCTTTCTTCACCCGGCAGCAGTGCAGAGAAAAAGGCATGCAGCTCTTTTCCCGGTGCCGGCAACGGATCCTGTTCAGAGATTGATATTCTCTGTTCGAATATGTCTGCATTTTTGAATGGGGAGAAGGTGATATTTTCACTGGATATCCTGCGTCTGGATTTGTATCCATCCTTTCAGCAGCAGGTCCTTCGGACTGAATCAATGATACCATACGGACAGGTAAGTACGTATCAGCATCTGGCAGTTCGTCTTGGTAAACCCGGGGCATCCCGTGCCGTGGGCAATGCACTGGCCCGAAATCCTTTTCCCGTTGTTGTGCCCTGTCATCGTACTGTACGCTCGGACATGAGTCTGGGAGGGTATCAGGGAGGAGCGGAGATGAAACGTATTCTTCTGGAAAATGAGGGTATACGCTTTGATGAAAAAGGGCGAATCACCTCAGCTGACTTCATTTATTAATTTTTTCATCCATTTATATCATTATTGGTATCGTAACTGCAGTCGATGGCCTGTGGCCGATGGCTGAACTGCGTACGAACGTAAAAGACAAAAGACTTTTTTAGACGGGATGAACAGGATTTACGGGATAAAAGATAAAAACCTATGGATTTCCTGTCGGCCTGAAAACGTAAACCGTCTTTTCCCTTGCGTCACTTGCGTTTAATTATACTTCTTTTGATTTTTTGCCGTATATGCAGTTCATCCCGTCGATCCTGTCTACTATTTCTTTTTGCAGTACAGAACAACAAAAAGAAAGAGAATTGGAAAGGTTTTACAGGATAAACAGGATAAGGACTTAATCGTTCTTATTTCTTAAAAGACGCTTTCGGTATCGTATGTTTTTTTTATCGATCATGATATCGATCGTGAACTCCGGGTTCAGAAATTTCATGGACATTTCCAGGGTTCTCCCCTATAATCACTTCCAGACAAATTCGTACCACACTGAAGTGTAAAAAAACTGGTTTTGAGATAAAGGGTCTGATGAATATTTTTCCGATCAGACAGGAGGTTTTTAGTATGACATCCAACTCAGGAGGAAAAACAAAAAAGGCTGTCTTTTTCGGGGATCTGCTGATGCGGTTGGAACCACCGGGATTTGAGCGTTTCAGCCAGACCCGGGAGTTTCGGGCCGCCTATACCGGCGCGGAAGCCAACACCGCGGTCTCTCTTCAGACGTGGGGAATTCAGACCGCCCTGGTTTCAGCGGTCCCGGACAATGCGCTGGGACAGGCCTGTGTGAACACCTTCCGGTCCTTTGGTATTCACACGGATGCGATTCTGCGGCGCGGCAGGCGGCTGGGCATCATGTTCCTGGAAAACGGTGCAGCGCAGCGACCGTCCAGCGTGATCTATGACCGGGAGAATACCGCGTTTACCGAACTCCAGCCCGGTGATATTGACTGGGATCAGGTCTTTACGGATGCGGACTGGTTTCACCTTACAGGAACCGCCACGGCATTGACAGAGAATACAGCTGCGGTTGCGGTTGACGCCTGTAAACGGGCTCGGGCTGCCGATGTTCCGGTCAGCCTGGATCTTAATTTCCGGAGCAATCTCTGGCAGTGGGAGCCAGGCACACCGGCCCGGGAACTGGCCGGACGGCTCATGAAGGATCTTCTGCCCAATGTCACAGTGTTGATTGCCAACTGGGGCCAGGCTGCGGATATCTTTGGAATCCGGCTTCATGATGAGGGATGCGAGCCCGGACCGGACGTGCATCCGGAGATTGCACGGAAGATGGCAGCGGAATGTCCCAATGTCCAAACCATTGCCTTGACCCTGCGGGAGAGCCTCTCCGCCAGCCGCAACCGCTGGGGCGCCATGCTCTATGATTGCAGCAGCAGCGAGGTGATCTTCGCACCTCTTGAAGACGGAGCATATGCACCGTATGACATCACTCCGATCGTAGACCGGGTTGGCGGGGGAGACAGCTTTTCCGCGGGTCTGATCCACGGGCTGATTTTGGGGCGTCTGCCTGAGGAAATTCTGAACTTTGCTGTTGCCGCCTCCTGTCTGAAACATTCCATACCCGGAGACTTCAACCGGGTCTCTGCTTCCGAAGTCGAGGCGCTCATGCGCGGAGATGGCTCCGGACGAATCAAACGATAGATGAAAGGAAAGAACCAGTGAAATCACTCAAAGACAAACTCAGCAGAAACGAACCGCTCTTCGGTTCATTCATCAAGTCCACTAGTCCGGCCCTGGTGGAGATCATGGGACATACCGGTTTTGACTATTCCCAGGGCAGACTATTTCCAGCTGGAAAACAAGCGCACGCTGATCGCGGTACAGATCGAAGGGCCGGAAGGCATGGAGAATGTTTCGGAAATCGCGGCTGTTGATGGCGTGGATGTGGTCTACGTGGGCCCCTATAATCTCTCTCAGTCCCTGGGCATTCCGGGACAGGTCAATGATCCGCGAGTGACCGAGCGTGTGGAAACGATTGCCCGTGATGTCGCAGCCTGCGGCAAAAGCGTGGGCATATACGTGGATGATGTGCCGACTGCGGAGAAATACATCCAGCTTGGAATCCGTTTTATCACCCTGTGCGTGGATACCACCATCTTCCTGCGTGCCTGCGAGAATCTGCAGAAGGAACTGGCAAAATACTATTCGAGAAAATGTTGACTGACGTTTTATTGATGAACAAAGGGATTTTTTTTTCATGAATGACAGAGAACTGCTCGACCGTTTTGTACAGGATCACGATGATCAGGCCTTTCGGATGCTGACCGATCAGTATTATGATCAGGTCTACGCGGTCTGCCTGCGGGAACTCGGCGTGGCAGCGTCCGCCGAAGATGCCACTCAGGTGGTCTTTGTTCTCTTTGCCCGAAGCGCAGACACGATTCGCAACACCGAGGGCATCTCCGCATGGCTCTTTCGCACCGCCATCACCGTTACCCTGAACATGAAACGGGCAGCCCAGCGCCGAAGGGAGCGCGAGACAAAGGGTGCGGAAATGCTGGACACGATTCGAAAAAGCCGCAACCCTGAGCAGGCAAACAGTGAGGCCTGTGTCCGCCTGAACCGGGCACTCATGTCGCTGGGAGAAAAATACCGCTCTGTGATAATCAGCTATTACATGGAAGAAAAAGGCCGGGATCAGATTGCCCGGGAACTGGGCTGTACCTATGACACCGTGCAGAAACGCATCAAGCGTGGCCTTAAGAAACTTCAGGACGCGCTCACTGCAGACGAAGAATAGGATTTCTCGGAAAAAATGTCCGAAAAACGGTTTGCCGGTGTCTTAATGACGGACTGCAGTTATTTGCAATAACTGCAGTCGATGGTCTATGGTTGATGGCTTTAACTGCAAAAGACGTAACAGATAACTGAAGACAAATAGCTGCTTACTGTTTTTTCCGGAGGGATCAAGATGATGAGAATCGGTTTTTTCTGTGTATCTGTTCTTTGTGTTGCGGCTCATTTAGCCCACGCGGACAAGAAACCCGCCAGCGACCGCTTTTGGCAGTCCACGGAGAAAGAAGATTATACCATTGACCGGGAGACGGTGTATGAATTCATAAAGAAACCGTCACTCGAACGCGACGGCGACCGGGTCACGATCTCCTTTGAAACCAAGGGGTTCTGTGACGTTACGGTTGCGATTGAGGATAAGAACGGAAAGATCCTTCGCCATCTGGCATCGGGTGTGCTTGGCCCCAACGCTCCGGAACCGTTTCAGAAAGACAGCAAGGCGCAGACCCTTGTCTGGGACGGTAAGGATGATTTCGGACGCTACGTGGATGCAAAGGACAAGATGAAGGTCCGGGTCTCACTGGGGCTGAAACCCCAGTTTGAGCGAACGCTCTACTGGCATCCGAAACAGCGGGTTGGATTTCGTCATTCACCCATTCCAGTGGCCCGGCCTGAGGGTGTGTACGTGTATGAAGGTGAAGGAATTGAGAGTGTAAAACTCTTCAGTCACGAGGGAAAATACATCCGGACCGTTTATCCCTTTCCCGCAGACAAGGTGGAAGCGGTCAAGGGACTTGGGTGGTCGAAGTTTGCGGACGGCCATCGCGCGCCGCGTCATATCGGTTGGTGGGGGGCTACCTATCTCAAGGGCGGCATCGGCATCACCCATGCCGACTGGGGCACCGGGGCCGAAGGGTTTGGCGTGCGCAACAGCCGGATTGCGGTTGTGAGCGGCACGGTCTGCCGGATGAAAACAGACGGTACCACAGGCGATGTAACGCTTTACGGCCCGGATATCCCTAAACGTTTTGGTAGCAAACGTGCGCCCCAGCATGTGTTTGTTCCCAAGAGCGTAGCGTTTTCACCGGACGAAAAATGGGTATACCTGACCGGAGACTACACGGTTACCGGACAAAGCGGCAGTTATGGTCCAGTCCTGCACTGGCCTGCTCATGTGTATCGAATGAAATACAACTCGGACAAGCCGCCCCAGGTATGGCTTGGAGGCAAACCGGGCCGTGATGAGAAAAGCTTTAACCGCCCGGCCTGGGTGGCCGTGGATAAGAAGGGCCGGGTGTATGTGGCTGATCACGGCAATGACCGCGTGCAGATATTTTCGTCGCAGGGAAAGCTTGTCAAGAGTCTTCCGGTCAACGGTCCCTCCTGCCTGCAGTTTCACCAACGCACCGGAGAACTTTATGTTTTTTCCTGGGGAATGGGCGTGGGAATGAAAATGAAACCAAAGCCAGTAAACCCCCGTATGAGGGTTTTCGATCCGTTTGAAAGCAACAAGGCAAAACTGGATATCCCCCTGCCCATACCTCACCGATCCGGACAAAAAGAGGGCACCTGGTCCAGGTGGGGCGTTGGAACCATCATGGGCAACGCAATCGAAGGCGATCACAGCCCGATTCGGGTTGCTCTGGACAGCTGGACTGATCCGATTACAGTCTGGATGGTTCCGGACTGGCCCCGGCGCGGCGCACACTGGAAAGAGTATAATATGCAGCGATTTGCATTACAGAAGGGCAAACTCAAACAACTGGATTCCTGGAATGAAGCAGTTGCCGACCACATAAAATACTGGGAACCACCGAATCTTTTTCGGCAGCGTATGCATGTGGATCACCGAAACGGCAATCTCTACGTCATGGAGGGGCGCAGGCTTCAGACCAAAGGGGTGTGTGTGACTCGAATTGATCCGGAAACCGGCGCGATTGAACCAATGAAAATGCCAATGGACGCCGGGGACATGGCGATCAGCTATGACGGTCACATGCTGCTGCGGTGCAACACCCTGATCGGGCGGTTCAAACTGGACAATATGCGGGAAGTGCCGTTTGACTACGGAGAGCAGCGCACGGCCAAACTGATTCCGGCAACAAAAAATTTCACGCGGCTTACCTCCGCCCTGGTGATTCCCGGGAACAAGCCCGGTTGGGGGTATTATGGAGGACTGGATGTCAATCCAAAGGGAGAGATTGCTGTTCATGCCTGGAACACAGGCAAAGACCAGGGAAAGCACACCCCTCAGATTTTTCCCGGTCGCAGGCGCCAGGCAGAGATTCATGTCTTTGACAAGTACGGAAAAACCGTGGGCCTGGATATCGTGGGAAAGGGGTCCACCATGGGCCACGGCATCCAGATGGATCCGCGCGGCGATATCTATTTTCTGCACGCATCTAACCGGGTGTATGCGGACAGGAATTTATTTCCCCTGACCGGCTGCCTGATCAAGTTCCGACGGGGCAGGGGCCGTTTTCTGGCCGCAAAGCATGCCGAGGTGCCGCTTGCACCGGAAAATCGACCGGATATTGCTCCTCAGATTGCCGGCTACTGGGTGCAGGACGCGGAGTGGATTTATCCGGCAGTTGGTGCTTCCCGCAACGCCTCTCCCTGTTTCTGCTGGAACAGCCGGTTTGCAGTGGATCTGTTCGGCCGCTCCTTCGCACCGGAGACCGTCCGTAATCAGGTGGCGGTACTGGATACCAACGGCAATCTGATGCTGCACGTGGGCCAATACGGGAATGTGGACGATGGTGTACCGCTGGTCAAGGATCCGCGATTCCGTACAGAGAAACCGCGGTCGATCGGCGGGGATGAAGTCGCACTCATGTATGCCTGCTTCACTGCCGTGTACAGCGACCGCAGGCTCTTTATAGCGGATGCGGGAAACGGCCGTATCCTGAGCGTAAAGCTGAGCTACCATACCGAAGAGCGGCTTTCGCTTAAGTAAACTGCAGTCGATGGTCGATAGTTTATAGTCGATGGCTGTTAAAGACAGTAATGAGTAAAGAGTGAATTTCATAAAAAAGACGCCACTCTCAGAAGTCAAAACATGCCGCAAGAATAACGTAACCGTTTATA
>CAZGEP010000063.1:0-24021 GCA_964524955.1 uncultured Planctomycetota bacterium | reverse complement strand
ACGGGTACTGGACGGGAGACCTGGGTTGCGGCTGCACCAGCACCTTCCAGCATGAAACCGCGGTGCTGGCGCTCTATGATATTCCTGACAAACAGCCGTGCCAGTTCATACACGCATACCTTCCGCGTGATGCCTTCGATGAGGTCGTTGAAGAAAACGACTGGATCTTTGTTCGCGAGTTCCGCGCCTGTGCCGGCCTGCGCATGCTCGGCGGCCATAAATGGACCACCAAAGGGGAGTGGAACGGCGTCGAAGTGATCAGTCCGGGTGCCAGGAATGCCGCCGTGTGTGAGGTTGGCCAACTCAATGATTTCGGAGGGTTCAAGGCGTTTCGACAAGAAGTAGCTTCCAACGAAATCCGTTTTGACCGGAAGCGAATGCGTCTGACCTACGTTTCCCGCCGGGCCGGCACCATACAAATTGACACCGGGCGACTACGCACCGTCGACGGCAAGGCCGTTGACCTGGATTACCCCAGTTTTGACAGCCCCTATCTCCGTGCCGACTGGGACAGCGAAGTGATTACTGTCCGGCACGGGGGCAAGAGCATGCGACTGGACTTTCGGAAGAAAGAGAAGTAGCCGGGCATGCAAAAATAAAATAAGTTAAGGAAAGTATAATGCACTATGATCACAAAAAACTTTACCCAATATGAGGGAGACCTGTAGTATGTATACTCCACAAGCTGTATTGCAGATACCTTTGGCCGCAGTTCTGATGATGCCAGTATCGGTTGCGCAGGCTGCGGATGAGCAGCGTAAACCGGAACAACAGAAAATGAGAGAGCGTTGTTCTTTGAATCAGAATAAAAGTAATACTGGTAACAGTGCAATGCTACTGCCTCGTTCGCCCTCACCCACCATGAGACGTGGCGTGGAACGAATACAGGCCAAAGCCGGACACTCGGTGGACTTGCTTCATGGAACCGATCTGAAGGATGCGCTGAGCAAAAAGTACAATTGGGTGTTGGTGCTGAAAAAAAAGAAACTAATTACGGGCAGCAAGCTGGAAGATGATGCATGGGCGGTCAGCATCACCGGCGACAAGCCGAAGCAGGTTTTTATAGAGGCAAAGACCGGCCGGGCGCAGCTTTTTGCCATGTATCATATTGCCGAATGTATTGAGATGAAGAAACCCCCGGCGGAGTGGGCGACTCGACGCAGTCCGCTTCTGAAAAAGCGTTATGCCTATATTTCAGCGGGCAACGCTATGAGTAAGGTTTGTCGTCCGGATTGGTTTGATAGCGATATCGAAGATATGCCTGGACTGGGCTTGAATGGTGTTCTGCTGATACTGACCCCGTCGCATGGCACTTCCATCGGTCGTCAGACGCTGCCCTTTACGCTTATCAAAGGCGGCGTTAAGGTTGACCGGTTCAAATTACCAGCTTTTCTGCAGATGTTTGATCGGCTTAAAACCTTTGGCCTGGATATCAGTCTCTTTCACCCGGCTTTAATCCCTCCCCGGTTCACCATGCAAGCAGTAAAGAAACATTATAACGGGAAGACTCATCTTTCTGGTCTTGAAGAGGCGATCGAAAAATCCAGCTATGACATGGCTTCGGCCATTTTTACTCATATGCCTCAGGTGGACAGCCTGTTCTGTCATTCGCTGGAATGTGAATGGATGTGGGGAAAGGCCGTCGCGATGTTTCCGTGCAGAAATGAGACCGCTGCAGGCGGAGCTTTTGAGGCCTACCTGAAAGGACAAACCCGGGCATGTGAAGAGTACGGAAGGACGCTGATGTTCTGGACTCACGTAGGTGGGATTTCTGCTCGTCAATTACGATTGATGCATAAGATTCTTGAGCGCTATCCCAAAGTCCTGGTGATCGAGGATCATAAGTGGCAGAACAACACCTGGCCGCATTCCCCGGTTATGGGACATTTAGCAAAAGATATTTGCGACACCGTGACGGCCCGGCGTTGGGGGATGTCTGTTGTTTGTACGGATGGTGAGTACTACGGCGGCGGCGCGCTGCCAACCGCCTATCCTGACCCCAATGTGCTGTCGGCGGAGACCTGTGTCAAACTCGGAGCCGAATGCGCCTTTCTCCGCTTTAATGCGCAAGCCTTGACTCCCTTGCGCACACTGGAGGATGTGAACGGGATACATCTTGTCGCTGCGAGTGAAGTGTGGTGGAAGCCGGCTCGTTCGAAAGACGTTCTCTGGACAGACTGGTGCACGCGTCGTTTTGGTGCCGCTGCGGCGCCTGCGGTTGTCTCCGCCCTGAAGAAAAGCGAAGCCATTATTCTAAAGGGGTTTAGTGCAGGTAAACAGCCGCTGATAGACCACAGTTCCCTGCTTACACATTCCTGGAGACCCGGCAACAGACTAAATGCCTGGGGCGTCTTTGCCTACCCCGGAGAGTTGTTGGTCGATAAGCCGTGGGATAAACTGACCTGCCCGGAAATTCGCCCCTGGCAGGTGAGCGCCCGGGGAGTGGCGCTGGACGATTTTCTGCGCGACAGTGCAACTGCAGACGGTGCCGCACGGGAGGCGCTGAGTGAAATCGAAAGCGTCCGTAACAATCTGACCGATCAGGACTACAAGTATCTGAAGACTTGTTTTTCTGATGCGCTCCTGATGATGGAAGCCATCCGATTGACTGCGGTGGCAGCCCGGGCATCGGCATTGTGTATGAAAACGAAGAGCAAAAAGAATCTGCACAACCTTGAGAAGACATGTAAGGCCATGGAGGCGTGTGCCGACCGTATTGAGGCAGAACGCGGAATCAACTTCCGCCCCGCCCATCACATATTCAGAACCTCTCTAAAGGGGAGGACATATCAGGCATATGGTGCACCTATCGGATTGAGGTCGATTGCGGAAAAATATCGAAAAAGTATCTCAGATAAATGAGTAAGCAATGATGGATACAGAAACAGGAGAAACAGAAATGAACAAACCAAATATTCTATGGATTGCGGTCCATGACCTGGGAACACGGTTGGGCTGTTATGGATACGACTCAGTGAAATCGCCGAATCTGGACAAGCTGGCCGAGAGCGGAGTGCGATTTAGTCACTGCTTTGCCGCAGCGGCTTTTTGTTCACCGAGTCGCGGGGCGATGATTACGGGCAAATATCCGCATGTCAATGGCCTGATGGGGAATGTCAACCTGGGGTGGGTCTGGGATCCGTCCAATCGGAACATTGCCAAGGTTCTCGGCGCCAGCGGCTATGAAACATTTCTGATGGGGTATCAACATGAAGCGCCCAATGACCAGCTGGATCTGCTCGGATTTAAGGAAGCGAAGCACATGGGCGGGTGTGAGTCCGTCGCTAAAAATGTCGCTGGTTTTCTCAAAGAACGGGCGAAAAGTGCGCAGCCGTTCTATCTGCGCACCGGTTTTTTTGAAGTACACCGTCCGTTCGACAAATATAAACCGGAAGATCCGGCAGCGGTGAGCATCCCGTCGTGGCTGGCGGATACGCCCGGTGCACGTGAAGACCTGGCGCAGTATGATGGCTGCATTCGTGATATGGATATCGCGGTTGGTGAAATACTTGACGCGCTTGAGGCGTCGGGGCTGGCAGAGAACACGCTGGTGCTCTTCACCACAGATCACGGATCTCCTTTCCCGCGCGCCAAATCGACCCTGTATGATGCCGGCATCCATACGGCCTTGATGATGCGCTGGCCGGAGGGATTTGCCGGCGGACGGGTCATTGATGAGATGGTCAGCAACGTGGACTATTTTCCGACCGTGCTTGAAATCGCCGGTGCTGATGTGCCGGATGATATTCAGGGAAGGTCCTTCCTGCCATTGCTGCGCGATATGCACTGTGAGCCGCGCACGGAGCACTTCTGCAGTGTGGGTGTTTATGATAATGATGTCAAACGGGGACTTCGTACAACCCGGTACAAGTACATTCATAATCTCCACCCCGGCCCGGCATTGCTGCTCGCCGACGCTGAGGGCAGTCTGACGCGGCGGGATCTCGGCAACGATCACCTTGCACCGCGGCCGGAGTTCGAGCTCTATGACTTGCAGAATGATCCGCACGAGCGAATCAATCTTGCCGGCCGCCTTGAGCATGCCGCGGTCGAGCGTGAACTCGCCGATCGCCTGCTTGAGATCCGTACACAGACCAATGACACCTATCTGACCGGCTCTGCTCAAAGACCGCCGGAAGAACATGACCTGCTTGTTCATGTTCCGGACCGACTCGAAGAACGATGTGCTTATTCTTTGGAAGGTGTGAGAATAGCTGCGCTCGAGTCACTGCGCGATGACTGGGAATACGCACCGCTGCCGGTGGCGAACCGAAGGTAAACAGACAACGGATTGAAAGGCAGATTAAATGAAGACCATTTGGAATATTGTTTTAGCGGGTTTATTGATTGCAGCATCGATTGCACAGGCTGCGGATGAACAGCACATATCGAAAAAGACAGGATTGAAGGAGAACGCCACTGTCAATCAGGAAAGAATTAATGTTTGTAAAGGAGTTATACTGCTGCCCCGTTCGCCTTCACCCATATTGCGCCGCGGGGTGGAACGAATACAAGCCAAAGCCGGATACTCCGTGGATCTGCTACATGGAACTGATCTGAAGGAGCTGCTGAGTAGAAAGTACAATTGGGCGTTGGTGCTGAATGATAAGAAAATAATTACGGGCAGTAAGTTGGGGGATGATGCATGGGCGGTTAGCATTAGCGGTGATAAGCCAAAGCAGGTTGCAATAGAGGCAAAAACCGGCCGGGCGCAGCTTTTTGCAATGTATCATATTGCCGGATGTCTGGAGCTGGGTAAGCCGTTTTCCAAGTGGCCGGTCTCGCAAAGCCCCGTAGTACCCAAGCGCTATGCCTGGGTTACGGCCAGCAAAAACTACAGCCCGGTGTTCCGCCCGGACTGGTTCGACCATGATGTGGCTGAACTTCCTTCCATGGGATATAACGGTATCGTGCTGGAGTGCAGTAAAACCGAAGGAACAGCGATTGGCCTGCAGACCATTCCTCTGGAACTCACGAAAAATGGTGTAAAGATAGATCGCTTCAAACTGCCCGCTTTTCTGCAAATGTTCAACAGGCTCAAGAGCTATGGACTGGACATCTCTCTTTTTTTCCAGGCGTATACACCGCCGGGGTTCAAGTCGGATGATGTACGCGCCTATTACGACGGTAAACGTAAATTGTCTGGGCTGATCAACGCAATCAAAGAAAGTAGTTATAAAATGGCATCAGCGCTGTTTGTCAATATGCCGCAGGTAGACAGCCTTTTTTTTCATTCCCTTGAGTGTCCATGGATGTGGGAAGGCGCAATCAGTATTTATCCCGCGAAGAACGATAAAATCTCGGAACAAGCCTTTGATGCTTACTTGACCGGCCTGACCCGGGCCAGCAAAGAATACGGCAAGGATTTGATGTTCTGGACCCATGTGAGCGGCATTTCCGCTCGTCAGATTCGATCGATTCATCGTGTGCTGGAGCGGTTTCCATCTGTCATTGTGATCGAAGACCATGCCTGGCCGAATGACACCTGGCCGTATGCTCCGGTTATGGGGCATATTTATGAGGAGGCGATCGAAAAATTCACCACCGGAAGATGGGGCATGACCATCGTGACCACAGACGGAGAATTCTTCGGAGCGGGGGCGCTGCCCACGGCCTTTCCTGATCCGCATATACGGTCGGCCGAGGCAATGGTAAAATACGGTGCCGAATGTGGAATTGTACGCCTGAATCAGCAGAACATGACGCCGCTCAGTACGCTGCGGGATTGTAATGCCATTCATGTTATCGCAGTGGGTGAAGCATGGTGGTCATCCCCCCGTCCCCTGGATGAACAATGGCATGACTGGTGTACGTCTCGATTCGGCAAGTCAGCGGCACCGGTCGTTATTTCGGTGTTGAAAGAGAGTGAAACGATTATCAAGAAAGGACTGAGCGTATCCGACATGAGCCTTTTGGATCACAGCGGTCTGTCGGTTCATGTCTGGAAACCGGAAAGCAAAAGACTCAAGTGCGAAACGTTTGATCGTCCCGGCAAACTGCTGGTTAACAAGCCTTATAATCAGCTCAGTAGTGGAGACGATTTCAAGGCCTGGCAGGTAAAGGCCCGAGGGATCCCGCTGGAGACCTATCTTCAAGGCAATACGGAGGCACGAAATACCGCAAGGAATGCGTTGAAGAAAATCAGCAGTGTGCGCAAATATTTGACCGCTGATGATTATGAGTATCTGACGCGCTGCTTTGAAGATGCGATACTCATGATCGAAGTCCTGCGTCATACTGTTGTTGCCCGGGATGCGGCAAAACGCTGCCGGAAAAACGGCGGAGAAGCGGAGCGCCTTGAACTGAAAAAAGCCTGTGAAGCCATGGAAAAGATGGCGGATAAAATTGAACTTTCGCGCGGAGTGAATTTCTTTAAATTAAAATTTTTTTTCAGGACCCGGTATAAAGGCAAAGAATATAAAGGCTACGGCACGCCCATCGCGCTTCGGCAGCTTGCCGATATATACCGGAAGTATGGAATAAAGCGGTAAGTGTATGTGAATGTCGATGAGAATCAGGCGAATGAATTCAGATCGAGTGAATGGAGCTGGCGTTGAAATGAAAACAAGTGCTGAAACGATTGACAGTCAATTTGAAGAGTTACCGGCTTTCTGTCATTATAATGCGGATGACATGACGTGGCGCTTTGGAAATCAGCGAATCGTGCGGACGATCTGCTTTATGGACGGTGGATTTTTTTCGACCGCCTGCAGTGACATGGCTTTTGGCAGGGAATATCAGCAGGAAGCGGTTTCCGAAGGACGTATTGTTCTTGGTTCAGCCGGGGAGCCGGAAATGGGTATCGATCTTGGGCGTGATTTTGAGCCGGCAAATCCGCCCTTTACATTCTGTGATGAACCGGACTGTAAAGGTGAAGGCGTTAAATCGCTTCAGCTGCATGCACGGGGTGTCGGGGTAAATGCGGGACTGCGTGTGGATATCTGCTATGATCTTTATCCCGGCCGTGAACCGTGGATGAGTAAGTATTATCGTATTGATGGGGATGGTGAGTGGCGTAAGAAATTACAGAAACCGCTGCGCGAGATCCGTTTTGATTGCCTGACTGTCGATACCACCGCCGGATTGATACCCGTGGGTGTCTGTGAACAAAAAGCAGAGACACGCTACTCCAATGCCTCGGTTTGCTGTGGCAACGATACGGGGGTGCTGGCCACTGTGGAGGGAGAGCCGCTGATCCGGCTGACTGAAGCAGCTGGAGAACTGTCAATATCCTGCGGGATGAGCGGAATTGATAATACCGATTATCTGCTGGATGCCCGAAATCGGCGGACAGGAAAGGCGATCCTGGTCTTTTTCGATCAGGACGAACGGCAGGCACTATGGCATTATCAACGCTTTTTGATCCGGCGCTGGCTCAAGGCGGATTGCAGGACCATGCCGCCGTGGTATAAAACCTGGCTCCGGCAATGGCGGGATACGGATGTGTGGCTTGAACAATCTCAGGAAACGGAACTGATCTCAACGGTGGCACCGGTAAGAGACTGTGGTTTCTCAGGGCTGCATTACGTGATCGGGATTCGTGTCGGCCATGGCGCGAGAGATTATGAGCAGGGGTTTGTACACGGAGGAGCGATGTCGGAGGGTTGCCGCAAGCTTATGCCGAATGGATTTGATGTTACGAATCCTGCCAGCCTTCCTGCCATCTGTCGGGAAGCCGGTCTGGAATTCGGGATGCACCTGTTCTGGCCGGCAGGCAAAGACGGCCACTGTCATGATTTTCAGGCGGTAAGAGATTCCATTCCTGCATTGATCCGATTTTTCAAAACATGCGGCGCCAGCTTCTGCTGGTATGAGGATGTGCATGCAGGAACCGGTAACCTGCTTCGGCAGGCCGGATGGATGCTGATGGCCGGTGCCGTGCGTGAAGCCATTCCCGGGTTTCGCTTTGCCCGTACCTGGATCAGGGAAGTCGAACAGCAGAACGTGGCGGAACTGGCCTGTCCCTTTGATGCCCATCGCCAGGGAATGCTGAATCGGAAGACAGAGGCGGACATTGACGATTATTACAGTGTCAGTCACGAATGGCGGAGTTGGGCGGCGAGACACTGGTTCCGGCCGTCCTTTATTGATATCACCATGGCAGCGGTTGATGTGATGATAAAAGAGGGTCGGGGGACGCTTGATGATCTGGATTTTCTCCTGGCTTCGCAGGCTTTTTTCAGCTGTATGCATCTCGGGGGCATGGTTGAGGCGCTGAGGCCGGAAGAACAGACGATTGTCCGGAAATGGGTGGAATGGAACTGGAAACATCGTGAGATACTCCAGTATTCACAACCGCTGGAAATGGAGAGGGGTTCAAATGCGATTACCGGCATGATGCACCTGGCTCCGGTTCAAAGAGGACGGATCGGTTTTATCGGGGTCTGGAATAATGATCCGGCTGTGAATGAGTCGGTCTCTCCAGTGGTAAATTTTCAATTGTATGGACTTGAGGTCTCAAACGCGGAATTGATCGTGAGAGATATAAAGCGTGAAAAGGCGGTTGACCATGAGTGGAGGGATGGCCGGTTGGTGATACCCGCATTGCCTGTTCAATCGCGGGGATATCGGATGCTGGAACTCTCTGAATGTGCTGATGAAAGGAAGGCATGATGAATAACGATAACAAAAAAGGCGCATTGCTTGCGCCTCTATCCTGTTCTTCCATGCTTAAGCATGGAATCAAGCGGATTACTGAAAAATCACCGCAGCGGGTGGATGTGATTTACGGATGTTTGCCGGGGGATGACCGACTGAACGTATACGACTGGGTTGTGGTGCTGGAGGCTATGACAAGGGCTGTTGGCGAAACACTTGAAGACGATACCTGGTCGGTTACGGTGGATGGGGCCGGGCCGAAAATTGTTCGCATTAAGGCAAAGACGGAGCGGGCGCGTCTTTTCGCAATGTATCACATCGCGAAGTGTCTGGAAATGGGCAAGGAACCGGCCGAGTGGGCGATCGAGCGCCGGCCGAGGTTGGCCAGGCGTTACGCCTGGATATCCGGGGGCAACTGCTGGAGTTCGATCGACCGACCGGACTGGTTTAACCGGGATATCGAGGATATCCCCGGGCTGGGGTTGAACGGGGTGTTGCTCAATCTGACACCGGCGCATGGGACCGCCATCGGTGCCCAGACGCTGCCATTGTCACTCACCGAAGATGGCGTTAAGGTGGATCGCTTTCTGCTGCCCGCCTTTTTGCAGATGCTTGAGCGAATCAAGTCGTATGGAATGGATATCGGCATTCTTCACCAGCCCTTTATACCGCCTGAGTATACTGTGGAAGCGGTTCGTGATCACTATAACGGAAAGACATTTCTGCCTGATCTCGACAAGGCCATTGAGGCAACCAGCCATGACCTGGCCGCAGCAGTCTTTGAACATATGCCCCAGGTGGATTGCCTGCTCTTTCACTCACTGGAGTGCGACTGGATGTGGGGAAAAGCAGTAAGTATGTTTCCCTGCAAAGATGATGAAACCAGTGGGAAAGCGCTGGAGGCGTATCTGAAGGGTCAGTTGATGGCCTGCGAGACGTATGGGAAGACGCTGATGTTCTGGACCCACGTCAGCGGCATTTCGGCTCGACAGCTGCGGCTGATGCACGAGATCCTCGAACGCTATCCGGATGTCATGGTTATCGAAGATCATAAATGGCCGAATAATACCTGGCCGCATGCTCCGGTGATGGGATATCTTGTCGAGGACATTCGGGATACCGTGACTGCCCGGCGCTGGGGAATGTCGATTACCAGTACAGACGGAGAGACCTATGGAGCAGGTTCGTGTCCATCGGCATACCCGGATCCCAATGTGTTGTCCGCGGAGACAGCGGTACAGCATGGGGCCGAATGTGTCTATATTCGCTTCAATGAACAGAACATGACACCGCTGCGTACTCTGGATGATGTGAATGCAATTCAGCTGATTACCTGCAGTGAAGTTATGTGGCAGGATCCGCGACCGAGTGACGTTCTCTGGAAAGAATGGTGTATACGCCGTTTTGGCGCTGCTGCCGCGCCTGCGCTTGTCTCCGCGATCCGAAAAAGCGCGGACTTTGTCATGAAGGCGATGACCGTTGGGAATCAGCCGACGATTGATACCTGGTTCAGAGGAACTTTCGGTTGGAAGCCTGGCAGAACATGTCGAGCCTGGGATCTCTTTGCCCGTCCCGGAGAGCGGCTGGTTGAGAAACCATGGGACGAATTGGTCTGTGAGGAAATGCGTCCCTGGCAGTGCGACGCCTATGGGACCGCCCTGGATGACTACCTGCGGAATAATGCGGAAGCCGAAGCAGCGATGCGCGAAGCCCTGCAGGAAATTGAAAGCGTTCGCGCTGACCTTGCGGAAGCGGATTATGCTTATCTGAGTACCTGCTTTGCAAATGCCGTCCTGGTCATTAAAGCGATGCGGGTAACAGCCATCGCAGCCCGGGCGTCGGCCTTGTACATGGCAGAGAAGACCGCCGAACACCGGCAGCGGCTGGAAACCGCCTGTGCAGATATGAAAGCGTGTGCTGATTATATTGAGGCGGAACACAAAACAATGTATCCAGACGGGTACCAGACGATGAGGCAGGGCATAAAAGGGCACTTTGAAGCGTATGGCCCGCCGATCGGCCTTCGCAAGATTGCTGAAATGTATCTTGACCTGATCGAATCATGAGAGATTATAATCAAATATTGAGGAGCATTGATAATGATGAGTACTGAAAAAGGCGCACTGCTTACGCCGGTATCCTGTTCTTCCATGCTCAGGCATGGAATCAGACGGATTGATGAAAAATCACCGCAGCCGGTGGACGTGATTCACGACTGCCAGCCGGATGATGACCGGCTGAACGCATACGACTGGGTTGTGGTGCTGGATGAGATTGCAACTGCGGTTGGCGAAACACTCGAAGACGATTCCTGGGCGGTGGCTGCAGATGGGGTTGGGCCGAAAATTGTTCGCATTGAAGCGCAGACGGAACGTGCGCGCCTTTTTGCCATGTATCACATTGCCGCCTGCCTGGAGATTGGGACACCGGTCAGCGAGTGGGCGATTGAGCGAAGACCGCTGCTCAAGAAACGCTATGCCTGGATCTCTGCCGGTAACTGCTGGAGCGATGTCTGCCGGCCGGACTGGTTTGACCGCGACATTGAGGATCTTCCCGGGTTGGGTTTGAACGGTGTGCTGCTGACACTGACGTCCACACACGGAACATCCATCGGCCGCCAGAGTTTGCCGCTCTCGCTCACCGAAGACGGCGTCATGGTGGATCGCTTCCTGCTTCCGGCATTTCTGCAGATGTTCGATCGATTCAAATCATACGGTCTGGATATCGGCCTGCTTCACCAGCCATTCATTCCTGTACAGTTTACCATGGAGGATGTTCGGAACCACTATGACGGAAACACCGTTCTGGACGGACTGGAAGACGCTGTCAAAGCGAGCAGTCATGATATGGCTGTTGCGATCTTCACGCATCTTCCGCAGGTGGATTCCCTGTTGTTCCACTCGCTGGAGTGTGAGTGGATGTGGGGTAATGCAGTGAGCATGTTTCCGTGTAAAAACGATGATGCCTGCGGCCGTGCCTTTGAAGCCTACCTCAAGGGCCAGCTCCGGGCCTGCCGGAAGTATAATAAGACCTTGATGTTCTGGACCCATGTGAGTGGTATTCCAGCACGCCAGATCCGGCTGATGCATGAGATCCTTGAGCGGTATCCGGATGTCATGATTATTGAAGACCACAAGTGGCCGAACAATACCTGGCCGCATTCGCCGGTGATGGGACACGTGGCGGACGATATCCTGGAAACGGTGACGGCCCGGCGATGGGGCATGTCGATCGTCTCCACCGACGCTGAATACTACGGTGCCGGAGCCATGCCGACTGCGTATCCGGATCCGAATGTGCTGTCGGCTCATACCGCGGTCAGGCGCGGAGCGGAATGTGCCTTTTTCCGTTTCAATGAACAGGCGCTGACGCCGCTGCGCACGATGGAAGATGTCAACGGGATTCAACTGATCGCGGTGAGTGAAGTCATGTGGGAGAAGGCTCGTCCGATCGACGAGCTCTGGACCGACTGGTGTACGCGCCGCTTTGGTGCGGGAGCCGCGCCTGCAGTTGCCTCTGCACTGAAGAAGAGCGGGATCATTATCTGCAAAGGGCTGAGCGCCGGCAAGCAACCGCTGATTTATCACAGTTCCCTGCTCACCGGTACCTGGAAACCCGGCGTGACATGCCGTGCCTGGGATCTTTTTGCCCGTCCCGGCGAACTGCTGGTGGATAAACCCTGGGATCAGTTGACCTGCCCGGAGATCCGGCCCTGGCAGGTGAATGCCCGTGGCGTGGCGATTGAGGACTTTCTGCCCGACAGCACTGAAGCGGAAGCTGCGGCGAGGGAGGGGGTGCAGGAGATCACGAGTGTGCGTGCTGAACTGAGTGATGATGATTACACGTATCTCACATCCTGCTTTGAGGACGCGATACGGATGATCGAGGTGATTCGCCTGACCGCCGTGGGAGCCCGGGCCTCAGCCCTGTGCATGGAAGAAAGCTCCGAAGAGAACCAGCGCAGACTGGAAGAGGCCTGCACTGAGATGGAGGCCTGCGCCGACCGCATTGAGGCGGAGCGCGGAGCGGGTTTTCGATCTGCCCATCACTTTTTCAGTACCACACTGGGCGGCAAACAATACAAGGCATATGGAGCCCCGATCGCCCTGCGGTCGGTTGTGGAGATGTACCGCAAGGGGGCATACGAATCATGAAAATGCATATGCGATTATGCTGCGGAAAGAATGCATGACTGAAATAAAACGGTTTTCCAGAATTGTATATGGCTGCGAGTGAACTATTGACTGGAGGGCTTGTGATGAAAACCTGGCCGGAAGTGATTGAGGCAGCGAAACAGAACTCTGCCATGACCGAACGTGTGAATGCCGTGGTGTCTGCCGCACGTACGGTTCTTGAAAAACCGTTGATCCGAAGGGCCTATACGTTCAATGATGTGCAGGAACCGGATGAACGATGCGCGAATATTCGGAATCCGGAGCAGCGGGAAATTTTCGGTCTGGCCATGTCTGACAACCGGGCTGTGAGTCGTGTGTATCACGATATGATCCCTTGCGCTACAGCATTCCGTCTGACAGGCGATGCAGTATTTGCAGACCGTGTACGGGAACAGCTTGAGGAGGTATCTGCCTGGTCACCTGTTCAGCGGGGCGGGTGGATGCTCTTTGACAATGCGGTTGAGGTTCCCGATAACTGGAAGGATAATCCGAGATGGGGCGGCAGCTGGCTGGCCACGGGCCGCGGTATCCAGGCGATTACAGATACGCTTGAGATTATGCCTGCGGAGGAGATTCCCTCTGAATTAAAGGATCGGATTGACCGGCAGCTTGAAACAGAGACCGAGCAGATTACGGAAGACTGGCACCTGAAGCGGCAGTGGTTCGTCAAGTCCGATAATGCACTGACCAATCAGTGGGTGCTGCCCACGCAGGGACTCATACTGGCCTGCCTGCATCTGGGATGCGGCCGTCACAAAAAGGCGTATGAGCTGGGTGTGCAGAATATCCTGAAGACTCTGGATGCACAGAATGCTGACGGAAGCTATGCCGAAGGCTGGGTCTATGCCGCGAACTGTACGCTTCCGTCGCTGCTCTCCATCGGACGTTCCATGGCTCTTTACGGAGACAGCCGTGTTCTCGATCATTCCTTTACCCAACGGTTCCCCCGCTGGCTGGTTCACCAGTTTCAGCCGGGGCGTCAGTTTGTCAATGCATTTGATGCGACCATTGCAGTGCGCGGTCGGTACGCGGAGCTGGCGCCGGAATTCTGTCGGATAGCGGCCTGTACGCAGGACCGCGATGCGCTGTGGGTTCTCCGTTATCAGATCCAGGAGGTAACCGCTGACCCATGGGGGTTGGCTGCAGCACAGCTTCCCGATGTTCCGCTGGAGGACACCCCTCCCCTTTATGCATGCTATGACGGCGCGCGCTCAGTGATCTGGCGCAGCTCCTGGCAGGATAATGGGGACGGCCTGTGGCTGCGCGGCGGTCATCCGCAGGATCAACACGACCATCGGGACCGGGGACATGTCAGCTATACACACCGGGGACGCCCGATTCTGATTGAATGCGGCACCCCGACATACGGCCTGATGGGGATCGCCAGCCATTACCAGTCGGGTGCCGGCCACAATGTGCTGCAGATCGGGGACGGCCCCATGCCCGATCCTGTAATTTCTTCCCGTGAATTCACCATGCCTGCGGGCTGGCAGGAAAAGAGAATTGTCGCACCTGTGGCGGTTGCGCGTCTGGACGAAAGCGGCGGCGACGTAACAATGACCGTAACCGGCGGATATGCGGGCCTGAGCAGGTGGCTGCGGCGGATTGAGTGGGATTCAGAGGGTATGACCGTCACAGATACCGTGTCTCTGGAGCAGCCGGATGTGGTCCTCTTTCGCTGGCACCTGGGCACGGAAGAGGTGCCTGCGCTCGAAGGCACCACCGCAAGCTGGTCCGATGCCGTTCTGACTGCTGTCGGCGATATACCGCTGGCTGCAAGACTGACCCGGCGTCAGGACCACTCGCTTGAAAAGATGATATTTGATCATGAACATGCCTGCGTGATAGTCCGAACCCGGGAGCCGGTCCGGGACGCAGTCATTACCACACGAATCAATCCTGTTTCCGGCGAGACAGGCGATTCAGCGAATACTACAGGGAGAAAGCAATGAAAGAGAATGGACTGCGGGTATACAGCGCACCTGCGGAAGAGATTCCTTCGGACGATTTTGAATTGAGTCTGAACGGCCGGCCGGTCTTTGTTCACGCGGCCCGGGTCTCGGCTTATCCGGTAAACGCGTTCTGTCCGGGTTTTCAGCGGCCGCTGGCTCACACAGAGATGGCTTCCTTTGCTTCGTGGGAGCAGGACGGCCCCGTGGAAGTAACCGCAGTGAGTCAGCGAACGGTCGATTCCGTACGAATACGACCCACGGAAAGAGGCATTGAGCCAACAGTCAGCGGCAATACGATTTCGTTTATTATCCGGGAGCCCGGCCAGTATACGGTGGAGGTAAACGGAACCCATCACACGCTCCATCTCTTTTCGGATCCGCCGGAAAAAGACGTTCCGGTTTCGGATGATACGGATATGCTTATCTTTGGTCCGGGTGTGCATTGCGCAGGGCTGATTCGAATGAAGAGCGGGCAGACCGTGTACATCGCGGCTGGTGCCGTGGTTTACGGAGCAATCCTGGCGGAGAAGGTATCGGATATCGCGATTCTGGGACGCGGAATCCTCGACGGCTCCAGGTTCAGCCGGGAGCATCTGACCGGACTGATTTGCCTGTATGAATGCGACAATGTCCGGATGGAGGGGATTACGCTTCGCGACTCTTCGGGGTTTAATGTGATTCCCATGGCCTGCCGTGGGCTTCATATCCGTAATATCAAGCTGATCGGCAACTGGCGTTACAACAGTGATGGAGTGGACTTTATGAACTGTCGGGACTGCAGCCTTGAAGAGAGTTTCCTGCGGACCTTTGACGATTCCGTCTGCGTCAAGGGATATCGTTCCTTTGGCCCCTTTATCTACCGCCTGCACCTGGCGGGTCAAAGCCATATGGACCGACGTTTCTCCGTAGACGGTGCGGAAGGCACCTTTGCCGAACTTCAGAATCATCATGGAATTTATCCCTGTCCTCAGGATGCCTGCGACAATATCCAGGTTCGAAAATGTGTAATCTGGTGCGACTGGGGTCGCCCCCTGGAGGTCGGTGCCGAGACCCAGGCGGATGAAATCCATCATATTTCATTTGTGGACTGTGACCTGATCCACAATATCTGCGGCTGCATCATGAGTGTTCAAAACTCTGACCGTGCGTTGTGCCGGGATATTGTCTATCGTGATATTCGCGTGGAGCTGGATGACGAACCCCGTCGGTCCGTGATTATTCAGGACAGGTGTGATTCGTATGAAAAACCGTATGACGGCTTTCTGCCAACTCTGTTCAAGCTGGCCAATGCGGTAGGATATGTGTCCGCGGATGAAGAGCGCGGCTGTATTGAAGATGTACGGTTTGAGGATATCGCTGTCACTGCACCGCAAATGCCGAAATCCAGACTGGATGGCTTTGACACAGAGCATCAGGTGCAGCGCGTGCATATCCGGAATCTGACACTGAACGGCCAGCCGGTAACAGACCTTAAAAGCGCGGGCGTTCAGATGAATGAATTTACCAATGATATTACAATAAAGGGGAGACTGTAAAATGACAAGACTTCGTGTACCTTTGCTGGCCAATGATTACACCCTTGTGGCCGAATCTCCGGATCCGGAGAATATTTACCTTGCCAGTCCGGGGATTGTCCGGCTCGATGACGGGCGGCTGATCGCGACAACCGATTACCGCGGACCCGGGGTTACGGAACTGCCCGAATTCCCTGCGATTCAATCCCTGATCAGAAAGCACGAACTGCACACCAACATGCCTCTGTTCGGGAAAGTCCTGGTTTCTGACGACCAGGGGGCTTGCTGGCATGAAAAGGCAGACCTTGCATTTTTTCATGCACGGCCCTTTACAGCAGGAGACAGTGTATACATCATCGGTCACATGGGGGATCTGGTGATTCACCGAAGCCGGAACCGGGGAGAGACCTGGGAAGGGCCTTTTGTACTGACCAAAGGCCAGCGCTGGCACCAGGCTCCCTGCAACGTTCATTACGCAAACGGCAGGGTGTACCTGGTGATGGAACGTACCACGGATATTGATGTGAGAAATAAAGATAAATTCTGGCCGGTCTGTGTCTGTGCTCCCGTTCTTATGTCTGCAGATGTTTCAGCTGATCTGACAAAAAGGGAGTCGTGGACGTTTGCCAATGAACTGACTGTGCGGGATGATGTTGGCGAGCCGGACTTAATCGGTGTTCCTTTTTTCAACACCGGCCAGACCGTGCCCGAAGGACATCGGCCGGGCCGACACATGGCTCCGATCGGGTGGCTGGAGACCAACGTGGTTCAGTTTACGGACCCGAATCATATCTGGCACGATCCCGAGGGACGAACCTTTCATCTGCTGATGCGGGCCCATACCGGAATGACCGGGTATGCCTGCATCCTGAAGGTGACAGAAGCCGGAGACGGCTCCCTGCACACAGACTTTGAAACTGCGCCTTCGGGAAAGAAGATTGTCTTTATTCCCTTTCCCGGCGGGCAGATGAAATTCCATATTCTCTTTGATCAGACTACGCAGCTCTTCTGGATGCTCTCCACCATGGCCATTGACAGCATGACCCGGCCCGAATCGTTGCCCGAAGACCGGTACAATCTGCCAAACAACGAGCGCCGCATTCTGGCGCTACGCTTCAGCCGCAACTGCATGGACTGGTGTCTGGCTGGAATTGTGGCGCGCGGAGATCAGGAGAACCATTCCCGTCACTACGCGTCCATGGTGATTGATGGGGATAATCTGGTCGTGCTGAGCCGCTCCTCGGACAAACGGGCGCTGCCGAGCGATCCGGGTCGTCGGTGCCATGACGGTAACGTGATTACCTGTCATATTGTGGAAAACTTCAGAGACCTTGTCTATATTTGAAACTGAGAATGAAATGAAAACCGACCAGCCCCTGGATATCGGAAGTCGAAGAGAACTCTTTATTGATACATTTCTGATTGATCAGCTGGAGAACGCGCAACTGCAGCTGCATTATCCGCAGCCGGCAAACGCGGCTCTGAAGTTCGATCGCCCCTGGGAGGGTGCGTTCAGCGGGTACTGTACAGTGATCAAGCATGCGGATCAGTTTCTTCTGACCTATCGCGGATGGTCGGAAGTAGAGGATCATTACGCGGCGGTTGTCTGCGTGGCACTGAGCAGTGATGGTATTACCTTTGAACGACCGGATCTGGATCTATTTGATGTGATGGGGCAGGCCCGAAACAATGTGGTCCTTACCTGTGAAGAGGATATGTACACACATAATTTCGCGCCCATGCTGGATACCCGTCCGGATGTACCGGAGGATCAGCGCTTCAAAGCGTTAACCCGGAATTACGGGCTGAAGTTCTTGCGCGAAGGAACGCGAACGGATCCCATGGGACTCTTTGCCTTTGCATCTTCTGACGGCATTCACTGGCGGAAACTGAGCAATGAGCCGGTGATTACACAGGGCCTGCTGGATTCGCAGAACGTGGCCTTCTGGTCCGAACACGAGAACTGTTATGTCTGCTATTTGCGGGAATCCTCAAAAAGCGGGGATGTCTACTCCAAAAGCGTTCGGACGATTGCACGCTGCACATCGGATGATTTTATCCACTGGACCGATCCGAAGCTCATGGACACGGGCGATACACCACCCGAGCATCTCTATACCAATCAGACCCAGCCGTACTTCCGTGCCCCGCACATCTACATTGCCCTGCCCGGCCGTTTTATGCCCGGTCGTCAGGTGCTCAGCGAGCAGGAAGGCGGAGCCATGGGGGTATATGCGCTTAAACAGGATAACGGACGAGAATTTGGATTCTGGGAGGACTGTTCGGATGCGGTGCTGCTTACAAGCCGAGGCGGAACGCGTTACTCCCGGACGTTTATGGAAGCCTTTGTCCGTCCGGGCCTTGACAGACGGAACTGGACAAGCCGCTGCAATTATCCGGCGTGCGGGATTGTTCAGACCGGAGAGGACGAGATGTCTATATACATCACGCGGCACAACGCGCAGGACGGAAAATATCTGGAGCGGCTCTGCATGCGGCTGGACGGGTTTGCGTCTGTGAGTGCCGGATACAGCGGAGGGGAGATGCTGACCCGTCCGTTTGTGTTCAGCGGCAATTCACTGCACATCAATTATTCAACCAGTGCGGCCGGTGAATTGCGGATGGAGCTGATCGAAGCAGATGGACAGGCGATCCCGGGATTCTCGCTGGATGACTGCGATACCGTGATCGGTGATCAGGTTGACCGCGTGGTTTTCTGGAAAGACAAGACCGATGTTTCCTCTCTGGCCGGCCGTCCAGTTCGACTGCGGACAGCGCTCAAGGATGCGGATCTTTTTGCATTGCAATTCAGTGAATAGGTCTGTAGAAAAGAGTGCGTGGAATAAATTGAACCACGAAGGCTTGAAGAACTGCTTTTTTTGAATAAAATATGTATATCAATAAATCATGGTTACTGCATTTTATGGAGACCGTTATGCGTAGATGGATCGGGTATTGGATATGTCTGTTGATGGTTTGTTCAGCGAGTCTGTCATTTGGAGCGGATTTTTTTGTTTCACCGTCCGGCAGTGATACAAACGCAGGGACAAAGGAAAAACCCTTTGCATCGCTGGAGCGTGCCCGGAACGAGGTGCGAGCGCTCATCAAAAAGGGGCTTGCGGAGAATGTGACCGTGCACGTGAGTGCCGGAACGTATTTCCTGAAAAAGACCCTGACATTCGGGCCGGAAGATTCGGGTACGGATGCGTTTTCCGTGACCTATACAGGTCCGGCCGGGGAAAAGGCTGTGATCAGCGGTGGTCGCCGGATTACGGGATGGAAAAAAGGGGATGGAAAACTCTGGACTGCTCAGGCTCCGAATGCAGGAAAGGAATCCTGGATTTTCCGCCGGATCTATGTGAACGGTAAACGGACCTGGCGGGCGCGCTCTTCCTATTTCCGCCTGGGGAATGTGACCGGCGGCAGTGAAGGAAAGCCACTGGTCTATAATCTGAATCCGGTCTTTCTCAAGAACTGGAAGAACGTAACCGATGTTGAAGCCGTGTCACTCGGCCGATGGGCGATCCTGCGCAGACCGCTGAAATCGGTTGAGCCGGCCAAAGGCCGGCTGACCATTGCCGGACCGTATTCAGGGCCGCATCCGGCACTGGTCGCAAAAAAAGGGGTATCCTGCTTTATCGAAAACGCGCTGGAACTCCTGGATCAGCCCGGTGAATGGTACCTGGACCGTAATACACGGACCGTGACCTATTATCCACGGCCGGGTGAAGACATGTCCACTGCGAAGGTGATCGCCCCGGTACTGGAAAGTCTGGTTGACGTTTCAGGCACACCAGAAAATCCAGTTAAAAACTTGCATTTTCGAAACCTGAGGTTCTCTCATTCCAACTGGAAACTGCCGGAAAACGGGTATATCGGAACGCAGGCATGTAATTACGTGGGCGGCGAGGTGTGGAATAAAAGACCGCGACTGTCCATTGACGGTGCATTTACACTGAACCGGGTAGAAAAATGCCGGGTGGATCTTTGTACCTTTTCCGCACTGACCAACTGCGGCATTCATCTGGCAGAGCGCTGTATTGACAATGCGGTTGAGAACTGCCGTTTTGTTGACATCGGCGGAAACGGAATTATGGTAGGGCTTCCGGGCTGGGCGTTTCTGAAAAAAGGCAGCCCGCGTGTTCCGAAGAACAATCGCGTGTTCAATAACCTTGTAAAAGAATGCGGAACAGAATGCTTTGGCGCAGTAGGCATCTGGGCAGGCATAACTGAGAGAACACGCATTGAACACAATGAAGTTCATGATCTTCCGTATACCGGTATATCCGTGGGCTGGAAGTGGAATCCCGACCCTACGGCCGCAAAGAACAACGTAATTGCTTTTAACCATGTTCATGATGTAATGAAAATGCTGGCCGACGGCGGCGGCATCTATACCCTGGGATATCAGCCCGGCACCATTGTACGCGGCAACCACATCCACGACCTGAAAAGAGGCCAGTGGGCGGAACACGGCGGTCCGATTTACGGACTCTACCTGGATCAGGGCAGCAAGGGATTTCTGATTGAAAAGAACGTGGTTCACAATGTGCCCAAACCTCTGCGGCTCAACCGGTGCAGCAAAAACTGGCACACGTGGAAAGAGAATACAATTACCCAGGTGCTGCCCATCTCCCGTAAAGGTATCAAGGGAAATGCCGCGTCCATTCTGGAAACAGGAAAAGGGATGGAGGTTCTTCATGAACCCAGGATCGATCCTCAGATCCTGACAGTTACGGCATGGATTAAGCTCAGCCGTCTGCCCGGCGGAAAAGACACGCGCCGGTGGGCGGTAAGCAAGAACGGTAATGAATGGACAGCAGGTCATTTCGGTCTGTTGGTCCACGGCAGCAGAGCCGGAGCGTATCTGAATCCCGGGGGCGGAAAGGAAAACTGCGTGGGCATCTGGAGTAAGAACGGAGCGGTTGGTACGAACAAGTGGCATCACCTGGCCATGACGTATGACGGTAAAACGCTGCGGGTATTCTGTGACGCAAAAATGTGCGCCGAGAAGGCGGTGGGAAAACCCCGTGTCTCGGTCAAGGGCATTTTGATGCTGGGCGAACGTGCGGATAAGCGAAGAGGATTCCTGCTGCCCGGCCTGTTGGATGAAGTCCGGATCTACAACCGGGCCCTGTCGGCAGAAGAAATAGCGGGACAGGCAAAAAATCCCGAAGCAGAACCGCCCGGGGGATGTGTGGGATACTGGGGATTCAATCAGGACTCCGGAGTCAGCCCGGTAGTCAAGTCGACCATGGATAAAGCGGGGACCTACAGTAAAGAGTGAATAACGGCAGTGATGAGAAAAGTGTAATGACTGAAGAACTTCTAAAAGATATGCATCGCACGGGAGACACGGGGCACGGAGAAAAACAACTGCAAAAGAAATTATCAACAACGAAACAACAATAAAGGTACAAAAAAACTGATCCATTGGTTCGCATTTCTTATTCGTAATGAGTCCATATTCGAAGAATTTTTTACAGTCTTCTCATTCTCAAGAACTTGGTATACAAGACGGTGTTGAATATTGATGCGCCTGGAAATCGCCCCTTGAATATTTCCGACAAGTCTTTCGAATGGCGGAGGTGACTGGAATGGGGCAGCGGCAAGAATCTGGAGTAATATCTCAGCTTGTGGTTTGAGGCCTGACTTTTTGAGTTTTTTCGCGTTCTTTTTGGCTTGTGATGTATATATCAGCTTCCAACTCACCAGTCAAGTTCCTCGGAGCATTTTTCTGGAGGCGTGTTCAATCCCTTTTTAATGGATTCACGCATCCCTGGAATGCACTCAAGATATAAAGTTTTCTTGGTAATAATACGATTTTCAACGGATGTGAATTTACTGCGGTATAATGTGAATGATTCAAGGGAAGATCAGCAGCTTATACCTCCCTTTATATTCTTTCAGCATATATTTAAAATTTTTATGTTCTTTATTTTTCAATTCTACCCCAAAACGAATTTCAATATCCGGCTGCACGGGCCAGGATTTGTCGTATTCATATTTTTCATCTGTAAACTCTGATATTGTAAACCCCGATATGGATTTTATTTCAGGTTTCAGGATATTCGTAAGCACCTTGTTGTAAAAAACCTTATTATCTTTATATTTACTGATACATGCCGGGTGCAGAAGCTTTTTTGCCTCCTTAATTGTATCCCCCTTGAAAGCCCTGTGAAAATCGGCAAAAAAACAGTGAGGGATTGGTTCGTGTTTCTTTAAAACAAGCCGGACCGCAATCAACTTATGAAATCCATTCATTTTAACATTTTCCTTGATACATTCTTCAATATTAGCCATTCCTCCGATAAAACGTGCATTTAACTTAGAATGATATTTAATCAGACCAAGGTAAACAGGTTTTCCAATAGTAACAGAGAGTGATTCCTGCATTTCTATCATGTGTCCAAAAGTGTCAGACAAATCAATTATGCCTGAGGAGTCTCCGCTTTTCCCATTATTATTTATCTTTGCACTAAATCTTGGATTATCTTTTGTCGGAAGCATGATAAGCATAGTTCCATCTTTGAGTTCTGCGGTAATCCCTAATATGTCCTTTGAGCCTGTTTTTTTGTTTTTTTGATATACATCCAGATAAAGCCTTGCATGATATTTGTCTTCCGGAATGGAGATATTGTATTTGAAGATCTTCCAGGAAAAGGCGTTGGCAATATCCTGGCCGTCAATCTTTGTCTTTGTAAGCTTGATAATGTTCTTTGGACTTGAATCTGAATTGATAAACTGAGGTGTCTTTTCAGGTGTTTCTTCGAATTGACGGTCAACAGATGTTTTAAAAGAAGAATGCTTCTCTGCAAACACAAAAACAGATCCCAACAAAATGACAACAGGCAGTAATTTCATCAACTATCTCCCAAGCAATATTCAATTTGAATTAAAATGTGTTCAAGTAAGCCGCTTCGCGGCAGAGTTTTCTTGATTTACGGTTAAAGTGACAGTATACTCACGTTCTGCGTGGCCGCCGTATAAGGGTTCGCTACCTTAGGTCACCAGTACAAAGCAGGAGTATACTATCGTGAATTATTATAAACGGTACGAAGAAGAACTCAAGCTAAAAGGGTACGCCCAGAGAAGCATTCAGTCCTATACCCGGGCACTCCGTCAATTACAGAATTACTGCCACAAACCTCTGGAGGAAATTACTGAAGAAGAACTGCGGGAATACAAAATCATCCGCACATTCACACTGTCATCCCCGCAGGCGGACTTTGTGAAGACCGCCGCTCCTGGACCTCCCCCAAAAGCAAATGCCTGGTTCATGTCAAGCCGCTCACCAGGCTTTTCCGAGGCAAGGTGAACGCAGCTTTATCGTGTGCCGGCATCCTGGATCAGGTGCATGAAGATGTATGGACTCAGGACTGTGTGGTGCACTGCAAGAAAGTTGGTGACGGCAGGCATATCATGAAATACCTTGGAGCCTATGTATTTCGGGTGGGTGTATCCGATGGACGGATTCAATCATACGACGGAACTCAGGTTACCATCAGGGGGAAGAAGTCCGACCGCGGCAGGCGAACCTTTACGCTGGACGTGATGGAATTTATCCGGAGGTATCTTCAGCATGTACTGCCTTCTGGTTTTATGAAGATTCGCCACTACGGGTTTCTTTCACCGAACTTCAGCGTGTCGCTGGAGACCATACGGGAGATGATCTGCGTATTGTATGAAATAATCCGGGAGATACTCCCGGTGGTCTCGGCACCCAGGAAAATCAAACGTCTGTGCTGCCCGCGATGTCGAAGCGTGATGAAGTGGCTTCGG
>CAZGEP010000062.1:0-24438 GCA_964524955.1 uncultured Planctomycetota bacterium | reverse complement strand
AAAACCAATATCATAGCCGCCCGCCTGGGCCATGGCGCACAATTCCTTCAGGTTCTCGGCATTGGGTTCAGGATCGTGCTCAAAGTAACCGTTCTGATCAAAGTTGAGTTCCGTCAGAACGCAGTTCAGCTGGGAGAGCATATTCCGCGTGATAGATGCGCCTCCGCCGTTGGCTGAATCCACGATAACCTTGAACTTGCACTTTCGGATTCGCTCCACATTGATCAATTCGAAGACACGACGAATATGAATTTCTTCGGTCCGGTGTTCTTCCATAGGTTCGCGGAGTTTAATCCAGTCTACGTAGTCGTAGTCTTCGGAATCATAGAGTGTAACCAGTTTTTCCGACTGTTTGTTGTTGAGAAGCATGCCGTCGGAACCGAAAAACTTTAGCGCATTCCACTGGATGGGATTGTGACTGGCGGAAATCATGACACCACCGTTTACCCCAAGCTCTTCGACCAGAATAGCTACCGAGGGTGTTGTGGTAATGCCGAGGTCAATGATTTCCGTGCCCGTAGCAATTAAGCCGGAGAAAACTGCGTGCTTTGCCATCAGACCGGAAACCCGGGTATCTCTTCCCACCACGACGCGTCCCTTGTTGAGCAGGGTACCAAAGGCGGAACAGAACTTCATAATCACCTCAGGCCTCAGGGAACCGCCCACGATTCCCCGAATACCTGAGGCGCTGATCATTAACGGGTCCATATTGTCTCCGTGAAGATGCCGGGTATTATTGTTTATCAGCTTCCGTGGAGTCGGTCTGGATGTCCAGTTCTTCCGGTGTCTGTTCCGGGGCATCTTCTTCCGGCGTCGTTTCCGCAGAATCGGTTTCCACTGGTGCGGTTTCTTTGGCGGAATCCGCTTCAACGGGTGCCGGAGATTCGTCCGCTGTCCTGGGATTCGTCTCTGCTGCGAGCGTTTCCGCTGCTGGTGCAGCTGCAGACGCGTCCTCAGCCGGTGCCTCCGCCTTTTCCTCTTCCGTAACCGCGCGCATGCTCAGGCCTATCTTACGCTCCTGGGTATCGATGTTGAGGATCTTAACTCGTACGTCATCACCCACTGAAAGAACGTCATCCGGTTTTTCTATCTTTTCCTCGGAGATCTCCGAGATGTGGAGCAGACCTTCGACATCTTTATCCAGTTCGACAAAAACACCGAAATTGGTAATCTTGGTCACGCTGCCATCCAGAACCTTGCCTGGTTTGTACTGAAACGGAATAAACGTTTCCCAGGGATCTTCTTCCAGCTGTTTCATTCCAAGCGCGATTTTCTTGTTGTCCTTGTCCACAGCAAGCACGACCACGCGTACTTTGTCACCTTTCTTGAGCACGGCACCAGGATGGTTGACTTTCTTGGTCCAGGACATGTCAGAGACATGAAGCAGGCCGTCAATCCCTTCTTCCAGTTCCACAAATGCGCCGTAGTTGGTAATGTTGCGGACACGGCCTTCCAGCACAGTATTGACCGGATATTTCTCTTCCAGCTGCTCCCAGGGATTGTCTTCAAGCTGTTTAATACCCAGGGAGATCTGCTGCCGTTCTACATCAATGTTCAGCACCACAACTTCCACGGTATCACCGATGGCCACGACTTCAGAGGGATGATTGACCTTTTTGGTCCAGGACATCTCAGAGATATGAACCAGACCTTCGACACCGGTTTCCAGCTTAACAAACGCGCCGTATGGAACGACGTTTACAACCTGGCCCTTGACTTTGGAATCGACTGGATACTTCTCCTCCACATCCAGCCACGGGTTCTTGGTCTTCTGCTTCAGACCGAGGGAAATCCGTTCTTTCTCTCTGTCAAAATCCAGCACTTTGACTTCAACCTTGTCGTTGATGGCCAGCAGTTCCGATGGGTGGCTGATCCGCCCCCAGGTCATATCCGTAATATGGAGCAGACCGTCCATAGCGCCGAGATCGATAAACGCACCGAAATCCGTGATATTCTTTACAATACCAGCGATGATGTCTCCAACATTTAGTTTTTCCAGAAGATCTTTCTTCTTTTTCTCCCGTTCCTCTTCGATCAACCTGCGTCGAGAGACAACGATGTTCTTCCGTTCGGTGTCAATCTTGATGATTTTGCAGGTCATTTCCTGGCCGATATATTCAGCGATATCCCCAAGCCGCCGGATATCAATCTGAGATGCGGGAAGGAAAACCGGAACACCAACATCCACCAGCAGACCGCCTTTGATCTTCTTGATAACTCTGCCGGTAACCAGGTCGCCTTCCTTGTTCGACTTAACCAGTTTTTCCCAGCCGCGGATTCGATCGGCTTTGCGCTTGGAAAGCATAACCACACCGGACTCGTCTTCCACAGCTTCCAGCAAAACCTCAATATCATCACCGACTTCCAGTTCCGATGCATCCTCGAACTCCTCCAGCGGAACAAACCCTTCAGACTTGTATCCGATATCCAGAATCACCGACTTATCGGTCAGGGCGATGACGCGTCCCTTGATGATCGCACCCTTGGTAAATTCATTAATAGAGCTGTCGTAATACTCTTCAAACTTCTCTTCCGTGGTTTTACCAATATGCTTCTCAACCTCTCGTTTGATTTCTTCATCCTTCATTAATTCTTTAGCTAATGTTACTGTATCAATCATAATACTACCTGTTCCAGAAAAACAAAAAAAGGGTTACAGAACTCCCGGAGGGTTACAGTACTTCCGAATATGGAGAAAAGTTAAATTTTAAATTTTAAGCCATCTTAATCAAGGAAAAAATGAATATTTTAATCCGTGTATTGACTTTACGGTCCATCTTGATATAGTACATTCTGCCGAACCCGTCCCGGGCCGGCATGTCATATGTAATACAATATACTTTTTTCTGGAGAAGACAATGGGTATCTTCAAAGCGTATGATATCCGGGGTATTGTACCGGATGATTTTGACATGGAAACCGCACGCAAAATCGGATCTGCTCTGGTTCAGGTAACGGGCGCGAAAACGATTGCTGTTGGTCGAGACATGCGAACATCTTCACCTGAGGTTGAAAAAGCCGCGCTGGATGGAATGGTCTCTGCCGGGGCAACGGTTCTGAATATCGGGCTCTGTTCCACACCCATGACATATTTCGCAGGCGGGTTTCACAAGACTGATGCCGCAATGATGATTACTGCGTCTCATAATCCCGCCCAGTATAACGGTTTTAAGCTCTGCCGGGAAGAGGCAAAACCCATGAGCTATGAATCCGGTATCGGAGAGATTGAAAAGAAGGTCACTGAAAATACGATTCACACGGCAGACCAGCCCGGACAGGTCAAAGAAATTGATATATGGCCGGATTACATTACCCACATCCGCGGCTTTCTTAAAACCGACAAACCGCTCAAAGTGGTTGTGGATGCTGGAAACGGAATTGCGGGCGAAACCGTACCTCGAATCACAAACGATCTTTCCCTGGAAATTATCCCCCTGTATTTTGAGTTGGACGGTTCCTTTCCCAACCACGAAGCCAATCCCCTGAAGCCTGAAAACATCAAAGATCTTCAGAAAAAAGTATTGGAAGAAAAGGCGGATATCGGAATCGCGTATGACGGAGACGGTGACCGCCTTATGTTTGTGGATGAAAAAGGCGAGGCTGTCAAAAGCGACCTGGTTACTGTTATGCTTGCCCATGATTTTCTCAAAGACGAAACGGGCGGAAGCGTTATCTACGACCTTCGCTCCAGCCGGGTCGTTCCGGAAGAAATCACAGCTCTCGGCGGCAAGGCATTGGAGTCTCGTGTAGGTCATTCCTTTATCAAAGAACTGATGCGGAAGACCAATGCGGTCTTTGCCGGAGAGCTCTCCGGACATTATTATTTCCGGGATAATTTTTATTCCGATTCCGGGGATATTACATTCTTCCGCGTTTTGAATCTACTGGCTGAGGCAGACAAGCCCCTGTCGAAAATTCTCGCACCCTGGAAACGATACAGTTCAACAGGAGAGATTAACTTTGAAGTTGAAGACAAGGACGGTATGATGGAAAAGGCTGTTTCTTCCTTTCCGGATGCGGAAATTACCCGGCTGGACGGCGTCACTATAAAAATGGAAGACTGGTGGTGCAACCTGAGGAAGTCCAATACGGAGCCGGTTCTTCGCCTGAATCTCGAAGCCGATACCCCGGAGAAAATGGAAAAAATGAAAGAAAAGGTGGCGAAGATCATTCAGGGATAAGGAGCGCAGTGCCTGAGAAAATAATTGAAATAAAAAAACGCCTCCCGGATTCAACTCCGAGGAGACGTTTTTTGTAGTATGTGAAATGAAAAATCGTAAATCCAGCACAGCGATTTACAGTTCCGCTTCGATTTCCTCAAAAAGGATGATTTGTGCGCTGACCAGGATAATCATATCAGAAAGCACCTTTTCCTTGTGATTGCGCCTGAACAATCTCCCCAAAATCGGGATCTTGGAGAGAATGGGAATGCCATTCATGAATTCCAGTTCATTATAATCCGCAAGTCCGCCCAGAATAACCATGCCCTTGTCCGGGATAGAAACATTCGTTGCCAGCTGGCGAATCGCAACCCGGGGCATCTGGGCTCTGAGATCAAGTTGATCCAGATCCCAGGTAAGGTCGGTGGTCAGGTTATTGACCGTGGTCTGATCACCCTGAATAATGTTGATTTCCTGCATCTCATCCAGCGTACGAATTGAGGGTTTAACCTGCAGCCGAACATACTTCCTGTCACTGCTGATGGTGGGCCGTACTTCCAGGATAACTCCTTCCAGAAGTACAGAAAGGTCCGGGTCATAGAGGCCGTTGGTAATGGTATAGTCTGAAATATACGTAATCTGCTGAACAATCGCGATATGGGCAAGCTGATTGTTGAATACCGTGATTCTAGGGGATGCCAGAGTCTTGCGCTTACCGGAATTTTCCAGAGCAACCATAACTACTTCCGCCTGTTCCCTTCCCAGCATAGTGTACTGCAGAAAAAGGCCTTCCGGAGCCGTTGTAGACGCAACGCCATTATCCACAGCCAACCGGTAGTCGTAGTTGTCCAGTTTGTTCACATCGCTAAGGTATCCGGCAGGCTCGGGAGTGCTTCCCCAATTTCCATCACCCACGGCTGCCTGATCCAGACCGCGCCAGTTGATTCCGATATCCGAAAGGAAGCTGTCTTGAATTTCAATAAAACGGGCCTCAACCATGACCTGTGCCGACATTTGACGTCGCAGCCGTGTGAGAAAATCCATAATCTCCTGGTGAACTTCCGGACTTTGGTTGACAATTATTTGATCCCCCTGTGGAACCGCAACAATACTGGTTCCGATTTCCGGATCCCAGGACGTGGGCTGAATGTGATCTCGAATCAAGCCCGCAAGCGTGGACGCGTCTTCTCCTCCTCCCACGTCACCTCCACCGTCACCCCAGTCAATGATATCACCTCCGTCTCCACCTTCTGCATTAACTTCAAGACTCATCTCCGGTGCCGGAAAATCCTGGATGGTAATCAGCAGATCTTTTACATCATAGGTTTTGGTTTCAATGTTGGTATGCAGCAGTTTGGCGGTGGAAATAAATACGGTGTGATCGCTGAGCGTGTACTGCAAGCCCACCTGATCGACCAGCCACTTCAATGCGTGTTTGAGTTTCATGTCCGTTACTTTAAGGGAAATGGGCGTTTCCTTGCCCGCACCTGCAGCATCCTGAAACGCGTTAGGGTCCAGGATGATGTTTACTCCTGAAATATCGCGAATTACGTCAAGAGCTTCAGAAAACTGTGTCTCCACAAAATTAAATGTAACCGGGCGTTCAAGTTCACGCTCAAGTCTCAGCTTCCATTCCGGAGCCCGTCGCTGCGTGTCCCCGCCAATTTTCCGTTTACTGAGTTCATCCCAGTTTTCAGAATATTCAATGATTTTTGCCCACGGAATCGCGGCTTCCTTAATCTTCTCCACACTGGTTGTCCAGTGTTCTTCCTCCTCCTCCTTGATTTTCTTTTTCTCCAGGGCATGGCGTTTTGCCATACTCTTTTTCCTGAGTTTTGCCGCCCTTTTGTAGGTAGGTTTCAGCTCCTGAACCGTATCCAGTATTCTCTCACACTGACGATAGTCTTCCCGATCATAGGAATTCTGAGCCTGCTCCATCAATTTATCTACGCGCAGATCCAGCCGCTTTTCAGAAAGCGCCAGTTCTTTCTCTGCTTCCGTGTATGCCTGTTTTTTCTTAAGCTGATTGATCGTTGCATTAATCCGGCGGCGTTCGTCTGTAATTTCCTTGAGTTTTCCCTGGACATATTTTTTTTCCTTGTCCAAAGGAACATCGTATGGAAACCAGGTAATGGTTTCATCCGCTTTTCGGTAGGATTCGGCCGCTTTATTGATGTCTTTCAGCTTGTTGACATTGTACTCAACCTCTCCCTCATCCGGCGCTGGTTCACGCTTGATGGCTTTCTGAAAGAGAATGTCGGCTTCGGAAATCGCGTTCTCCACCTCCAAAAGCGCTTCCCGGATTCGGACTTCCTTGACATTGGCAGCATGTCCAGTACGGCTTTTGATCTTGTTCAGCCTGGCTCCAAGAACATCATCCGTCATATTCAGATATTTTTTGGCTTCCGCATGTTCGGGATCGTTTTCAATCGCCCGGCTGAAATATTTTCTGGCTTCTCTGAATTTAAATTGCTTGTAGAGTTTTTTTCCGGTCTGAAACTGCTCTTTGGCAAGAACCGTTCTTTCCTGATCCTTGATTTTTTTCTTCCGTTCAAGGTTTTTCAGAATCTCTCTTGCCTTGTCGGATTTGCCGTTAACAGCAGCGTCCTCTGCTGCAAAAGACATTGCTGAAACAAACACTGTCAGGAACAACGAAAAAATAAAGGGGTGTTTCATAATACTATACCTCAGAATGATTATATTAAAGCTTGCTTTCGATCTCATCGAAGAGCAGTATTTTCGCAGTAATCATTATCACCAGGCTTCTGTCCTGTCGACCCTTGCCTTTGGTCTTGAAGAGCCGACCGATAATCGGCAAGTGCTGGAGAAAGGGAACACCGCTCTGTCTGTCCACGGAAAATCCTCTCATCAGACCTCCGAGCATCATAATTCCCTGATCCGGAATGTTGACCGTGGTCCGGACCTGCTCATAGAGCAGCTGCGGCGTCTGAATGGTCAAGTCGAGCGTTCGAAGCACTCCGGTCCCATCATCACCGCCACCAATGCCGCCCAATGCGGTGATGGTGATGGAATTCTGTTCACCGATTGTACCCACGGTAGGCTGAATTTCCAGAGTTATGTATTTTCTGTCACTGGAGATCGTGGGTTTTACATCCAGGACAACTCCTTCGAGAAATGAGGTAATTTCAGGATCAAAGGTACCGCCGACCAGTGTATAATCGTATACATAGTTGTACTGGGTCGCGACAACAATATGTGCCCGTCGGTTGTTAAAAACAGTTATTTTGGGTGCGGTCAGGGTCGTGCCCTCACCTTCCTTGCGGATGGCATGGAAAATCGCCTCTGCCTGAACATTTCCCAGCATGGTATATTGGCCGATTAAGCCGCGTGTGGAGCCGGAGTTGATGCCGCTGCCCACGATATCCGAAGCCCAGGTGGCACCCAGAGTGGAGGGACCGGCCGGGTTTGCGGTGGCTACGCGTGCATCGTAATCATCAAGCTTTGATATATCACTGAGAAATCCGGCACCATCCGGAGCATTTCCCGAAGTATCGTTTACAGATGCCTGGTCCAGTCCCTGCCACTGCACACCGATCTCATCCAGGAATCCCTTCTTAACATCAATAAACCTGGCCTGAACCGACACCTGCTGCTGTTTGGATTTACGGAGTTCATTGAGAAGATCCGTGATCTTCTGATGGGCAACTTCATTGTGTTTAACAATTAATTTGTCACCTCTTCGAACAATGGCGGTTCCGGCATCCGCGTCCCAGGAGTTGGGATCAATCCGCTCGCGAATCAGTGTGGCAATGTAGTCCGGATCCATTCCTTCAGTGCTTGCGTCATCTGTATCAAGGGATATACCTGTGCTGGTTTCACCGCCCGGTGCGGAAATGTCAATATTCGGACCGGGAAAGTTGTTAATCGGACGGGTAAAATCGCTGATATCGTAAATCTGCATAAAGGTTTCACCGGTCACTTTGTCTGTAGTGGTAACATAAATGGCTTCTTTGACCAAATCGTATTTCAGGTTTTTAGAGCGCAGCACCCACTTCAGCGCAGCCTCAAAAGGCATATTGGAAACTTTCAGGTCAATGGGTTCATCCAGATCCATTTTTTCCTGGATTGACTTCCGGTCCACAACAATATTCAAACCCGTCAAATTTCTCAGAACATCAACCACCTCCGAGAATGATGTTGCCACGAAATCAAAGGTCACGGGCCTGCGCATTTCCCTTCGGATTTGCTTCTTCCATTCCGGGGTCCGGTGAAGGACACCCTTGGTACTCATTTTTCTCTTTGCCTCAATTTCCTTCCAGTCTTCCGGGTATTGGATATCATCTGAATACGGAACCGCTGCCCAGCGGACATCTTCCATAGTGGATTTCATCTCTTCTTTGCGCTTATTGGCGGTTTCCACATCCTTTTTCTGGTGCTTCTTTTTCCGACTCTTCTTCATCAGCTTTTCCGCTTTTTCATGCTTGGGGTCCAGCTTGAGTATCTGAAGGCAAACGCCCTCGGCTTCCGCAAAATCTCCCCTGTCATACATGAAAATGGCTTTCTCCATAAGCTTGGATGTGCGTACACGTAAATAATCATCTCTCTTGGCCACTTCCTTTTCCGCTTCATCCCGCGCTACCCGCGCCTTGAGCTGTTTTATTTTAACAGCATTTTCGTTTCGTTCTTTTTTGATATCTGTGATGTATTTTTCTGAAACCGTTATGTATGGTGTCATGTCTTCCTGGTAGGGAAACCACTTGGCCGTCTCAATGACATGGCGGAATTTCTTGTCCGAACGCCGCAGTTTGCTGTCGGAGTTTACCAGAACCTTAAGCGCGATATTGGGATCACTATCCAGATTATCCGCCATTTTAACTGCGTCTTCAAACAGCCGACGTCCGTCGTTAATATAGGCTTCGATCTCGATGCGCACCTGACGTGTCTGAACCGTTCTTTTTTCGGTCATCCACTCGGCCTGGTTGCGAATTCTGTCTTTTCGCTCACCGATAAGGGAGAGGCTTTTCTCCAGATATTTTTCCGCTTCTGCATTTCCCGGTTCGATTGAACGCGCTTCTTTGAAGAGTTTGGCGGCTTCCTGGTATCGGAGCTGATTGTATTCGCGTTTACCGGCTTCAATCAGGGACATGGCTTCGGCATGACGGGCCTGCTTCTTCATTCTTAATTTGAACGCAGTCTGTTCCAGCCGTTTTTCAGCCAGGGTTTTCTCTGTTTTCGGAATATCCGATGTTCTGTCCTTTTCAACCAGGGGTTCGTCGTTCGCGGGTACGTCTTCTTTCTCCTCCGGGGAGGCAGCAACATCTGTTTTCTCAGATGTTTTCGTTTTCACAACGTCCGTGCTTTCTTTCTTTTTGGCAGGCTTCTTTACTACGGTTTTCTTTTTCACCGCCGGTTTCTTTCGCCCACGGGTGTCCCGTTCCTCGACATTCCCGATTGTAAAGCCAGTTGTGTCCCTGCCGTCGTCCCTTGTCCGTTCCGAAACATCAGATGCAGCGAGTTTCTTTTCAGCGCGATTGGCTTTTTTCGCTACCGTGTTTTTTTCTGTCGTTTGAATAGGCGCGGGATCGGCCTTCTCCACCGTTTCCACCTTTTTCTCCAGCGTGGGGGAAGCGCTCTCAACCTTTTCCGTCTTTTTCTTTGACACCGCTTCAGCGGCATCTCCTCCGAACAGGCTGGATCCAGCCCGTTCTGTCTCACTCCGTCTCTGCGCGCAGAGAGTGTTCAACATCAATGAAAGCGTCACAGTCAGCAATAGAATATAGGCTTTTTTCATAACAGGTACTCCATGGTTACAGAAATTATTCTTCGTCCTCGACGATGTCCCTTCCCCGCGTCTGCCACCGGATGGTCTTTTCACCGGTCAGATCGTTCTTTAACTCCATGTAAAGACCTTCTTTTACATCTTCTTTCTCAACCCATATGGTTTTGGGCTGTCCGTTCTCAAGCACGGTTTTTTTCTGTCGTACGGTTACTTTCTTTTTGCCTTCATTAACTTCAATCAGGGAATACCCGGTATAGAAATCCATATTTAAGCGTAGCATGTTCCCAGCGCTTCCCTTGAAGAATTTTTTAATTTTTTCCCACAGTTCCTCTGAAACGGTCTTTTTTCTAAGGATCTTTCCGCTGTCGTCCTTAAGAAAAATACGCGCGGTCTTTCCGATCCGATCCTTGTTCTTTACACCGGTAACGGTCTTGAAATACCATTTTTTCTGCGGTTTGAAATACTTGGCAATTTCAATGTTCGCCAGGTATTTTCCTTCAATTTTTATGGCTCCCCGCAGCCAGAATCGCAGGGTGGACGGTGTGACAACATCCACAAAGCAGGGACAGAAAAGCCGTACCTTTTTGTAGGTGATGTTTTCTTTTGAGGTATCGGATTTGGCTGCTTTTTCCTTGCCTTCTTTTTTCTCTGTCGAGTTTGTGACCGGTTTTTCCGCAATCTGTTCTATAATATATGTATAGTATTTCAGCGGTTCGGTTTCGGAATCCGTATACCGGTAAATGGATTGAGCTGCCGTGGTTTCATCCTCTTTTTTATTTTTGTTCGCGTCTTCTTCCGGTTTGGCTTTTTCAGCGACCTCCTCGACGTTGCCATCCTCCTTTTCCCGGACCAATTCATCCAGTCGGTTAATCAGTTCATCGCTGTCCGGTTTTTCTTCCGTCTTTTCGTCTTTTTCAGCTTCAGGCGCCTTCCTCTGTGCTTTTTCCTCCACAACGCTCAACAATTCCTTGTTCAGCGGTTTGCGGCCGGCATTTACCGTAAGCTCAGCCATCATGTCCTGGATACTGCTGTTCAGCTCATCGACAATGCCTTGTATCAAGAGGAGATAGATGCGCTGTTCCGTCAACGCGGCTGCGGCGAGTTTCTTCTGCGGTGTCTGCGACAGAAACAATGCCATAACCTTGGCGCGATATTTCTCTTGTGTATAGCCAACGGTGCTGAAAAAATGTGCCCGCTTCCATGCCGCGGTTTCCGGATCTTCGGATTTTTCCGCCGTGAGATTCGCGACAGCCTGTGTCAGTTTTTGTTCAAAGATTTCTTCAGTGGTCAGTTCTTCGTTGGGTTGGGGAACCGCGCCTGGTTTCAGGGATTCAAAGGCCGTTTTGAGCAAACGATTCAGGTTTTTCTCCAGCAGGCTGTTTTTCGCTTGCGTGGGAATTCTGTAAATATTGCTCTTAATTTTGTCGTCAATCACGGAATTCATGTCACTGCTCTTCCAGCTGACAGAAACCGAACTCCGTTTAACACGAAGTGAATTATCAACAACCGTGGGCGGCTTGAATATCCATCGTATACCGCCGGACTTACCGCAGACCAGACACCGGTATTCTCCGTTTACTAGAACAAACCAGTCGTCGCAGCTGTGCTCATCAAACGGCGTCTTCTTTCCCTTGCGTTCCGGTTTATTGTAGAAAAACCATCGATTCAGTTTAGAAAAATCCGGTGTATCTACGGGTGCAGCCGTTTTCTCCGGCAGTGGTTCTTTGCCGAAGTCTTCCGGGGGTTTGTTTTCACCAATAATGGTCCGAACGTTCTGCTTGAGATCTTCATACCGCTGGGGGTTCGTCTCCTTGCCGATAATTGTGGCCAGAGAGTCGATAGATGCAATCAGCGCGACCAGAATAATCAACCCGAGGATAATTTTTTCAAAATGATGGAACAGAAATTCTTTAAGTCTATTCATTATCTACTCCAGCGTCCTCGTCTTTTTCCTGTTTCGTTTCTTTTTCTGCGAATGTTTCGTTTTCATCCGCACCAGCGGACACCTTGTTTTTCCACGGAGTCCAGCTGAAATCATACTGATGTATGGTCCAGATTGTTTTTATGGAAGGATATTTACCAAAAAGGCTGGCGGTATTGAGACTTTTTTGTTCTGCCTCAACGTTTTTGACTACAAAAAACAGGTCTGAATTCTTTTCTATATTACTCAACACGGATTCAATCAGCGGATACGGCATATCAATGGTCACAACAAAAGGACGGATCAGGTATTCCCCATTCGGTTTTTGTTCCGCGTCATCGGTCGCAGCTCGTGCTCCCTGAAGATATTCATTGGCTCCCTGATCCCCGCCGGGGCCGGCCATCGGATCTGTTCCGCCTGTGTCTTGATCCGCCACAGGGGTTTCAACCGTAATTTTCGGTTTGACAATATCCTTGAATTCTATCTGTTCAAGCGCCTCCGGTTTCATGACAAGCTCCTTGTCTTTTCCGTCATTCCCGATCTGGCCGGATTGAACACTGAGTTTCAAAGACGGATCCGTGAGGATTGATGTCATGGTCTGGATAATATAGAACTCCTTCATGGCCCTCGGAATATCCTTTTTATCCGGAATATTTTCTCCCCAGTCTTTAAATCCGAGGTTCTTGGCACTTTCAAGCGTGAATTCATCCAGATCTGCGTTTTTCTGAATTTCTTCCGGAAGGCCGATTCCCGAAGCAATGAGTTTCTGAATAAGTGTCCGGGTTTTTTTGAAATACTGATTCCGGAAATCCGCAGGATCCGGCTGGTCCGTCCGTCCCCAGAATGTTTCAAAGAATTCTTCGCGACTCGCGTATTCTGATTGCAGTTGAAGAATCCGTTTTTTGATTTTCTTTTCCCGTGACCTGATCTTGTCCAGCCACTTCTGATTGGGTGTTGTTTTGGCTTTTCCGATAATTTTTTCTTCGCCGGAATCAATCTCCTTCTTCTGCGCTTTTTTCTGCTCAACAACGCTCCCGGGCGTGACAACCAATACAACATACAAAACAAACTCAACAATCAGAACCGCAACAATAATCAGCCAGAAGAGATGTTTTTTTACGAAGTCCATTTTCACCCAGAATAAAACAGAGTAAGGTAGTAAGTATAAGCCAATATATTATAAAATAATAGATGAATCGTGCAAGTTTTTTTTGTTCGCTTGCTAAAATTTATTCAACGTCGGACTCTTTTTACATTTCGAAATCCGCCTCTGAATACCCTGTATAGAATCCTCATTCAGCCGCACCATCTCGTCAATAATGCGGCTGTTGACCTGGATGGCTTTCTCATAAAATCGTATGGCCAGCTTGGGTTCATTGTACTTTTCGTGGAAAGCGCCCTTGTAAAAATAATAATCAGGAGAGAGTGGATACAGGTCGATCGCATCCTGAAGTTCAGCCATGACTTCATCCCTGCCAGACGTTCCACGGATGCTGTATACACAGCGGGCGATCAGATAATTCACATGAGCTTTCCGATTGCCCAGGGTTCTGGATTTCCTGAACCACGCTTCTGCCTTTTCAAAATATGTGCGCTTGTTCGCAGGGTCTGTGGTTGCTTCAGCCATCTTGAGATAAACCCCTGCCATCCGGTACGCCGATTCGCTGTCCCGGTACCGGTATGAAAAGGCCCGGTCAAAACATCTGAGTGACGGTCCGTATAATTTCCTGGTGGAAAAGGTTGATCCCTTTTCCACGTACCGTGCGCCCAGAAACTCGTGGATGAAAAACATATAATATAGAATAAAGAACGCCAGGCTCAGAAAAAAAATCCCGTGCGACACGCCCGATGAGACCGGCCGGCGAACGACGTCCTTTTTCCTGAAAAAGACAAGTCCCATACAGCCCATGACCGATGCCACGACCCCGGGGGAACGCAGGGTCATATCGTTGAGAAAGTGAATCATGGCGGCAAAGAGTCCGATGCACAATCCTGCGCCTGTCCATTTCCACGAGTCACTGAAATCCGTTCGAAAGACAACCGTCAGTACCATGACCGCACCGCAGAGACCAAAGGCAGGCAGACGAAACCCGCCGTGTCCTGCCGGAAAATCATAGATGGCTGGCAGGTGCAAAGAAGGAGAGTAAAAGGGCAGCGAGAAAATAATAAACCAGCTCAGCACCGAGAAAATCGATATCCACTGCACATGATAATAAAAGTCCGGCTCTGCGTCTTTACGGTTTCTTTTTCCCCTCATGTACGCCGCAGCCAGGAGAAAGATTCCTGCAAACGCGGGAGCCAGAAGGCCAAAATCCACCCCTCCTGCGCCCTGATTGCCGGAAAGCCATTGCATCACCACGGCAATCAGAAGAATCAGAAACAGAATCACGCCGAACAAAAACAATATTGCCGTGGAACACACCGCAAACATTTTCCGCGCCCGAAGGGTTCGTCCGGCGGCTTCTCCCAGCGGCGGTTGCGGATCCCGGTCACGACCGCGGCAGAAAAAAACGGCAGCGCCGGCAAAGAACAGCAGCAGAACCACACCCGGAATTCCGTTTTCCGACAGCGTGCTTACCACAGCACTGTGCGGGGTCTTGACCTCTGTTCCTTCCTCTGTTTTATATTGCGTGTAGTACCGCTGAAAATTGTTCGCGCCCACCCCCCTGACCGGATGGTCTGCGAACATATCCAAACCCGCCTTCCAGTATTCAACGCGCACCTTGACCGAGGCATGGAGCTTTTCCCTCACAGCTGAAACCTTTTCCGGAAAGAGAAAAAAACCGGCCGCAGACACGATCACGAGGACCGCACAGATGATGGCAGCGATGGCAGGTGTTTTACGACGAAGAATATAATAAAGAAGGCCCAGGGCCGCAGACACACCGCAGGCCATCCATGCCCCCTTGGCACCGGAGAGATAAAACGCGTACCCGATCAGAACACCGCCAGCCAGGCCGACAACCGCTGCCGCCGTGAACAGCCCGCGTTTTTTCCTGAACGCGTCAAGCAGATCGCCGAATACCCCCAGCCACAGCGGAAGGAGAAGTGCAAGAAAACAGCCGAATGGATTGGGAAACGTGAAGGTGCCGAAAACATCATTGGAATTCAGCCGGCCCATGAACGCGCTTCTGGCGTTGCCGCTGAATGGAATATTGTTGGAATTTTCCGCAATCATCTTCCGCACATCGTCCAGCCCCACGTAATACTGATACAGCGAATACACGCAGGAAACAAGACCGGCAGCAATAATCGAGATCAGCAGAAACCGTCGCGCACCTTTGAGATCCGGAAGATGTACCGCAAGAAAAAATACCGTCAGGTGAGCAGTCCACTGCAGCGTAAAGAGCAGCGCTTCCCGTTTGTCCACGGCCCAGAGAATGGATGCCGCGTTCCATGCCGTAAACAGAGCCATGGGTACCAGCACCCACAAGCACCGTCTAAATTCAAACTGCTTGTTGACCGCGGAACGGCAGATCCAGAAAAACCCCGCAGAAACCAGAATCAGGCCCAGCCATAAATTGCTTACCGATCCCAGTTCCAGGGCACCGCCCCAGAGAATCCGCAGCTGAAAGAAAAGGCCAAGCAGGAGAATAATCAGAAAATCGAATATTCGTGTCTTCATCGCCTCCCCGATATTTCAAGCATCATAACTACGGAAATAATCAGCATGGCCTGAAGCAGCAGAAGCAGACCGGAAAAATGTCCGAGATCCTTAAGCAGCAGGGCCGCAATACCAATGGCTGCGCACAGAAGATAGATCACCACAACACTTTCGCGGTCTCCCATGCCCATTCGCTTGAGGCGGTGCGCAAAATGATTCTGATCGCTTTTGAAAATATCCGCCTTGTTTTTCAGCCGGATACAGACCACGCCCAGGCAGTCAAAGAGCGGAAGCGCAAGCACCAGGAGCGGCATCAGCACCGGCAGGGCCGATGTCTTGAACCGGTAAAAGAAAAACGTGGGCAGAATCGTGGTCACGGCCATAATAAATCCGATAAAAAGGGAACCCGCATCACCCAGAAAAATCCTGGCCGGCGGAAAATTAAAAATCCAGAACCCCGCCACCGACCCGATAAATATCATAATCAGCATGGAAACAAAAACCTCACCGGTCTGTATCGTGACCGCAAAGAAAAGAAACGCGGCAATCAGCGCCACGCCCGAACTCAGCCCGTCGGCGTGATCAATCAGGTTAAAGGCGTTGGTAATCACCACGATCCAGGCGATTGTAATCAGGATATTGATGATCGGGTTGCTGATCAGGAGCGTAATGCGAATGTCCGAATACGCGACCAGGCAGGCGGCAAGCGTCTCCACCAGCAGCTTGAACCGTGGTTTCTTGGGATGGATGTCGTCGACAAGCCCTAAAAAAAAAATCATGGCCCCGGCCGCGGCCAGACAGAAAATTTTGAGCAGCACCGCCGGAGAAAAGACACCGTCCAGATACGGCTCCACATGAAAAATAAAGGGCCAGGAAATCCATCCCGCCTGCGCGGAACGGGCGATCGCCATGAAAAAGACCATGGAAACCACAAATGTTGTGTATACGGCCACGCCCCCACCGTAGGGAATGGTTTTTTCGTGAGTCTTATGGCCACCCGGCCTGTCCACGTACCCGATTCTGGGGGCAAGGTATATCATTGTCCGGACCAGCAGCACGGAAAGAAGAAACGAAAAGAAAAAAACGCAGAGATAAATCAGAAACATGGATCAGCCCTGTATGAAGGTCAGACGGATTCTACCGATTTCGCAACTCCGAGCGGCTGCAGCCGCAACCGGTCCCGCTAATGCCTCTTCATTGTAGTCATTACTGCGTGTTAATCAAGAGCTAATATTCCGTTTAGAGCCCCCGGGGCAAAAGCAGCGTCTCCTGCCGAACTGCTGAAAAAAACTATTTCTTCAGCGAATACACATCTACGGTCGAATTCCGGTTTCCGGCAAAGAGTTCCGTTCCATCACTGGAGAAGTGCAGTGAACAGGGACCCTGACCGCTTTTAATCCTGCGCAGAATCACGGGTTTGTTGTCCTGGATGCTGCCGATTACAATCGCGTCATCCGCGCGTCCGTCACCTTCCACCGCTGCCCACCACGATCCGGTGGGATGAAAGACAACCGAAGACACCGGTTTTTTGAACTCCAGCAGCGCGGGTTTGTCGTCCTTGCCGTCCTTTCCCTTGTAAATCTTCCTGCCGGTAAGATTTTTGCGGATGCGTTCAATGCGCATCATGACTTCCGGATCTTCTGAATCCACCCTCTTGATCAGCGGCAGAACCGCCTGCCCGGCCTTAATCAGGTCCGTTGTCGCGGATTCACGCACCTTGAAATCCACATCTCCGAGCTGACGGATCCGCTTGCGTATCTCCGCTTCGCTCAATCCTGCAGTGCCGGTTCCGCCCGCATGCCAGTACCGCAGGCCGTCGTCACACGCCACCAGCACCGACCGACGATCCCGGGGATGAAAATCACAATCCGTAAAATCCCGCCCCCCGGCTTCCAGCTTGACAAGCAGCTTTCCGGTCTCAATCTTCCACAAACAGAGCAGACCCTTTTCACAGCATGCCGCGGCCACCTCTCCCCGGGGGTTCACCCGCAACCCGTTGATATTATGGTTGTGCCCATCCAGCGTTCTGAGCATTTTTCCGGTTTCCCGGTCCCACACAGCAATTTTCTTATCGTCCGCGGAAATCACCACCTTGGCCTCCAGGGCAAAGGCCACATCGTTTACATTGTCGCTATGATGGAACGACTGAACCGTTTTTCCGCTTTTTACATCCACGAGTACGGCCTTTTCCTTGCCGTCTTCGGTCAGCAGAAAGTTCCGGTCCTGTGAAAGGGCCAGCGTGGAAACGAATCGTTTCTTCAGCAGGTATGTAAGTATTTTGCCTGTGGTTGCGTTCCGGACAATGATCCCCTTTCCCGATCCGTTCGCGCAGTAAACCGTTTCATTCCCGCCAACCGCTGCCAGCGCCCAGACACCGCCCAGAACCACCGCTGAATCCGTTGCCGGGAAAATGCGCGTTCCGTCCGAAGCCTGAAACCGGGCAAGAAGATTATTGCAGGCACAGAAGATTTCCCTGCTGTCTGCGGAATACGCCGCTGCCCAGTGCGTGACCTTCTTGTCCTCACCGGCCGTAAGCACTCCTTTTTCTCCCGGCAGCACAACCGCTCCCCAGACATCCTCCTTTTTTTCCTGGACAAAACGCACAACCTCCTTCCCGGTTTGGATATCCCAGATCCGCGCAGTACCGTCCCGTCCGCAGGTCAACACCCGTTTCCCGTCTGAGAGCAATGCTGCGCCCGTAATATTTCCGGCATGCCGAAACGCCCCGCTTCCCAGCCGGCGCGAAAGCGCAATCTTCTCAGCGGAAAAGGATGTCTCTCCCGCCATCAGACATACATTATGGAAAAGAAAAATTAAAAGAAAAATTCGAACGGAAGCAAAAAGCGGTCTGGGCTTCATGGCAGATTCCCGTAACGTTGTTCAAAAGAGGTCGTATTGAGTCATTCAATCTTGGAAACATTCGGATTTTATTCAAGAAAATATTTTCCGCCTTGACATTCTTCATTTTCCCGGTATATTTCCTACGAAATGTACACGTGTACATCGCAATCACTTTTTATTCCGGAGATGCAGGATGATACCTCAATTCTCAACCAAAGAAGACACAGAACGCGCATGCGACATGTGGAATCACTTCTGGGCCGGCGACATGCTCAAGCGGCCGGTGGTCATTGCAGACGTCCCCAGAGATCCGACTGCCCAGCTGCCCGCACGGGAAGACAAATTCGACAACCGCTACTACAATGCCGTGACCGGAAACTACGAGCGGGAGATGCGTCACATCGACGAAATGATCGACCATTCGCTCTTTCTGGCCGAGACCTTTCCCAACGTGACCATGGATCACGGTCCGGATCAGTTCGCATCCATAGTGGGCGGCAGCGAACTTCACTTTTCCGAAGACAGTCCGACCACCAACTGGGTTGAGCCTGTCGTGGAAGACTGGGCAACGTTTGAACCCCGGTTCAATCAGGAAAGCCCGACCTGGAAAAGCCTGCTCGAATACGCCCGGAGACTCCGCGAACATGGTCAGGGACGATACATCATCCGCGCCCTGGACTACCATACCAACGGAGACGCACTGAGCGCGCTCCGAAATCCGCAGCGTCTGTGCATGGACTTCTACGACGCACCCGAAGAACTTGAACGGGTCACCAGCAGCATACAGAAGATCTTCTCACAGATGTACGACAAGCTCTATGACGCCGCCAACATGGCACAGACCGGAACCAGCTGCTGGATACCGCTCTGGTGCGAAGGAAAATATGCCACCATTCAGTGCGACTTCATCTGCATGGTCGGACCCGAAATCGGCAAAAAGTACATCCTCCCTGCCCTGGAATACGAAGCCTCCTTTCTCGATCACTGCATCTACCATCTGGACGGGCCCGGCTCCCTGGTCCACCTGGACAACCTGCTGGCAATCAAAGATATCGATGCGATCCAGTGGGTTCCCGGCGCCGGACAGAAGCCCATGCACGAATGGACCGATCTGCTCAAGAAATGTCAGGACGCAGGCAAAAAACTCATCATCTACTGCGGCAGCAGGGATCCGCTGGGTATTATCAAGCAGATACTTTCCGAGCTCAAGCCCAAAGGCCTGATATTTTCCATGGGAACGAAAACCCGTGAAGATCTGGAAGAAATCCTCAAATGGCTGGAAAAAAACACATGACCCCCACCATGCCGGAGGCTGCCCCGTGGCAGTAAACAGAGACGACATCGCCCGGCTCGCGGGTGTCAGCTCGGCCACCGTATCCCGGGTCTTCAACAGCCCCGACCGGGTCGCGGATGCAACCGTGCGCAAGGTCCGGTCCGCAGCGAAAAAAGCCGGATACCGTCCGAACAAATTCGCCAGCGCACTCCGCCGGAAATCCTCCGGCACCATCGTCTTTCTGGAAAACGAGCCCATGAGCCGCAGCGGACCGGACCGCTCCTACATGTGGTTTTACGCAGACGTGATCCAGGCCGTCAAACGAGTCATTGACACAAGCATGTACACCCTTATGCTCCAGTCCTACACCGGACAGGAGAACATCCAGGCCCTGATCCGCGAAGCCCCTGCCGGTGTAATTATTCATCAGGTTGCGGAGACCCGCATCATGCGCAGCCTCAACAACGCCGGCATACCGGCCATTGGCTGTTACCGAAAAAAATTCCGCGATTACAACTATGCCATCGTCGACGAAGTTCACGGCGGGATGATCGCAGGCAGACACCTGGCAGAAACCGGTCACCGAAAACCAGTACACATCAGCGGCTGCCTCACGACCTGTGAACCCTGCGCCCTGCGCTGGAAAGGATTCCAGCAGGCATTCCCGGACAAACCGTACTTGATCGAAGGAAAACTCGGATTCCAGGGCGGCCTTGCGTCCGGCTATTGCCTGGCGGAACACGTTCGTAAAGGAAAAGCAGACAGCGCCATGGTGGTCAATGACCTGACCGCTGTCGGTGTTCTGCAGGCTCTGCAGCAGAAACACATCCGGGTGCCCGAAGACATCTCCATCATCGGCTACGACAACCTGCCCTTTACCGAGACCCTGCCGGTTCGGCTGAGCACCGTGGCGCTCTCACTCGATCGCGTCTACACCACAGCCACAGAGCGCCTGCTGTCCGCTATACAGCAGCCCGCTCCCATCCGTGAATCCGTCGAACCTGTACTGGTTCCCGGAGATTCCGTTATTCCCCGGACCGGAAACACTTCATGAAAGCGGCAGGGATATGATTCCTAAAAAACCATTGAATTCAGGAACCTGCATTGATACTATTGAACTCATAAGTAAACAGCATCCGTTGTCCAGACAATCAAAATCGAAAACAGCAGCCAATGTACAAAAAGCTACTGAACAACGGACACCCTGATACAAGAACTGCCGTTCCCAACGGCGCACGTTTTTATGAGAGGAAAACCCATGGCTGACAAGAAACCCAATGTTCTTTTTTTCTTTACCGACCAGCAGCGCGCAGACTCTACCGGCATTCATGGCAACCCCATGGACCTGACACCCAACCTCGACCGCATGGCCCTGGAAGGCACTCACTGTTACAACGGTTTCAGCTGCCAGCCGGTCTGCGTACCGGCGCGTCTGTGTTTTCAGACCGGGCGATACGCGTCACAGTTCGACTGCTATAACAACCGGACCGGACAGCTTCATGCCGGCGTGCCCAGCATGGGCCATTACTTCCGGGATGCCGGATATCAGACCGCTTACATCGGCAAATGGCATCTTGCCAAGGAAAACCCGGTTCCGGCCGAACGTCGGGACGGCTACGACTACTGGCTCGGATCCAATGTACTGGAATTCACCTCCGATGCCTACAAAACCCGCGTCTTTGATAATGACAACACCCCCGTGGACCTTCCAGGTTTCCGGGTAGACGCACTTGCCGACGCAACCATCCGCTACATCAACGACAATAAGGACGCGCCCTTCTTTCTGACCTGTTCCTTTATCGAGCCTCACTTCCAGAACAGCCGGGACGACTATCCTGCGCCCACCGGGTATGAAGAACGCTACCTGGATCCCTGGACACCGCCGGATCTCCGGGCCCTGGGCGGAACATCCGCGCAACACCTGCCCGGCTACTACGGCATGGTCAAACGCCTGGACGAAGCCCTGGGCCGAATCCTGGACGCACTCAAAAGCCTGGATCTGCTGGAGGACACCATAATCCTCTTCACCTCTGATCACGGATGCCACTTCAAGACCCGAAACGCTGAATACAAACGAAGCTGCCACGACGCCTCCATCCGCATCCCCATGGTCCTCTCCGGACCGGGATTTCAGAGCGGCGGACGGCTCCAGGAAATGATCAGCCTGATCGACATGCCGCCCACCCTGCTTGATGCCTGCGGCATTCCTGTTCCCGAAAGCATGCAGGGACGATCCATCCTTCCGCTCACTCGCGGAGAACGGGACGGATGGCCTGAAGAAATGTATGTCGAAACCTTCGAGACCTATATCAGCCGCGCCGTTCGGACCCGCCGCTGGAAATACAGCGTACGCAAGAATGAGCCCGAACCCTGCGCCGGCGAGACATGGACCTTTACCGAAGACTGTCTCTACGATCTCATGGCCGATCCCTATGAACTCAAGAACCTGATCGGCTTTAACTCACACCGGGACGTTGCAGATGTCATGAAATCCCGGCTGATCCGGCGCATGAACGAAGCCGGCGAACCTGAACCCGAAATTACCAATGCGCCGGAAATAGACGGCGGACAGAAAACCCTTGCTCCGGAAGAAGCCTGTCTGTAAGAAAAAGACGGCACCGGAACACAACCCCGAATCAAGGAAACAAACCGCATGCGTTTTCGACCATGTATAGACTTGCGCCAGGGCCGCGTAGTGCAGATCGTAGGCGGATCACTCCGCGGCGACCAGGCAGACGTCAACTTCCAGACCGAACGCTCTTCGGCTGACTTTGCCAAAATGTACGCCAGCGACAACCTGCGCGGCGGACACGTAATCTCCCTGGGCCCGGGCAACCAGGAAGCCGCACTTGCCGCACTCCGGGCCTTTCCCGGTGGCCTTCACATGGGCGGCGGCATTACACCCGAAAACGCCATGCAGTACCTGGATGCCGGGGCCAGCCACGTCATCGCCACCTCTTACGTATTCACACAAGGCCGTCTGGACCATGAGCGGCTTGCCGCCCTGCTCAGCACCGTGGGAAAAGAACGACTCGTTCTGGACCTGAGCTGCCGCAGACGGGACAAAAACTTCTGGATCGTCACCGACCGATGGCAGAAATTCACCCAGGTAAAAGTTGACGCAGACAGCCTGGGACAGCTCTCACAGCACTGCGACGAATTCCTCGTCCACGGCGTGGACGTGGAAGGCAGAATGTCTGGAATCGAAACCGACCTGGTGGAACTCCTCGGTCGCCACACGCCCATTCCCGCAACCTATGCCGGCGGTGTCCAGTCCCTGGAGGACCTGGACCGGGTTCGGCAGCTGGGAAAGGGCCGCGTAGACATCACCGTGGGCAGCGCCCTGGACATCTTCGGAGGAACCATCCCCTACCAGAGTGTTGTCGCATGGCACCAAACCAACCATAATGAGTAAAACCCATAAATTGATTCTGCAAACCTCTGCGCCTTTTGCGTTCTTTTGCGGTTGTATTTTATCCCGTCAATTACGCCAAAAACGGATCAAACGCATGCCTTCAGCGACTCTGCGGTTAAAAAGCAGTGTTCTGTTTTCCGTGTTTTCATTGGTTTCCGTGGACCAATGGTCGGTACTGTTTCTAAAGGTATTATAGCCCCTTACACAATGGAAAGAAATAGCTGCAAAAAATAAACCATGGACTACAATAATATTATTTCGTTTACAAGCAGCCTTATTAAGGGTAAAATAGCGTTAACATGGATATAAATCATTTTCTTGGACTTGATTATGCGGTCCGCATTTCCAATTATTTCTCCGCCCATCCCCAGCGCTGCTTCTGGGGGCCGCGCAGAATCATGGACCACGAGTTCATCTTTCAAGTAAAGGGAACCGGTCGGTATGAAGGTACGGACGATTCGCTGACCATTCTGGAAAATGAACTCGTACTCATTGCGCCCGATGTGGAGCACACGTATTCCTGCAATCCGGAAACCGATCCCGCAATCAGCTGCATTCATTTCTCCGCGCCCGATATTCCCGTCTGCCCGGTCCAGCGCTTTGACTGCCGGGAGGATTACCGGATTCCCGAGCTCTTCCGCAAGTGCGCCGAAGAGTTCAGCCACCAGCGTCCGCATTATCAGGAAATAATGACCACCATTATGGCGGAGATATGGATTCGTCTTAAGCGTCTGCAATTAAAAACCGGAAACCGCGAACCATCCAACGTTCGCCAGGCAAAGGAATTTATTCAGAATCACTTTTCCGGTCCCGTCTCCCGGGGAATGATTGCCCGAAGCGTTGGAATTACCCCCGAGCACCTCAACCTCCTCTTTAAAAAACACTGCGACTGCACGCCCATGGGCTTTCTGACGCAAGTCCGCATTCACAAGGCAAAGATACTGCTCACATCCGGACACAATGTTTCTCAGACAGCGTACAGGGTGGGATATGAAGATCCGCTTTATTTTTCACGGGTTTTCAAAAAACTCACCGGCATCCCCCCCAGCCGCTTCGGCGGGATATAGGGAAAAGAGTCGGATCGTTGATGTCTTAAAAACAGTTCTGTTCGCTGCCAAGGTATCGACCACAGGCCGTCGCTCCTCGACCGTTTTCGACTGCGTTGCACGCTTACGGGCAGGTGATTCGTTTGATGAATTTCTCAAGCAGCAGGGAATAGGGCTCAAGCGAAAAGCGGTTTTCCACACGCTTTCTGGCCGCGGCACCAAATTCGGTTTGCTTGTCCGTGTCATTCAGCAAGTCCAGAAGATGGTCTGCACCGTCCCTGACATTTCCGGGTTTGAAGAGCAGGCCTGTCACTTTATGCCGAATCAGGTCCGGAAGGCAGCCCGTATCTGTGGTGACAAGGGGTTTGGCGCACGCTGCAAATTCCAGGGCCGTGCGGCAGGTTTTTTCCGAGCCATTGGAGGTAATCATACCGATGT
>CAZGEP010000061.1:0-24620 GCA_964524955.1 uncultured Planctomycetota bacterium | reverse complement strand
CTCCGGTAATGGTTACGGTCTGCGGCTGATCCCAGTTGGCATTGGTAAAGGTCAGTGTTGCAGGGCTGATCGTGGCCTCGCCCGTGTCACTGCTCGCAATGTCGATGACCACGTCGGAAGCGGGTTGCATGTTGAGACGAACGGTGAAGGTATTCGTTCCACCGTTCTCGTTCACGTTTATACTTGTTTCGCTGATCAGAACTCCCGCAGTGGCTGCAAAGGCCGAAGGGGTAATCAGATTTGCATAGTTGGCCTTGAGCCAGGCGTCAGAGCGGGCAACCGACGAAATGCGGACTTCGTCGAGACGGCCGGTATAATAGTTATTGTTCCCGCCGTTATCCCGCCGGAGTGCATGGAGCGTGGTCAAATCGACATTGGTTGGGAAGTAGCAATAGTTCGTGTCGGCAGCAATCGAACCGCCGTTGAGGTAGACCTTGCGCGACGTCGCGCTCTCTCCGACATGTGCGCCATGCCCCCAGGTGTTTTCCGCCATTGCATTGGTCGTATAGACCGCCTTGTATCCATCTGTGGTGTTGTAGATGCCGCCACCGACTTTGTCTTCGTTGGGGCTGTTATCGTCGCGATGAGCATAGAGAAAGAGGGACTGGTTATTTACGGAATAGTCTGAAATCGTGATACAACCAGAAACCGATCCGGCATCCACCACATTGTAGATACATGCTTCCAGCGTGTACGGGTAAGCATTGATAACGGCGGTGGGGATGTTGATAGACTTGTTGGTACCGTTACCGCCGATCGCGTATCCGGCCGGGCCGTCGTACCGGTCTCCTGCGTCCATGTTGACCGGTGTGCCGTGGTGCTGGTTTCGGGTCCGGTCCAGGATGGATCCTGCGCCGCCGGCCGGGTCTTCACTCAGGGGCCAGACCGCCTCGCAGGCATCGTCGTAGGCATTGTACTGGCCATAGTCAGCGTCAACCGCAGGCTGAATCTCGCCGGACTTGTTGTACCAGATGTAGATTACCGTGTTACTGGAAGCGCTGACCAACGGTACCTTGACCGCAATCTCAGCGTAGCCGTTCGCGGGGTCGTTGTCGATGTGGAAGGAACGCACGTCGCAGGCCAGGTATTCAAGGCCCGTTGCATCGGCAGTAAAGCGGATATCTCCGCCGTCGGCAAGAGCGGGATAACTGCCGTCCGCGTCGAACATCTCCAACGGCAGCACGGCCTCGGTAAGGATGAGCGTCCAGTCGGTGAGGTCCGCGTCGATATACGACGCGTCGATGACGATCGGGCATTTTCGGCCCCAGCTGAGCAGCGCGGAGTCGTTCTCGTCTTCGATCGCGGTGACGTCTTTGTTGTCGAGATCCGTGGCGCTGCAGCGGATCACCGCGGAATCTTCGGTGTTGTCGACGTCCTCTGCGGCGTTCACGGTCACGGTCTGCCAGGTGTCCCAGTCGGACGCGGTGAAGGTCAGCGTCTTCGGATCGTCCGTTACCGTGATGTCGTCGTCCCCGCTCAGCCTGGAGACGGTGACCTGCACGTCCTCGCCCAGCGGGCTGGCGCAGAGTTTGACCCGGAGCGTAGCGCTCGCGCCCTCGCTCACGGTCATGGTGTCAAGGTCGGTAACTATTGTGTTGCATGGCTCAGGCGTACCGGCGGAGGCAAAGGTGCCGGGATTCATAAGGTTTTCGTAGTTTGCCTTGATCCAGGCGTCGCTCCGCTGGGCCCGGGAGATACGGATTTCGCAGAGGCTCCCCTTGAATAGCTGGGTCTGCGTTGCGCCCGTGCGGCGGCTTCCGATTGTCGGGCCGCAGGCCGGTGTCGTGTCGGATGATGTCAGAGTACGCCCGCTACCGCCGTCGGAAACGGAGACACTGCCGCCGTTCAGATAGACCGACGCAGCCGAGTAGCCGCCAGTCGTTCCGTTGTCAACGATTGCAACGTGCTGCCACGCGTCGAGGGTAAAGGTGTAGTTCACCCCTTTTCTGCCGTCGTAGGCAGTCCAGTCATGAATCCGGTGTGTGCTGGCATTTGTCGCAAAGGGCGCGATAAAAAGATCATACCCCAGCCAATCGGTGTCCCCGTCCATGCGGGCGAATACCGCGCCGGCGCCGCCTGTGGAATCCGCTTTGACGCACGCCTCGATGGAGAGGGGATCGGGGAGGTCAATCTCCGTGGCCGCGTTCGGGGCGATGTCGATGTAATCGTCGGTTCCGTCGAAGGAGATGGCTTTCCGAACGGGGCCGTTCACCCAGTTCGCGTTCGTCATGGAGGTCTCGGCGGTTCCGTGGTTCTGGTGCTCAGTGCGGTCCTTGATTTCGCCGGCGCCGCCGGGACCAGGGTCTTCATTCAGGGGATAGACGGCCTCGTACGAGCTGTCATACGCGTTGTACTGACCGTAGGTGGTGTTCACAGCAGGCTGAGTCTGGCCGGGCTTGTGATACCAGATATAGATCGTGGTATTCGACGAGGAGCTTACACTCGGAATTTTGACCGCGATCTCGGCGTATCCGTTTGCCGGGTCGTTGTCGATATGGAAGGAGCGGACGTCGCAGGCCAGGCGTTCGATACCCCCGGCATCTGCGGTGAAGCGGATGTCCCCGCCGCCTTCCAGCGCGGGGTAGTCGCCATCCGCGTCGAAGATTTCGGAGGGGAGGACGTCCTCAGTCACGAGGAAAGTCCAGTTCGTGAGATCCGCCGTGATTTTCGAAGCCTCGATGGTGATCGGGCACTTGCGGCCCCAGATGGTGAACGGGGACTCGTCCTCAGATTCCACGGCCGTGACATCGTGGTCGGAAAGCCCCGGGGACGTGCAGCGGATCAGGGCGGTATCCTCGTCAGCGTCGAGATCGTGGGCCGCGCTCACGGTCACGCTCTGCCAGGTCTCCCAGTTCGCGGGCGTGAAGGTCAACTCGACGGGGTCGCCGCTCACGGTAATATCCGCGTCGCCGCTCTGCTGCGTCACGGTGACCGTGGTATCAGCGAGGGGCAGGGACGAGAGGCGGACCCGGAGGGTCACGCTCCCGCCCTCCGGCACGTCGAGGGACGTGCTGTCGGTCTCGATATCCGGAAGCACGAAGTACCAGTTCGTGTTGCCCCCGGAGTTGACGCAGTTCTGGCCGAGGACGTTGATCGGAGACGCGTTCGTGTTCGTGGAGTCCTGCACATCGACGTAGGAGACGGTTCGCGTGCCCTGCGGATCGATGTTCCACGCGGTGTCTGTAACCGTGCTCCGGAGGCTGAGGTTCCCCGCGCCGGTTCCCTCGAATGTCAGCGTACCGGTGACGGTCTGCGTGCTACCCGCCTCGAAGGTGAGGGTCTTTCCGTTGCCGGCTGTACGTGTCAGGTTGCTGAAGGTGCTGCTGCCGCGTATGGCCTGGCTGTCGCCGGTGAAGGCTACGGTGCCACCATTGGCGTTGAAGGTGCCGCTGTTGGTCCAGTCGCCGGTGACATTCATCTGGGTTGTATGTCCGGTCAGAGTGCCGGTAATCTCTATGTTATTAAATGTCGTGGTGCTGGAGCCTTGAACCAGCGACGTACCGCTGAATTCGGTCAGGCCGGCAGTTGTAAAGGTTCCGCTGTTTGTAAGACTGCCGCTCAGGATGATGATGTTCTTCTGCGCATTGATATCTGCACTGTTGGAAACGATTATATCCTTGACCGAAAGCGTACTCAAGCGGATGGATTCTTCACTTCCGGCTGAGGCCGTGGGTTCGTTCTTCACCCATTTTCTGAAGCTGATCATTTTCCAGTCGTGATTGATCTGATTACTGTGAAAATTAAAGCTAGCGGGGTTGATCTGGGTTGTGTCTGTTGTAGTGATATTCTTCCGTACTGAGCCGTTGACAATCAACTTTAATGTATTCGGGGTCCAACAGGCCTCAATGATATGTTCGACTCCGTCAGTATTCACCGTTCCAGCCTGGTTAGATGCATCGGTGGTTGCTCCTGAAACCCTTTTCAAAACTCCCTGATTCGAATAGTTCGCCCCCTGCCAGGTAAACCGATAATAATTATTGTTATCTTCCCTCAGCGTAAAGCTTTGTGAGTTATCGTTGGGGTAATCGGTGCGTTTGATGAATTTAATCCTTGCACTGCCGGAAGCGGGTATACTCACACTCCGCGTAGCGGTTTCATTGTCATTATCACCGGTCCGGACCTCGAGCCACTTATTGACGCTGTCCCAGGCATGTGAGTTCGTTGGAGATTGGGTGTCTGTACTTGTCCACGAATAATCTCCCGAGGTATCCGAAAGAAATTCATCAAAAACATCAAAGGTGCTGCTGCCGCTGCTTGCGCTCACAGCCGAAGGATTACCGTAATACATAAAGATCGTGCTCTCGCCAGTGGGAATTGAAGGTATGTTCACATACAAAAGAGTGGAAGATGTGTTCACGCCCGAATCAATCCAGAAATCACACAAGGTTATCCCTTTAGATTTCGTAAAACGAATATCCGCACCATTGGCCTGCATCTTTCCGTCAAGAACCAGAGACGCTGTATCCAGGGTTACGGGAATCACATAATCGGTCAGAACCTGACCGGAAGAATTGTCTACTGTTATTGGAATCCGGTACCCATAGGAAGTATCCAGCCATGCAGTGTCAAGTTTGAGCGTGCCTGTAGTAACGGACAGTACATTGGTCACTGCTGTTTCACCTGAAAAGCAGACCGTATTGACACCGGAATCGATCTCCACGTTGTAGAGATTCTGATTGCCGGTTACCGCAGTCTGATCAGCGCTTCCGCTGAATGTAATCAGGCCGTTGCTGTGGTTGAATGTCCCGCCGGTGATGGATACGTTGGCGTTCCAGGAGGTGGTGCCGCTCGTGGCGGTGAAGACGCCCCCGGAGAGCGAGAAGGCGCCATTTACGATGAAGGCGGCATTGCCGACGGTGTCGCCCGTGAAGGTACCTGTGTTCTGACTCCAGCCGCCGCTTCCCACAGTGATCGTGTTCCCGTTTCCCTGGGTGATCGTTCCTGTGTAGCTTGCCTTGATGGTTATGGAACCGGGTGTGATATCCCCGTCAACAACACAGTCCTTCAGGGAATCCCCGCCAAGGGAACCGTCGAAGACCGGATCGTCGCCCGGCCCGGGGGCGGAACCGCCCTGCCAGTTGTCGCCGTCACTCCAGTTGCTTGTCGCGCCGTCGCCGATCCAGGTGAGGGCAGGGGGAGGGTCAAAGGTCCAGTTGGTGTTGTTGCCGTTATTTGTAATGTTTTTTGTCTGTGCAACGATCGCCGCTGCATTGATGTTGTTCGAGTCCCGAACGTTCAGCCACTGGATAGTGCGGGTGCCCTGGGGATCAATGTTCCACTGCGTGCCCGGGTTATCGCTTTCGAGGGAGAGCGGCTCGCCAGAGGCACCTTCGAGTGTCAGCGTTCCCGCCACGGTCGTTGTACCGCCCGCGCCAAAGGTCAGTGTCTCAGCCGCGGTCACGGTCTTAGTCAGGTTGTTGAACGCGGTGGAACCGGTGATGGATTGATCGGCTCCGTTCAAGACCACTGAACCTGTTGCTGTAAGTGCGCCCGCGCCCTGCTCCCAGTCGCCGCCGACCGTTATGGTATGACCGTCGTCAATGAGCGTGCCTGCAGTGAGCGTCAGATTACCGGTAACACCCACATTGTTTGTTGGGGTCCAGCTCCCGGCTCCGGAAAAGGTAAGATTCGTGTAGCTGTTTCCAAGTAGCAGGCTCGCGTAGCTGCCGGTTCCGTAGTAATCCACCGTTGAACCGCTCCGGAGCGATTTGTTGCCGCCGATGCTCTCGCTGCCGTAGAGGCGGAGTGTGTCGTATATATATATGTTGCTCGCGGAAATATTCTTCCCGTTCAGGTCGAGTACGCCGGAATCGATGTAAATGTTTCTGCCTGTCGTATTGAAATGATTCTGTACCGTGACCTTTGCGCCGCCGGTCTTCTGGATTCTCAGGTGATGCCAGTATCGCGCTGCAGTGGTATTGTCGCTGAAATTGAAGGTTCTGTCATAACTGCCGACCATTTTGAAAACTGCCGATCCCCTCGCCCTGGAATCGGTATCTGCGTCTACTCTCAGCGTTCCACCCACTTCGACACTTCCGTTGTTTAGCTGTGCGTTCCACCCGCCCATAGAATCTACTGCATATTTCGCATAGCCCTCAACCGTCCATGTTTTACCACCGAGGTCCATGTAAACATGCTGCGACACGTTGTTAGTACTCACTTCCCAATCAATGCTGTCAAAGACAGGTGGCGTACCCCTGAGATTTATATTCCTGCCCCCACGGGTTCTGATGTAGAAGCGTACATTATTAGTCGTAAAATCTTCTGTCCCCTGAAATGTGTATGTAGAAGTACTCCCTCCACTTCCATGATCTCCAAAAAACCGTCCACTCATTATTGCTGTTCCTGAAGGTTTATCGAATTTCACATTTAAGCTACCATAATAATCAATAGTCTGATCTTCTGAACCACAAATCCTTAAAGTAGAAGTACCGCTAACAGCCGTGTCATTCCAGTTGTAAACATTTCCATGAACATCTATTCGACCACCCGAAAGTCTTAACCAACTGGTAGAGTATGTACTCCCCTCAAGGTTGCACCAATCGAGAACGGTTATTACTCCTGAAATATTGACAGTCCATTGGTCATAGGTGGTTGGTGGCCCATCAAATTCAAGACGATACAGGCTGAAAGTACCGGACATACTCAGCGTACCTGAACCGCTCCGGTTGCAGTGGACACGCATACGAGCCGTACCTGGTGTAATAACGCCGCTGCCGGAACGGGTGAGGTTCCGCTTGAAGAAATGGCTCTGCGCGGTACCGAGGTCGAGTTCGCCGCCCCCGACATCGATATCGTACTCCGCCTGGATGGGGTAAGAAACGCAGTCCACCTTGCCGGTGTAACCGGCACGAAGTTCGATATTGTTGAGTTGGGTAGTGCCTGTCAGATTGCAGTCCGGTGAGTTGGCGTCGAAGTAGGCGTTATCACTTGGACCGGGTACACTCGCCCCGGGATCCCCCCCGGAACTCGTGGACCAGTTGTTTGCGTCATTCCAACTGCTGTCTTTTGCGCCGATAAAGTAGCGGTCGGCAGCCAGGGCATACCCCTGGCAAAGGCAGACAATCAGTGTGAACAGTATAAGTTTCAGGTATCTGGTCGCCATTTAGAAATCCACCCAACATATCTGAACAGCCGGGGTACAGTGCATCCGACGGTTCCTGTCTAATGTAAGGCACATCATTACAATACCATATACTTTTAGTATATACTATATATCGACACATGTCAACCCCAAATAAAGCCAATTCCTCAAGCAGAAATCCAACACAAAACCCTAACGTCATATCATATTGAATATAATGATCTTACTGCATTGTCAATTAAAAGTAAATGCCGCATTGTAAGAAAATTCACATTAAAATAACAGTTGATAGTCGATGGTCGATGGCTTTAACGGCAGTAAAGGGTGATGACGAGTTGTAACAGATCCGATCTTTCCATGCGTCATTTGCGTTCCCATTCTATTTTTTAAATGGGAATATCAGGAACCTGAATTACGGTCTTGCAGGAAGGGCAGTGAACCTTTTTTCCGGTCAGAGAAATGGGCGCACGGATAAATGTATTACAGCTGCACTTGAAACGGAGATATTTTTTTTTTCAGGGTTGGATTGGTGTCCGGAAGATTGCGATGATGCTTCCGGTATGGGTGGCGTATATTCAGATTCAGGTTCAAGTTCTTCATGAATGCGGTCCGGATTCCATCCAAATACCTGGAGCAATGATTTTTCATCCCGATCCATCTTGATAATGCCAAACAGAAGCATTGCGACCCCAAGTCCAAATCCGCCGACAAAACCGCCCAGGTGAGCAAAATACGCTGTATTTCCAACGCCGGTCTGCGCTCCCCAGATATCAAAGGCCAGCCAGAAAAGAATCATCCAGAAGCTGGATAACGTAAACGATCCACCACGAAATCCAAAAAGTATGATACAGGAAATATTATTCAATGGGTATAGAATCAGGAACAATCCCACGATTCCGTTGATCACACCGCTTGCACCAACAGCAGCTCCCCCCTGGAAAATATTATGACCAGCAGCAGCTGTCAATCCGAGTGCCAGATAGATCACAAGGTAAATTCCGTTGCCGACCTTGGCGCAGACCGCGTTACCAAAAACCCATAGAAATATCATATTTCCGATCAGATGCATCCAGCCGCCGTGCAGAAACATATGGCAAATCATTCCCTTGACCGACCATCCATACAACACATATGACATCAGCTGCTCCTCATTCAGACTGAATTGAAGCAAAAATGAAATAATGGTAATCCCAATCAGTGCAAAATTGGTGTACGGCCAGCGGCTCATTGGAACATCAACTTCATATGGAATGATCATTATTCAAATCCTTTATTTTCTTTTTGCTGCACTTTATCCGTTGTTTAGAAAACTAAAAAAGGGAGTAACCGCCTGACAAAACCGTTGACCGTAGACGATCGACTCGCGATTGCTTTTTTATTCTCTGCGGTGCAAAGCACTGCCTTATCCTGTAGAGCTGAAATTATTCCCCAGACCGGAATCCCGCTCCTGGGTCATTCGGGCGACCGCATCAAGAATTGCCTGAAGGGACGATGGCAGCTCCCCGCTGTCAAACATATCCTTAAGTGCGGACAATGCATCCTCATTGGTTCGAATGCTGTCAATCGCGGTCTGAATTTCATTGTCCTCTGAAATGCCACCCAGTGCTTCGCGAAGCGCGGATACATCTTCATTTTCTTCCATTGCACTTTCAATCGCTTTTACAGTATTCCCTTTTTCCAGGCTGACGCCGTATTTATCTTCCAGGGGGGATATTGTTTTGTTGTAAAGAAATTCACTCTGTCCCCGGGCTGTGGACAATGTCTGAGAAAGTTTTTCAATTTCTGATTCCATGAGCCCGCCTCCAATTCAGATTTCTGTTACGATGCAACTTCCAATTTATACTCACGGGTATTAAGAATGTATAGAGTATATCGCATCAAACCCCTGTTGTCAAGTCATCCATTTGTCAAATATCAATATAAGCGATATTTATATCACATTACAGCAAGATATATCCTGCCAGCGTCACTACAATCATCATGACAGTGTAATTCTTTTGATTTTACTCAAGGAAATCGTCATGACTTATACAGCAACCGCTTCATTATCCGAGCATGCCCGACTTCACCGTGACGTGTGCTTTGGAACATCCAATGGAAAAATTATATGGCAGCCTCGAATTCAATGCTGGTATACAGATAAAAAAAGGGCCGGTGAACCCCTGCCGCAGAAATATCAGGATATGAGTCTGGATAATATCTTCCGGTCGCTCGGGTGTTCGGCCAGGCTGTACCGTCAGTTTAACCCCTGTTATAAACGCATTCTGCCGACAGAGATAAATACCAGCGAAAAGAAAATCAGCGATACGGATACGGAAATCACCATAGAGACACCGGTTGGATGCCAGAAACGTATTCTGCGATCTGCCGCAGACAATCCCATGAAAATCAACATCAAGTGGCCGATCGCAAGTGAAGAGGAAATGAAAGTCGGAGTCTGGATTGAGGAAAATACGGACTGGGAGTGGGATCAGGATTGCTATGAAAAGTCTCTCGCAGACGTCGGTGACCTGGGCGCTCCGACCATATTCCTGCCCCGCCACACAATTCAGGATCTGTACATCAACACCATGGGCATTGACAATGCCATCTTTGCGCTCATGGACTATGAGGACACCTGCCAGGCGTATTTCCGGGCATTGACCGATTCACAAAACCGGCTGATTGAAAAGGTCGTGAATCCGAGCCCGGTGGAGATTATCAATTTCGGTGACAATGTGCACTCAGGAACCCTGCCCCCTGAGTATTTCAATAAGTACCTGCTTCCCGCGTACCACGAACACATCGATATGCTGCACAGCGCAGGCAAGTTTGTATGCGCTCACTGGGACGGTGACTGCAAGCCGCTCCTGCCCATGGCAAAGGAGACGAGTCTGGACGGGATTGAAGCGATCACCCCCAAACCTCAGGGCGATGTCACACTGGAAGAAACCAAAGAAGCCCTGGGTGACGATATGTTTCTTCTTGATGGAATCCCGGCGGTCTACTTTGACACCATTTTCCCGGAACAGCAGCTGATCGACTGCACGCGGAAAATCATTGACATGTTTGCGCCAAAACTCATCCTCGGCATTTCTGATGAAATTTCTTCCACTGGTGATATTGAGCGCGTACGACTTGTGAAGGATATCGTGGATGAGTATAACGCGCAGATCTGAGCACCACTGAGCTGCTCTGAAAAAGTGTGCCCCATAATCCATTCTGGCATCCAGCCGCTGTATTTATCCCCACCGTTCATTTTGATAAATATCTTGCATGCCTGCACCTGAACCTGTAAAATATCTCTTTCCAGTATTTCCGGATAACACATAACTGAACCGAATGCCGACCTCGAGACATAGCGAATGGATTGCCAACAGAAGAGCATTTGCCTGATCATTCCAAGTTATAATGAGAGCAGCACGCTTGAAAAATACCTGCCCAAGGTCGTGTCGGTTCTTGACCGTCGAAACGTCAAGCCAACCCTTCTTATTGTGAATGACCTCGGACAGCCAGACAGCTGCCTTGAAGAGGTCTGTTCCTTCAGCCAGGCTGCACTCATCAACACTCCAAAAAACATGGGATCTCAGCAGGCAATTCTTTACGGCATTCGACAGCAGGTTAGCCACTACCGATCCGATATCATTCTGGTCATGGACGGAGATGGACAGGACGATGCACAAGCGATTCCCGACATTATGGACGCCGTAACACCCAACCGAATTGTTGTTGCTCAGCGTGTGGGAAAGCGTCCCGAAGGATTGATCTTCAACAGCCTGTATCGTATTTACAAAGGACTCTTTCGACTGCTGACCGGCATCACTCCCGACTTTGGAAATTTTTCTGCCTATGACCAGTCGGTTGCAGACAGGATTGCGGGTTCCCCGCATTTCAAGTTTACATACAGCATGGCCCTGCCTCACCTCTGCCCGATTCAGCGAGTTCCGGTTAAACGCCTGAAGCGCCTTTCCGGTGATTCAAAGGTCGGCTACAAGGGGCTCTTTCGCCACGCTGTCAGATCATCACTGCCGCACCTGAATGTCATCGGAATCAGAATCATGACCGGCTCAGTTGCGCTGCTCTTGATCAGCATCCTGTTTTTGTCGGTATTCCGTTTCGAAAACAATCTGCTGCCGATTGTATTGTTTATACGGATTACAGCCGGTCTGGCTGCACTGGGAGTCATACTGTCGCTGTGTATACTCTATATCCATGTTATCCTGAAACGATTACCATCCGATGAATCAGAAAAATAACCCCTGTTGGTTCCGGAGGATTTGAGCCCATGCCCATCTACGAATTCTACTGCGAAGACTGCAATACTGTTTTTCAATTCTTTGCCCGTTCCATGCGCACACGGAAAAAGCCTGACTGTCCCAAGTGCGGCCGCAAAAAACTGCCCAAGCAGATGTCCGCCTTTGCCATGACAGGGAATACGAGTGAAGACGGAGAAGACGCACTCCCCTTTGATGAAAGCAAGATGGAGTCTGCCATCAACAGCCTGGCATCTGAAGCCGAATCCATCAACGAGGACGATCCCCGTCAGGCCGCACAGTTTATGCGTAAGTTCACGGAAAAGACCGGCATGAAACTCGGCGACACCATGAACGAAGCCATCACCCGCATGGAAAAAGGCGAAGACCCGGATCAGATCGAGCAGGAACTCGGCGACAGCATTGAGAATGAAGACCCGTTCAAGCTGCCGGGCAAAACCGTACGAAGAGTCAAAGCCGCATCGCGGAAGATCCATGCCCGACGGGACCCGAACATCTATGATTTATAAACTTTTATTGTACGGAAGGACGTGCGCATGAATAATGAGAAAAAAGTCGCAATCGTTACCGGAGGCTCCAGGGGATACGGTGAGGGAATCGCTGATGTTCTGGGAAAGAACAATGTCGAGGTCTGGATTACAGGCCGAAACAGCGAAACACTGGAAAAGGCCGCCTTACGCGTGAACGCAAAACCGGTTGTGGCGGATGCGACCAAAGAAGCCGACTGGGACATGCTATTTGAGCGCGTTCTGTCCGAGTCCGGGCAACTGGACATCCTGGTCAACAACGCGGGCGGCGGCATCAAGATCAGTCCCATGACCGAGCAGACCGATGAAAGCATCCGTAAGATCATTGACTGCAACCTGACCGGCCCCCTGCTGGGATGCCGGCGCGCAGCCGACCTCATGGGCAAACAGGGATCCGGACTGATCATCAATATTTCCAGCGGCTGCGCCATCCACGCCTGGCCGGGCTGGGGACCCTATTCCGCGGCCAAGGCCGGATTGAATCAGTTCAGCCACTGCCTGTACACCGAACTTCGCGAAAAGAACGTCCGCGTCACAACCATTACCCCTTACTGGGGCGCTACCGGATTTGTGGACAGTGCACAGATAGACGGCCACCCGGCCGGGGATCCCGAAGTTCGCAAGAATATCATGCAGCCTGCGGAAATGGGAAAGATGGTGCTGGACATCTGCAACACGCCCGCACACCTGGTCATTCCGGATATTACCGTACAGCCCTTAATTCAACAGATAGAGCCGATGTAAGATGATCAAAGCCAATCATTATCAACTGGCGGTTATCGGCGGCGGCAGCGGCGGGTTTGCCTGCGCACTGGCTGCGGCACGCCTGGGAGTCAAGACCGTACTTATTGAGAAAATGAATATCCTGGGCGGCACAGCAACCAACGGCGGAGTCAACTGCTGGGAGATGGGAACCGGCGGAACCGGTATTCCCTTTGACTTGTATGCATGGATGCGAAACAATGCCCCTGACAGTATCGACATCTATTCCTATGGACGCCACTTCCGATATCGACATCGACAATACTGGCCCACTGAACCGGCAAAGATGAATTTTCCGGGCGGCGAAATTCTGATCGACCCGGATCGCAGGTATACGGATACGCTTCAGCGCCACCCGGGACCGGGCCAGACAAAGGATGAAACCTTCTGCCGCGAGACCTGGCACGGGGTTCCATTCAATTCAGATGCCATGGCCACTGCCATGAAAGAGATGCTGATGCAGACCGGAAATGTGGATATCCTTACCCGCACGGCCATTGATGGTATCGAAGAAGCAAGAGATGGCATATTGCATCTTATCCGTTTGACAAACGGACATACGCTGGCTGCGGATTTCTGGGCTGACGCAGCTGTGGGCGCCCTGTGCGAAGCATGCGGATGCGAAATCCTGAGCGGCAGAGAACCGAAATCCCGATTTAATGAACCCTCCGCACCCGAAGAACCATCCGACCATGTCAATGGCGTAACCCTTACCTACCGAATATCAAAGACAGACACATCAGACATTGAGACCGTTCCCGAGGGCATCCCCGACGAATGCTGGTGGGCACCGAATTTTCCGCTCATGCAGTGCGTACAGAATCCGGATCAGTCCCGGACATGCAATATGCTGCCGACCATGGTCGGGCAGGAATTTCGCCAGCTCGGAACTAATGCCGCTTATACGGAATGCAAACGACGAGTTCGGGCACACTGGCGATTCATCCAGACGTTCTGGCCGGAGTTTCGCGAGTACCGGATTTCCCGTATATCGCTCATGCTGGGAATCCGTGATGAAAAACGTGTTGTCTGTGAGAAGATGCTCACGGAAAACGATCTGCTGGCAGGACTCAGCGGCCAGAGGGATCCGGATATCATTGCGGTCAATGACCATGCCATGGACCGCCATCCCGGCGGCTGCAGAGAAGTGGACGAGCCGTATGGTGTGCCCTACCGATGTCTGATTCCAAAGGGATGGAAAAATATGGCAGTTTGCTGCCGATCGGCCGGCTTTTCCTCGATCGCAGCCTTTAGCTGCCGGCTGACCCGGACCATGATGCAACTCGGTCAGGCAGCGGGAACAGCGGTTTCCATTGCGATTTCAAGCCGAACCAGCCTGCCGGACGTCAACACGAATAGTCTGCGCGAATCCCTACGAAACCAGCACGTACAGCTGGAGTGGCCCCTGACTTCTGAGCTGACAGATCACCTGATGAAATAATTATTCTGGACTCTTTGCTATCGACACATCGTCCCTGTTTCAGGTTGTAACTTCCCGATAAAAGATGTGATTGTGGATTTCCGAGAACCTACTGGCTTCGGAATTCGTTACCCCCACTTCAACCTTGCGCTTGAAGTTATTCTTTTCCATCAGCTCTACAACTTCATCCTTGTGATCCGTGTTCTCGGAATCCAGTTCAACCAGAACAGACTTCAATGTCTGATTCTTTAATACTGAAGACGCTCCCCGGAGAATTCTATTTTCAATCCCGTCCACATCGATCCAGCAGACTCTGTTTCAAGCTCATTGCAGTTTCCTTTTTTCTTGAACATTTCAATAGCGTTGTTTACATTATACCCTTACTTCCAGAAAATGTATATTTTACTGAACCGTTGTTCTATGTAAAGAGTGCGCTATGGAATTACGAACTCAAAAAATTATCATCACTGCAAGAAATTATTTTTTACGACACCGCCTTTTTTATATAGCCCTCAACCTGTTTCTTGTACCCGTGACCGCTTTTGCCAGAGCCGGTGGCGGAGGCGGTTTCGGTGGAAGTGGTGGCAGCGGTGGAGGTGGTGGTGGAGAACTGATTTTCTATATAATCTGCTCTGTATTGCGCCTGGCGATTCACTATCCGGTCGTTGGAATTCCCATGCTCATTTCCGTAGGAATTATACTCTATTACACAAGCAAGGCCGGTTTCTTCGAGATCAACAGTTATCACCAGAGTTCATCCATACGACGCAACAAACGGCAGCAGACAAAGGAGGAGCGGGAAATCGCAATGTCAAAAATCAAGGAACGGGATCCGGACTTTGATGAAAACCGCCTGATTGAACGGACACAAAAGGCCTTTACCGCTATACAGAAAGCATGGTACGCTCAGGATCTGAAGCCGGTTCAGGCCTTTATCTCAGACGGCATCCTGGAACGATTTTCTCTGCAGTTTGAAGAGCAGCGGGAAGAAGGATACCGGGATCACATGGAAAACATCCAGATTCATAATTGCCACATTGCCCGGGTGAAGTCCAGCCGTGTTTTTGATATGATCTCCGTACGCATCACAGCCTCTGCAGTGGATTACAGAGTCGATATTAACAGCGGGTTGTACATTTCAGGAAGCAAGTCTCCTGCATTATTCGTTGAATACTGGTCATTTATTCGCCGTCCCGGTACGCGAAGCGTCAAAACCAGCGGACTTTGGGAGGGAAACTGTCCCAACTGCGGGGCAGACCTGAAACTCAATCAGCACGCCAAGTGCTCTGCCTGCGGTTCCCTGGTTAAAAATGGTGAGTACGACTGGATCCTCAGCGAGATCACACAGCCCAGCGAATGGCTTGACACGGATTACAAGGAAATCCCGGGTGTCAAACAGCTGACTGCCGCGGATCCGGGATTCTCCACGCAGCACCTTGAAGACCGTGCCAGTGTTATATTCTGGCGCCTGATGAAATCAGAACGAGAAGGCACCATTAAACCAATCCGAAAGATGGCAACCGAACGATTCTGCAAAGAGCTGGCTGATAAATTAAAGCCGGATCAAGATGGATTTCGCATATTCCAAGGAGAATGCGCGGTCGGATCCGTTGACACAACCGGTGTTCTGCTGACCCCGGAATTTGATAAGGCAGCGGTCTATATTCAGTGGAGCGGCAGCGCCAGAAAACGTTCGAGCGAAAAAACCATTTCCATTGCCACAGAATCCATCAAATCTCATTTCTATATACTGATCCGAAAACACGGCACGCTCACAGACAGTGCACATTCCGCTTCTTCCGGACACTGTCCCGGTTGCAGTGCTCCGGTCCAGTCTGCCGCTTCTGATGCCTGTGAGTATTGCGGTACCGTCCTGAATGACGGATCCACTGAATGGATTCTGGATTCTGTTGGTTCACGGTACAAACCCGATATCATGGAATTGCTGACCGCAATCCGAAAGACTTCAGCCCAGACAGACGCAGCCTTCCCGGAGGAGCCGTCTGGTAAACTGGAGCTGGCTGCGTGGATGGCCTTGGTCATGATGGCGGATGAAAAAGTTACAGAAAAAGAACAGAAGCTGATGTTCTCCTATGCCAGCGCCAACAACATACCGGAACAGAAAATCAGACAGATCATGACTGCGGCCCGTAATAAGACACTGTCCATGTCTGCCCCGAAAGACCCGCAGCAGGGACACAACTGGTTGACCTTTATGATCCGGACGGCTATGGCAGACGGATTTATTGACAAAAGAGAACAGGACGCCATACGCACACTCGGCCGCAAACTCAATATGTCCAACGCCGACATTCGGCGGATGATCCAGAACGTCCGCAAGGACGAATACAGGAAACTTGCCCGTATCCGGAAAACGCTTCACCAATCACCGTCTGGATAACGAACTCTCCAACCCGGTTTTTTGAACCGTTACCCGGGATTTGTGCGTCCTATAGTTCATACCATGAGAATTGTTCTCGACTTGATTTATCTGTTGGATATAATTGTCCGCTATGGATAACTCAAAAAACAGGCATGCATTTACGTTGCTGGAACTGATTCTGGTCTGCTTTATTATCAGCCTGATCATCGGATTCGTGATTCCAAACCTGTACAACAGAATCCCTGGTCTGCGCATTGAGAATGAAGTCAGAAAACTATCTCAGATCATCACCTGGACACTGAATGAATCCGTTTCCACTGGCCTGCCCCTGCAGATTCAATACGACCTGCACGACGATACGTACTGGATCAACATGCTTACGGAGATCAATCCGGAAACCGAAAAACCGGAACGGGCCTTTCTTACGAAACTGACCGATCTGGTATTTACCGAGATTCACTTTGGGGAAGGAAATGTTCTGACATCTGAATCACTGGTAGTGGATGTCCATCCCGAAGGATACATTGATCCGCATCGCATTTACCTGGAAGATAAAGACCATGAAAAGGCCTTTACCCTGGTGGTTAATCCGGTTACCGGATTTGTTGAAACCTATAATTACCGGTTTTTTCCGGAATAATTCCGGAAAAAACCAGTCTGTTTTTTTGGACAAATCTCAGAAACTGAAGTATACTGTTTATAGTGGCTTACTTTATTTATCAACCGGATCTGACTGACATGAAAAAGCAATCCTTTACCCTTGTTGAGATGCTGGTCGTTATCGCGGTCATTGCCATTCTTGCCGGCATGCTGCTTCCGGCCATACACAAAGGACGTGTACGGGCCAAGGAAGCGGCCTGCATCAACAACCTTCGCCAGCTCTGCAGTGGCATTGAACTTTACCGCGGCGAAAATGGACAGCACTGGCCGCCCTGGATCACAATTCTATTTCCCGATTACATTGACACCAAGGAAAGCTTTATCTGTCCGATCGACAAATCCCGAGGTTTGGACGGCGGTCGTCCGCAGTGGATGAACAACTGGCAATTCAATTATGACAAGGACGGCCCCCCTCCTGGCGGCACATTTGATCCTCAGGGAAATGACCCGAAAGACGACAGCACCGCTGGAGGCATGAACTGCTCCTACCTCTATGAATGGAACGCGTATGAATGCGGATGGGTCACGGTTTACAATGCAGAACAGGATCTGAATAATGACAGCGTTATCAGCTGGTTTGAAGCGAAGAAATTCCAAACCTCACTGAACCCCCTGCCGGTAGATGAAGACGGCGACAACAATCCGGATTTTACAATAGAAGGATCCGATGAACTGGCACCTGTTCTTCGCTGTTTCTGGCATCTGCCGGTAAATGCTCCCGGCGTCGGTAAACCCACGTTTGATATTCTTTTAAATTATTCTGTTCATCGCGGCACGGCCATGTGGGAAATGGAGTACAGGTAATTATCTAGTCAGGCGGCGCGGTATTCTGCATTCAGACTTTTTCGGAAGCATCCCCTCTTCTTCCTTGAGCCCCAGCTCTGCTGCCATATTGAGCAGCAAAAAGTCCTTGTAAAAGGCCAACGGGCAGTTGGCCCGTTCAAAGGAATTCATCATCTGTTTACAACACTCTAAAGCGGATTTGTATTTCTTTCGCACAACCAGTGAACGAATCCGGTAGAGTTCAGTCAGCGGAGACTCCAGCCCTCGAGTAGCCGCTCGCTTGACCGCCTGGCTGAATGGAATATCCGTTTTGAACGAAAGGCAGTTGATGTAATATTTCTTTGCCTGCTCAAATCCTTTTTCAAGTTCCACTGTGCGTGCGGTCAAGAAGCATCCCAGCGCCCGACAATTTTCCGGAAAGGACTTGCCTTTGGCCAGGTATTCAGCGGTCTTTCGAGCCCGGTCAAACGTTCTGCAGGCAATTTGAATCTTCCATAAATGGACCGAGCAGAGGATCGCCAGTGCCGTATCCGACGGTGCAGTAAACTTAAAGAGGAAATCGGGTTCAACGTCAACCTCCTTGTCCAGAATATCGAATTTGATACGACTCTTTCCTGTATATGCTTCACGTATCCGTCTAAAATACTCCTGAGCCTTTGTGTAGTTAAGCCTGCGGGTACTTTCAAGTCCCAGATAATACAAACAATGGTTGCGATTGTGCGCAAAAACACTGTTTCCGGGATAGCGTTTACAAAGACCGGTAAATATTTCCAGCGCCTTTTCGTATTCAAACTCATAATACCCGTAAATATGCCCCAGAAAGAACGTTGCCTCGATCCTGGAGTAGATACCGTTCTGGGCAGCTTGAGTGATATACTTCAAGCCCTTTTTGCTACTGCCACTGACCCCGATGATGAATGTCAGGGGTTTGATGATTCCCGGAAGCTTTGCCGCGTAGTATTTGAACATGCCCAGGCCCAGCTTGGCATCTACAACAGAACTGTCTTTCTTTAATACCCTCTGCAGATACTTTTTTCCTTTTCTCCCGTCAAAGTAGGCTTTCATCCACTTTCCTTCCATTCCCAGGTACCGACCCCGGTTTCCGTATGCCGCGCCCAGAAAGAACAACCGCCGCGCATTCGGTTCCTGGTCATCTTTTCTGCAGGCAGCAATGGTTTGTTCAAGTAGTCTAAGGTATTTCTTTTCAACGGCTTCGCGTTCTTTCCCTTCCATACGCGTCTGGTATTTCCAGTAATAAACGCAGGACTTTAGAAAGGCAAGGGTATAGTCCGGCATCTGATCCCGGCAGGAATCAAAGGCCTTAAGGGCCTTCTCAAACTCCATGTTATAGGTAAGATCCACGGCGTTTGCAACATCTCCGGTCAGATAACTTCCGAACGCAGAATCATCCGCAGATACACAGGAAAGCAGCAGATGCATGCAGCATATCAAGGCGATTCCAAACACAGTGTTCTTCATTGTCATTTTTTCCTTTCACTTCCTTGACATCAATTTTCTTTATGCTATACTCTTATGCATAATACAGTCATCTGTTAAGCAATGGTCGTTTTTTTGAAAAGAAGTTTTAAATTATATTTTTTCAGAAAATTATTCCATCTTTTTTTCATTCTTCCGGAGATATTTCATGATCAGGAAATCCATTGACATGCGCAGCGAAATCAGGGAGAATATGCGCGGCGGTCCCGGAGCGGTTGAAATCACTCACCTGCTGGACAAAGAGGATTTTACGGCCCGTTTGCGGTTGTGCGGAAAACTGACGCTCAAACCAGGTGCAGGCATCGGACGACACAAACACGAAGACGAAGATGAAATTTATATACTCACAAAGGGATGTGGCGTCGTGGATGAGGGAGACGGAGAAAAGCCCGTCCAGGCCGGTGACGCTGTCCTGACCGGAAACGGTTCCGGTCATTCGGTTCGCAACACCGGGACCGAAGACATGGAAATCATCGCTGTGATCATTCTTTATTAATTTTTTGGAGGTAAACTATGAAATTCCCTCGGATTTATGTTGTGGTGGTTGCTGTTGCTGTACTGATACCCTCAGCAGCCTTCGGTTTTGACCTTGGTGGGTTGACGGAAAAGATCAAACGTTCCGAGCGTCGTGTAAACAAGGAAATTAAAAAGGCTGAAGAAAAAGTCTCGGGCAAGGTGGTTCCGGTCAAAGATCAGGAACGCTGGTTGGTGGAGCAAATCTTCGGAAAGACCATGGACGCAAGCAAACTGGAGTACCGATTCAAATCCGTGTTGAGTATCGGTTCCACCCGTACCACCAAGAACATTATCCAGTTTGACAAAAAGCACAACATCACGAATGAGAAATACAGGATGTCGTCCAAATTTTTTATCCTTCTCGCACACGAAGCCACCCACGTATGGCAGTTTCAGAACGTGGGCATCCGGTACATACCGGATTCGCTCTATCATCAGGGCAAAGGCCAGATCATGCACGGAAACCGAAATAAAGCCTACAAATATGAGCTTAAAGACGCCCAGCTGTTTAACAAATATAATGCCGAGCAGCAGGCCAAAATGATTGAGGAATATTTCGCGTTAAAGGTATTTATGAAGACGCCCAAATACTGCACAAACTTTTCCAAACTGAAAAAGGATACCTTTATCCGGATCGTTGAAAAGAAAATCAAGCAAACCGTCAATCCCAAGTTCGTTCCGCTTAACGGATTTAAGATCCGAAAACGGCTTTATACGAAATAGATTCTTTCAGCCTGGAGCTGAAGGCCTCTGCGCGAAGCACATCTTTACGAGTAAAATCACCGCACCCGAATCGGGCGTTCTCGTACATATACGTTAATTCGCGCAGGAGTTCAATGGGTAATGCCTGTTCGAGGGTCCGGGGAATATTTTCCTCCGCATACCGGATAAAATCGTGGGGAGTCATGTAAACAGAGCGTTTCGGCGTTTCTCTCTCTACAAGCCTTCGGACCTGCAGGTACGCATCTGCGACACGTCTTCCGTATCTTCCCCAGATTATTTTTCGGCGCCTGTACCGGACCGATGGCGTTGACAAACGGCTTACGACCCGGCGGTTGCGCGAACGAATCATCAGAATCAGGATTAGAAATACGATACCGGCAACGGAAACAGTCATGATAAGATTTCGCCACCGAAATCTCGGAATAAAATGGAACACACGTTCCATGGGTCTCCTGATCTGCCTCAGAAAATTCGCCACACGGCTGAAGAGACCGGCACGCGTTCCCCGATCATATTCAATCACATAATCATAATACTTTTCGTCAAGAAAAGCAATATACGGCATGATATTCTTTTGCAGCCAGTTGCGACCGGACAGAAATGCCCGGTTTTCCGCAGACCGGGGAGAGGGATCAAATGTCATCCATCCTGCTCCCTGAAAATATGCCTCGACCCAGGCATGGGCATCCCGCTGCCGGACCGCGAAGAATTCCCCCGGCGAATTCCATTCTCCCTTTTGGAAGCCGACCACCACCCGTGCCGGTATATTGGCACAGCGAAGCAATATGGCCATGGAGGATGCAAAATACTCGCAATGGCCGGTCTTTCGAGTAAATAGAAAATAAGCCAACGGATCTGATCCGGATGGCATTGTCAGCGAATCAAGGCTGTAGCTGCAATTCGTTTCCAGATAAGACTGCACCGCTATTGCTGCATCATACGGAGTCTTACCACGGGTCAAGCTTGCTGATAGTTCTCGAACTCGGGGATCTAAATCTGACGGAAGCTGCAGACACAGCCGAACCATACCGATCGAATTTCTTAAATACACGGACGCTTTCATCTTTTGCACCGTTTGGGGATCATTCGGACGAATCCACACGGAGTACACAAGCTCTCCCTGTTCAGGACGCAGTCTGCGCAAACGAAAGAATCCGTTATAGTCCATCTCCAGGATAGTTCTGCCGAACGACCGGCTGATGAAAACCGGCTTGGGCGGTGTAAATATGGTGCGCACCCCTTTGAGCAGAAATCGAAACCGTACGCGGTTAAGTCTATGACGGTCCGTCGGTTCAATCCCGGCTTTCGGATTCACAACAAAAACGCCATTCTGAAGATCCGGTATGAAAACGTTTTCTCTGCTTTGCCCCTGGTTCCCCTCACCGGATTCCAGTGTCCATTTGTTTTCCGTTAAAGCACGGGTAACAGATTTCCAATGCGTGCCGTCAAAATAGTTCAACGCCTTTCCCCGCCACTTAAGACGTGCGTCGGACAATGCTTCCCGGTCCGCCTTTACAGTCATTACCATGGTGCTGTCCCTGGCGATCCTGCCAAAGGCGCCATGAGTGATTTCTTCGGAAAAACCAACCCGATCCCGGTTGCCTGCATTCTGTCCGCCAGCGGCAAAGGCACCCAGGCCGGTTACGGGACCGGTCCTGGGAAGCAGAACAAAGAGGAAAATTACAACAAGCATGGCAACAGCAAAACCAGACTGTTTCTTCACACCTCGCTGCGGCACGCCCTGGACAATCAACCCCTCTTGCCTGTGGACGTCCTCGGATAAGGATCCGGTTGTCGTGGCCTTCGAAGCCAACCGGCTGAAGAGCATACGAGCACGGGTATCCCTGCCCTGGATCAACGCTTTGATGACTCGTACATATTCTGCTCGAACCGCTCCGCGAAGAAGCATGGCAAAGAAGATCGTAAAAAACAATACAAAAAAACTTTTGTTTTCCACCAGTGCACTTTCAACAATGGTCATAAGAACATTTACGGAAAAGAAATAATACTTTTCTTCAAATAAAGGAAAGAGCAGATAATATACCTGCACCGTCAGAAAAAAATACGGAAGCACTTCAACACATACGGAAATAATGTTCGTGCTCGAGGATTGAATCAGGATGTAGACGACAAAGAGGAGTGCGATGATATTGAAAAATACGGTCAAGCGTTTCTCATCCCCGGTTTTGTTGCGTCCAGTCAGCAGGATCAGAACAACAAATAGCAATCCCACGGGCCACACAACCAGGCGGGTAATTACAAGAATCACCAGGCTGCTCAAGGACATGGCCATCGCCGTTCTTCTGAGGGCAGTCTCTGCTAAACGAATCTCTTCAGGTTCAGGCACCATTCGTACGTTTTCCTAATGCCGGGGCATAATTTCTAAAAGCCGCCGGTGTAAGAACCAGGTCAAAGCGCTGCTGAAATTGGGGTCGGGATCCGGAACTCACCAGAACCCTGAAGCAGGACACCGACTCTCTGGGGATATGTTTCAAGGGATTTCGTGTTGAGGCATCCAGCAGAGCCAGATGCTCCAGCATGGACCGTATCTTTCGTTCCGACTTGCCAAAGGTAATGGTCTTTTCCGAAGTCATGAGTTTGATCAGGCGTTTCCGGGAATGATAAAAGACCGCCAGGCTTGCGATCATGGAAATGGCTTTTTCTTTGGTTGATTCTCTGCCGGATGAAATATCAAGGTACAGGGCAACACGGGGACGTTTCTCTACCCGGTGATACTCCCCCACGACCAGCATATCCCGCCGGGCCGTGGCTTTCCAGTTGATGCGCCGAAGATCGTCACCATCCCGGTACAAACGAAGGTTCCGCACCTCACGCTCTGTATCCGGAATACTCGACAGCTTGGACAGATTCACTGTCATACCTTCGAGCAACCGGTCGCGGATACGGACAATTCGCGGATACACCAAAACTTCCGCTGAACTGCCGGCCATCCATTCCCGCTGAAAAAGCCCCATGGGAAAAGCGCATTCGATCCGCATGTCTTCCAGCACCCACCGTCCTCTGCGAGTAAGCTGCAGGGGCCTGGAAAAGCGCACTTCACTCTTCGCGGCCAGGCCGCCCACCAGAACAGGCCGATCCGGATCGTTGCGAAACCGTGCCGCGTTATGAAGTATCAGAGCGGGAATTGAAAAGAATCGATGGGGGTTGTGCAGGCAAACCTCAACGGTCAATTCCGTACCCGCAGTTGCGGTTTCAGGGAGATTGCGCTCCATGCGGAGGTGCCGGCAGAATACAGCCGGTCCGGCCCAGCCGATCGCCATACAGGTCAGAAAAATGGAAAGCACCAGATACAGAAGGTTGTTGTGCGTCCCCACAATGCCAAAAAAGACCAGCATGCACAACAGAAAAAGAAATAAACTTCGCCGGGTTGGATAGGTTTTCATGCTACGGGCCCCTTTTATATTGCTGTATTAAAGAGAAGCCAGCCAGCCGCCGTCCACATACAGGGTTTGTCCGGTAATGTAACTTGAAGCCGGTGATGAAAGATAAAGAACCGCTGCAGCAATATCTTCGGGCTTTCCCCATCGTCCAAGCGGAGTCCGGCTCCGGACCCACTGATCGAATTCCGGGTCCGTGATCAAGGGTTCGGTCATGTCGGTCTGAATGTAGCCGGGACCGACAGCATTCACCTGAATATTGTATGCAGCCCATTCAACCGCCAGGGCCATGGTCAGCTGCCGGACTGCGCCTTTACTGGCGGTGTAAGCCGGAATGGTCGGCCGAGCCGCTTCAGAAAGCAGCGACGCAATGTTGATGATCCTGCCCGGAGCTTTCCGCTCTATACAGTGTGAACCAAAACGGGAAGATAGACGAAAGAGGCTGGTCACATTCACGTTCATCACCCGTTCCCATTCTGCAGGCGGATACTCGGTTGCAGGCGCCCGAAAGGTGGTCCCTGCATTGTTGACAAGGATGTCTACGCTTCCCATCGCAGAAAGCACATCATCAAAGAGTTGATCCGCGCTCTTCGAATCCGCAAGATCTGAGATCG